>CADCLV010000012.1 GCA_902802325.1 Oscillospiraceae bacterium | reverse complement strand
AAGGATATCGATGGTAACGATGTAGTTGTGACATACACGATCAACGGTACTTCTGCAACCGGTAATGCAGCAGCTGCTTCTGTAGGAAAGAACGGAACCACAGTTGTGGACTTCGAGGATGACTACACCAGCAAGCCGGTGAAGGTGAACCTGACTGCTACGAAGACACTCGTAGATGAGAACGGTGGTGCGCTGACACTTACAGCTGATGAATTCTCCTTTGAGTTGAAGGAAGGATCTACAGTCCGTCAGACTAAGGGCAATGCGGCAGACGGCTCCGTAACATTCGATGCACTGACGTTTACATCTGCAGGCACTTACACCTATACCGTATCTGAGGTAGCAGGAAGCGCTTCCGGTGTGACCTATGACGATGCAGTTTATACTGTGACTGTAACCGTCAGAGAAAATGCCGGCAAGCTGACAGCGGCCACAGCCATTACGAAGAACGGATCTTCTGTCTCTTCCATGACATTTGGTAACACCAAGAAGGTGGGTCCGGATACCGGAACTCTGAAGATCACAAAGACCATCAAGGGATCGGTAACACCGGAAGAAGCAGATGGACTTCTGAAGTTCACTATCTCCGGTCCTGAGTATGCAAGTGAAACGAACGGATCGAAGACCTTCACCATCGGCGAAGGTGGATTTACAAGAGATGCCAATGGTCAGTATGTTCTTGAACTGAACAATATCAAGACCGGTGATTACACCATTACTGAATCGACTAAGGATATCGATGGTAACGATGTGGTTGTGAAATACACGATCAACAACGGTACGGCAACAAAAGACGACGAAGCTACGGCTTCTGTCGAAAAGAACCAGACCACGGTTGTGGACTTCGAGGACGACTACACCAGCAAGCCGGTGAAGGTGAACCTGACTGCTACGAAGACACTCGTAGATGAGAATGGCAATCCTCTGACACTCTCTGCAGATGAGTTCTCTTTCAAACTGACGAATGGTACTGACACGCAGACTAAGGGCAATGCGGCAGACGGTTCTGTAACCTTCGACGCCCTGAGCTTTACAGCGGCAGGTACGTATTCCTATACCGTGTCTGAGGTGGCAGGAAGTGAATCCGGTGTAACCTACGACAGTGCAGTTTATACAGTTACCGTTACGGTTACTTCGACGAAGGGCAAGCTGACTGCAGTCACAGAGATTACAAAGGCAGGAACCACGGTTTCCGGTATGGCCTTTGAAAACACAAAGAAGGTGACAGCACCTACCGGCAGTCTGAAGATCGAGAAGACGATCGACGGTGAAGGCCTGACACAGGATGAGTTCGAGAAAGAACTGACCTTCCAGGTGAAGGCAACGATCGTTGAAAACGGTCAGACAGTAACGAAGTATGTAGCAGCAGATGGCAGCCTGACAGATACGGCTACTTCCTTCACCATGAAGGATGCAGGCTTTACTCAGGAAGGCACAAGCAGCATCTACAGCAAGACATTCTCGAGCCTGCCGCTTGGTACCTATGAAGTAACCGAAACGAACAGTGCAGTTCCTGGTTACACATTGAATGCCAGTGCTTCTGTCACATCTGCTCCTTCTGTTACTCTGAGTGCAGACAACCTGAATGATAAGGCAGAACTGAAGGATGTCTACACCAAGAATCCGGCTCAGACGGGTACATTGAAGGTCACAAAGAGCTTCGATGGAGAGAATATAACGAAAAATGAGGCTGACGGTGCATTGTACTTTACCGTTGAGACGGAAGGCGGAAAGTGGCTGGATGCCAACGGAAATGTTAGCGACACTGAAGTGAAACTGACATTCAGTGATGGTTTCGTATACGATGATACGACCAAGACATACACGAAGACCTTTGATAATGTTTCGGTAGGCAAATATACCGTTACCGAGACAAATACTGAGATTCCGGGCTATGTATTCAAGGGCGTAACATACAACGGCAGCGATACCACATCTGCGGTTGCTGTCACTAACGGCGCGACCACTGAAATGACGATCGTGGATAAGTACGAGAAGTCACAGGTTGTGACGGATAAAGGATCGATCAAGCTGACTAAGACGATCACAGGTCCGGTAACTGAAAATGACCTTACGAACCTGACCTTTACGGTAAAGGATTCAACGGGTACGCCGGTATGGACAGGAACTCTGGGCGATACAAGTAAGTTCCAGAAGGTTGCAGAGATGACCTACGAGGCCGTGATCCCGAACCTTGTTGCCGGTGAAGACTATACAGTAACCGAGTCGCTCTGCGATATCGATGGTACGACTGTTACCGTGACTTACGAAGTATCCGGTACTCCGGGTGATGGAAAGACCACACCTGGCATCACGATCGTGAAGGATGTGGAGACGGAAGTTGTCTTCCACGATGTATACGTCAAGAGCACTGAACCGACTACTTCTTCGGAGTCTTCGGAATCTTCCGAATCTTCTGAGTCCTCTTCCGAGTCTTCTTCCGAGACCACTTCGGAAGAAACAACGGCGGCACCGACCAAAAAGCCGACAAAGCAGACAGAAGAGACGACCGAGACGACATTGCCGCCTTCTGAAAATACAACTGAACCGACCACATCGGAGACAGAAGCCCCGACAACGGAATCTTCCAAGATCCCGACTCCGGCAAGTCCGAAGGAAATCGAATCGGTAGTCGTAGACGGCAAGTCGGTACCGAAGGGCCAGTATAAGGTCAATCCGGACGGCACAGTTGAGCTGGCATCCGAGTACGTAGATTCTCTCACACTCGGTGTACACCGCGTAAGAGTAACCTACACAGACGGTTCTTCTGTAACGGTAGAGTTCGAAGTTGTTGACTCGGCAACCAGACCGGGCGGACACGTAGTCAAGACCGGTGATAAGGCTGACATGAGAGTCACCTGGACGGCACTGGCACTGATCATTGCAGGCCTGGGCGTTGTGGTTACACTGGTTCTGAAGCGTAAAAAGGAACATCACGAATCCTAAACGGCGCTGACTGAAAGGTCAATTTAGAAGTCAAACAAGAAGAGGGGAAGCAAGTTGCTTCCCCTCTTTTTTCTATCTGCGATTTACCCGTAAATTGTGTTGTGTATAGTGTGCATTAAAGATCAGCGGTAAAGCTTATTTCTCTTAAACTGGATCACTTCCTGATGAAAATCCTCTTCCCATGTGCCGCGGGCAATTTGCGTCCACCAGTCATGACTTACGCGGTCCAGTTCATCCATACGGGAAAAGACCGGATCTTTTCCGTGGTGAAATGCGTCTGAAGCACGGGACAGGATCGGAAGGGTGGAGGCGGAACGCATTTCTTTTAATACGCCACGGCCCCTTTCGGAAAAACCCAGAAGACGAAGATAGCAGGGATTAGAAAGCTTTAGGAGATCTTCTTCTTTCTGGCCGATGACCAGGGAGGAGATAGCACGCATGATCCTTGTATAGGAAAAGCACTTTGTCGCGATCTTTTTTCGGAAAAGAGAGGGCAGATCCGTATTCGGATCAAAGTGGAGTCGGCTGACCGCATTTTTTAAATAGCCGGCCAGACCATTTCCCATATAGGCATATCCGCAAAGATCATCTGAAGACATGCTTCGAAGGATCGGAAGCGCAGAGGAAAGAAGAGCGTCTTCCCCCATAGGACGGGTGGAACCGTGCCAGAGATGGAGCATCTCGGAAAGCATTTCATCCGGAAGGTACGGACGAAGCTCATCCAGGTGAGACAGAAGCTTCGATTTTCCGCCTGAAATCAGATGCAAGCGGATGCGTTCACGGATGGCGGTAGCACTGGGAAAAGCACCTTCTTGGAGATTCGGGTCGGAATACGATCCTTCCCGCACGATCAGGTGGGGAGTGATGCTGCTTTCCGATGAAAAAAGTTCTCTAAGATAAGCGATGGCCAGAAGATTATTCGGTTTCCCGACAATAGAAGAAAACAATCCCGGCGACAGTGCATTTTCCGAAGAAGAAAGTACAGAAAGGGCCGCGCCTTCCCAGGCGGCCGCATAAGGAAGACCTTCTTTTAAGAGTTCATCGCGCTTTAACTGGAAAGATTCTTCTTTTTCAAAGTCGATCCGTGCAATCTCTGAAAGATCAGAAAGAGAATCGTGTTCGGCACCGAAGTACAGATCCGTGATGCCGTTGCTTTCAATAAGTGAACGGATGGCGCCGTGTGCGAAACGGTCGGCGGATCCACATGAAAAGGTGAAAGGAAGTTCAAATACCAGGTCCGCGCCGCAGGAAAGGACGGCACAGGTGCGGGAGGTGCGGTCGATCAAAGAAGGTTCCCCACGCTGGACGAACTCGCCGCTCATGATGATGACGACCGGTGTCTTATCTCCCAGTTCTTCCCGGATCTTCCGGATCAGATGGAGATGACCTTCGTGAAAAGGATTGTATTCAGCGACGATTCCGGCTACGTGCATCTTGTTCCTCCCGATAAGTGATACAATAACTATAGCGTATTTCGCGTTTTTCGAAAAGGAGAAAAGTCTTATGCCGGCGTTGACCTCGGTAAAGTACAGTAATAACAAACTCAAGAAGATACTGACCATCAGCGGGATCGCGGCGGGAGCGGTGGCCGTGATCGTCACAGGTGTCATCCTGGTTCAAAGAAGCGGGATACTTGGAAAGAAAAAAGATACAGACCGGAAAGATTTTAAGATGACATCGGAAATGTCACAGGTGACTCTGGATAGTGATATCCACACCGGTTATATGTTTTCGAGAACAGCGAAAGTTCTGATGGAAGACCGTGGCACAGATCCGTGGGTGCTGTCCTGGTACATTATTCCGGGCACTACGAGAAGCGTTCCGCAGATGCAGTCCCGGTATGTGGATTCAATGGATCAGGTCCTTCTTCTGGAATCTTATGTTGTGGACGGAAAGAGAAGTCAGGCGGAGACCCTGATGAAAGCCATCGAGCAGGATCTTGTGATGGATAACGGACTTCTCCGCTCGTATATAGTGAAGGAGGATCCAAATGAAAGTGAAGAGGTGAAGGCGGAACGCGAATCCTACGAAGATCCGGTCAAGCTATTGCAGGAGGAGGCGCCGGTTTCCATGACTTCTTCATACCGTTATCTCCGGGCACTGATGAATTACTACGATAAATGGGGAGATTCAGCTCTTCTGGACAGGATCGAAGCTCTGACATCGAAGCTTTATGCATCTGAGTTTCAGACTGCTTATAAGGCAGCGGATCAGATGGCCCGACCCACTCCGGTTCCGGTGACGGAAAAGTCCATGGTGACGCCGATACCTGAAGAAGAGACCGAACCTACAGGCGTGGTGTCGCTGGAGGGGATCGAGCTTTCGTCTTTGGACCTGGAAGCACTCCGCCGCGCCACAGTGCTTTTCCCGGAGCAAAAGGATAAATTCGACGAGCTGGTGAAGATCGTAAAAGGCGGGAAGATCTCCGACACGCTTCCGCTTTATGCGTGGATGTATATGCAAAATGGCGAGTATGCTTACTACACCGGCAGTGAAATGAATGTGGAGCTGGTGCCGTCACTTTATGTGATGGTGTATCTGGCGGAGATCGGAGAACTGGATTCTTCCGGATACGCCTGGGTCGCAGAGAAGATCTATAATGACGGTTTCCTCAATACGTCCTACAACATTATGTCCGGGGAAGCTTCTTCGGAAGAGGAAGCCTCGGAGGCGTATCCGCTGGTGCTGTATCTTTCGATCATAAAAGAAGACGATGCGCTTTTTGAAGCGACCTATTCGGCCATGATGCGCCATTACGCCACCCTCGACAGCAGCCAGGCGCTCTACACGTTTTTCCGGGATGTGGAGAATTCCCGTGTGGCGGTCTTTGCCCGGGATAATCTTCTGATGAAACTTATCTTACGGTAAGGAGGAGGCATATGTCTTTTATTCTTCTTCTGGCATTTTTGTTTTTTATGGGAAGCCTGACCGGATGGGTGATCGAGCTTTTCTACCGGCGTTTTGTGTCCCAGCATAAATGGGTCAACCCGGGCTTTCTTTCCGGACCTTATTTACCGGTATACGGTTTCGGACTTGTGTGCCTGTATCTTATCGCCTCCCAGGAAAAAAGGTTCGATTTCGGAAACCCGGTACTGGAAAAACTGATGCTTTTTCTTCTTATGATGGTTGTAATGACCGTAGTGGAATATATCGGCGGCTGGTTCCTTCTTAAGTATTTCCGCTTACGGCTTTGGGACTATACCGACCAGTGGGGAAATATCCAGGGGCTGATCTGTCCTTTATATTCCTTCATGTGGTCCGTACTTGGCGCGATCTATTATTTCCTGATCCATCCGCACATCCTGGCGGCACTGGAATGGCTGTCCAACAATCTGGCTTTCTCCTTCTTTATCGGATTCTTCTATGGCGTCTTTGTGCTGGATCTGGCCCACACCACCAAGTTTGCGCTGGCAGTGAAGAAGTTTGCAAAGCAAAAGCAGCTTGTTATGCACTATGAAGAGATCAAGGAGCGTATTGGTCAGTATAAGGAAAGCCAGCTGATCCGGGCCGGGTTCATTTTCCGTATGTGGATGGATAAACCGGTACTCCGCTTCCTGAAAGAGACCTATGAAACGACCATGGATAAGATCAGTGATCTGGCAGAGGAAATCAAGAAATAAGATTTCGTTTTTCGAAAAGAAAGCATACAAAAAGACCGCCTCAGACAGGACGGTCTTTTTCTTTGAAAATGCACTGTGGGATCTTACTTTTCTTCTGCATGGTCTTTCTTCTGCAGGTACAGAATGACAGCGAAGGAAAGGACCGTCATGCCGGCGCCGATAATGGCCAGAATACTGATTGCCTCACCGGTCTTGATGATTCTTCCGGAAGCTTTTACAGCGGAGGTGGTTTCGGAAGTGCCATCTTCTTTCAGCTTGTCTCTTTCATCACCCTGCACATCCGATGTAGTCTCGGAAGGAGCCTGTGTACTTTCGGAGGGCGCCATCGTGGTTTCGGAAGGAGTGGCGGTGGTTCCGTTGCTTTCTGTAGAAGTGGGTACGGTCTCACTCGAAGAAGGTGTGGTCGCGCTTGTTCCGACGGTCGTCTCAGAGGTGCTGCTTGACGGAGTCGTCACATTTCCGCTTGCCGGCGGAGTGGGAGTTGTATTTTCCGGTGCATTGGAAACGTACTGGTCATAAGAAGAACGGTTAAAGTCGATCACCATGACCGGATAATCTTTTTCTCCATATGTGACTGTGGACGGATAGGTCGAAGTAGATGTCTCGGCAAATACAACGAAGAAAGGTGTATCGTCCAGTTCGTAGCCGTCCGGGGCGGAGGTCTCGGTGAAACGGTAGAACGTACCGCGGGTCAAAGATTCGAAAGTGACTTTGCCGTTGGTACCGGTGGTCTGACTGTCGATCGAAGTGGTACCGGTGACCTTGCCGTCTTTGACGGTTGCGGAGGAGACCTCAAATGTGGCACCGGAGAGGAACTTCGTTGTCGAAGCTTCATCATGTTTAATCACGCTGAAAGAAGCATATCCGACTTGCGAAGACGAACTTGCCGCCATGTTATATACCTTCGAATGGAGTTCCGCAGAATTGTCGGTGCCGTTCGTGATGACGCCTACCAGTTCGCAGGTGTTGGTGGAGTTCGCAGCATTCAGCGTATTCGGATCCTCGTTCGGCGCCAGATTGACGCGGGCATTGTACTTGATAATGTAGCGGGTCGCATCTTTAAGCTTCAAAGTGAAGGTACGGGATGCAGGGTCGAAGGAAACATCGCCGGATGATGCAGCCTGACCGTCAATGGTGATGGAATCTACTACCAGATCCAGAGCTTCGCCCATGGTATCTGAAAGAATCAGGTCGTCGCTGTTCGGATCCAGATCCATGGCCATCGGATTGACGACAATGGTGTACTGGGCATAAGGCGCACGGCCGGCATCGTAAAGAACATACTTTTGCAGCTCGGACGGCCTGTCCAGAGTCAGGGCATCCTCGCGCTTTTCCGGCGCTTCACCGTTATAATAAAGGGTAGCCGTGTTCTTATATTCGAATTGCTGGGCCGTCTGCTTATCTACATGGGTGCGGTATTCGATATAAAGACCTTCTGTGCGGGTCTTTAATTCCGCGATCAGTTCCGGTTTGAAATCAAAGCGGACGGTGCCTGCTGTCTTATCCACCGTGTAGGTTACGTAATCGGAAAAATTCAGCTCGTTCCAGTAGGGATCATGGAAAGAAATGCTGGGCTCATCGAAAGACGAATTTGCCGGAAGCGTATCCATGATATATCCTTGTGTGATCGTGCTCTTAAAGATCGGATTAATAAAGAGCTGCCAGCGGATATAGCCCAGTTCCAGCTCATCGACACCGGTTGCCTGGTCAACGAGAGGAGCGGCACGCCACTTTTTCAGTTGATAACCGGCCCCGTAGATCTCTGAAAGCTTGGTAGCGCCATTCGGGTACTGGTCACTTTTTACGGAAACACGGTTGGAAATCGTTCCTTCGTAGCCATTCGGATAATAGGACTGCCACTCTGCACTCTGGGAATCGATCCATGCCTGCGCCTGCTGATTATCGTACATTTCATCTCTGACTTTGACTTCATAGTAGAGATATACAGTCTGACCGTCACGGAGGGAATTGATCTTTCCGGTGAATGTGCGGTGGTCACTTCCGCCGTCATCTTTAAACTCCGTGCAGTTGGTGTAGGGTGTCCTGAGGGTGGAATCGGCATACACCTTCGGCGCATCGCCGTAGATTTCCATACCCGGCCACATAGTGTCAGTTACCACGAGATTGTTCTGATTTCCGGTGGCGGTAATCGGAATCAGGCAGGAATAAATATGATTTACGGGATCGAGCGGATGGAAGATCTTATCCACCTCAAGCTTGGCAGTAACCGGGGCATGGGACACATTCAGTGTCAGATCTGCTTTCCCTTTAAAAGAGATCACGATCGGGTCCGGATCCTGATTCGGATTCGGATCGGCTTCGATGGAACCGTAAAAGGACAGGTTACCGACACGGTCATTCTGTGCACAGAAGTCCGGATCTGTATATGTGATCGTGATCGTATGACCGCTGATGGTGAATGTACCGACCGGTTTTGTTTTATCGTAAATGGTATCCGATTTGGTTTCGAAATTCATATTGGACGGAAGATCGTAGGTGAGAGAATCGCCAGGAGTCAGCTCGAGGATAGGTTTGTCCGGGAATTTCCAGGAAAGCGAGCAGACGATCGTATCTCCGTATTGGATATCCGAGCCGTCGGTCAATGCTCTTCCGTTGCACTCCAGTGTCACACTGAAGCTGTCTTGGCCATTCTTTATCGCAGTCTCATACAGATCTGATGCTGTGGCACCCCGTACCATGCTTCCGAAAAGCGGGATGGCAGAAGCGACAAGGATAAGCGACGTAAAAAGGGAAAGCAATTTACGATACATAAAGTCAGTTCCTCCGTTGCATTCAAAGTTGTCCAAAAAATTTTTGTCTGCATATAAATATATATTATTACTGCAACACAATAGCAGAAATCCCGAATAATGTAAACCGAATGATAAAATATTTAAATATTTGAATAAAATATCAGAAAAAATATCGGATTTCTGGGATGCCGGGGCTTTATGCTGTCCTAGAAATGGGACTTCAGTTGGAGTATAATGCAGACCTACACTGAAACATATATCCGCGCGGGAGGAACCAATGGAAGATCTGCTTGCACAATTGAATGAAGAACAGAAGAAGGCGGTGCTGCATGATGAAGGGCCGCTTCTGATCCTGGCAGGTGCAGGTTCGGGCAAGACCCGCGTGATCACCTATCGTATCGCATACCTGATCCAGGCGCGGGGGATCTTTCCGTCAAATATTCTGGCGATTACTTTTACCAACAAGGCTGCCAATGAGATGCGTGAACGTCTTTCCGGTCTGATCGGTGATGTGGGCCGGAATATGTGGGTCGGAACTTTCCACTCCATGTTTGCCCGTATTTTAAGAAGACACGCAGAGGTTCTGGGGTATACGCAGGCCTACACGATCCTGGATACCGATGATCAGCTGAAGGTGGTCAAGGAGTGTATCAAGGAGATGGAACTGAACGACAAGCTCTTTGCACCCCGTATGATCCAGGGCGTGATCAGCAAAGCCAAGAATGACATGATGTCGGTGGAGGATTTTGAAAAGGAAGCCGGCGGGGATTTCCGCCGCCAGAAGATCGCCATGATCTTCCGCCGCTATAACGATAAGCTCAAGGCCAATGATGCCATGGACTTTGACGATATCCTCTATTATTCGGTCAAGCTTTTCCAGGAGAATCCCGATATCCTGACCATGTATCAGGATAAGTTCCGCTATATCCTGGTAGACGAGTATCAGGATACGAACCACTGCCAGTACATGATGATCCAGCTTCTGGCAAAGCGCTATAGAAATCTCTGCGTTGTCGGTGACGATGACCAGTCCATCTACTCTTTCCGTGGCGCGGATCTTCGGAATATCCTTGATTTTGAAAAGGATTTCAAGGATGCCGAGGTCATTAAGCTGGAGGAGAATTACCGTTCCACCGAGACGATTCTGAACGCGGCCAATGCCGTCATCGCCAATAACAAGAAAAGAAAGAACAAGCAGCTTCGAACCAACGGGGAAACCGGAGAAAAGATCACGTTCCTCTGGGCAGACCACCATGGTGTCGAGTCCTATTACTGCGCTGAAAGGATCAGACGGGAAGCGGAATCCGGAGAAGTACCTTATAACGAAGTGGCGATTCTTTACCGTATGAACTCTTTATCCCGTACCATTGAGTCGGCGCTTCGGGAAAAAGGGATCCCGTACCGTGTCTATGGCGGCATGCGGTTCTATGACCGAAAAGAGATCAAGGATGTGCTTGCCTATCTTCGTCTCATTTACTCGGATGCGGATAACTATGCATTTGAAAGAATCATTAATGTGCCGAAGCGTGGTATCGGCGATGCCAGTGTGGAACGTATCCTGGCTATCGCGGAAAGCGAGCAGATCTCGGCTCTGGAAGTGTGCAGAAAAGCGGCAATGTATCCTGAGCTTTCCCGGGCGGCCGGAAAACTTTATGATTTTTCCATGCTGATCGATGATCTTCGGAAAGTCTTAAGTGAAGATCAGGCATCTTTTTCGGAATATATCGAATATGTGCAGGATAAGACAGGTATTGTCGGAGAAATCATCGAGCAAAGAGAGAAGAAGGGTGAAATGGTCGACCGTGTGGAGAACCTGAAAGAACTTCTTTCTGAAGCAGTGGAATTTGAGACCCGGAGAAAGGCTGAGATCGAGCAGTCCATGAATCTGCCGGAAAGTGATCCGGCGGAAGCAGCTCTTTTGGCAGATGAACCTAGTTTCGGCGCGGACCTGACCGGTATTCTGGGTGCGTATCTGCAGAATGCGGCATTGTATTCGGAAGGAGATAATGCGGATGATTCCGAAGAGTTTGTCCGCTTGATGACCATTCACAGTGCGAAGGGTCTGGAGTTTACTTCTGTATACCTGGTCGGTGCTGATGAGACGATCTTCCCAAGCGCCCGTGCGCTGGATGAAGAAGGCGGCATTGAGGAAGAACGCCGTCTGATGTATGTGGCGATCACCCGTGCGAAGAAGAAACTGACGATCGTGTCTGCCAGAAGCCGTATGCTTTTTGGAAAGACAACGAATCTGATGCCGTCGAGATTTCTCAAAGAGATCCCGAGAGAATACTTAAATCCCATTGCCAGCAAGCGGCAGGAAGTACCGAAGGAAACACAAAATCCCAAGTATGCCAGGGAATACGGAAACTCCGGAGGAAGAGATTTCGGCGGATATGGAGCCGGCCGGATCAGTGTCAGCGCGATGCCGGAAGGAGCCGGAAACAATACTTCCAAGCCCTATGTTCCGGTATTTCAGAAGAAGGCTTCAGAAGCTTCCTCCACATCGGATTTTACACCGGAAACCATCGGCAAAGGGATGCGCGTGAATCATCCGCGCTTTGGCGAGGGAATCGTGGTATCCTGCGAGAAGGTGGCCGGAGATGCGCTGGTTTGCGTGGATTTTGACGGCATGAAGAAGAACATGCTTCTCAATAAATCCGGCCTGAAAAAGTGCGATTAAGGAGAATCGTGCTATACTAAAAGATGCTAGTGAAAGGAGGCGACGACCATGGACCATCAGGAACCATCGCTGTTTGAAGAATTTCCCGCTGCATTTTCGCATATTTCGGAGAAGACCCCGGCATTCGAGAATCCTCGGGATAAAGAACTGCTGACGATCCTTCGTGATGAACGGGAAAAATATTTGTCGCCTTATGCTTTCAAGACAAAGAACAGCCGCGGAAGGATGAGGGAAGAAGAACCCTGCCCGGTGCGCTCTCCGTTTGAACGGGATACCGGACGTATCATCTACTCTCAGGCATTCCGCCGTCTCCGCCATAAGACACAGGTCTTCTTTAATGCGAAAAATGACCACATCTGCTCCCGACTGGAACACGTGATCTATGTGAAATATATCGCTACCACTATTGCCAGAGCACTGAATCTCAATCTGGATCTGGTGGAAGCCATTGCACTGGGGCACGATCTGGGACATGCTCCCTTCGGTCATACCGGAGAGAAAGTTCTGGAAAACTGTGCGAAGAAATATGATCCCGACATGATTTTCCGGCATGAATTCCAGAGCCTTCGGGTCGTGGATCTTCTGGCTGAAAGATCTAACGGAAAACCGGAGGGGATCAACCTGAGTTTTGAGGTTCGCGACGGTATCGTTTCCCACTGTGGTGAGACCTATAGTGAATACATTATTTCGCCTTTCAGGGAGAAACCGACGGAACTGATTCTGGATCCGAAGCAGGCCTTATCTTCAAAACCCAGTACACTGGAAGGATGTGTGGTCCGGATCTCCGATAAGATCGCCTATATCGGAAGAGATATTGAGGATGCCTGCATGGCCGGCATTATGGAAATGGAGGATATTCCCCGTGCCATAACCTCTACGCTGGGAAGCACCAACTCCCAGATCATCAATACACTGGTCCGCAACCTGATCCATAACAGCCTGGATAAGGATGAGATCCGGCTTTCTGATGAGGCCGGTCAGGCTATGAAGGAGCTTTTGGAAGAGAATGTGGCGCAGATCTACCGTTCCGAAAAGATCAGACGCTACGAAAATACCATTAAGAATGCCCTGGAAGGTCTTTTCGAAGGCCTGATGGGCGCTATGCAGGACAAGGAAAAAGCGGCACGCTCCAATAATACGGTATTCCGGGATATTGCCAAATATACCCGCGATTACCCCATCAAGGGTGCCAATGACGTACAGATCGTAGTGGATTATATTTCCGGCATGACCGATTCCTATGCGACGGCCTGCTATGAAAAGATCTACTGGATCTGATAAGAAAAGGAAAAAGAAAAATGGAGAACAAGGAAGAACAATACAATTTCTATGCCATGCTGGACCGGATGCAGTATATCCAGCGATGGGGACTGATGCGAAATACCCGCACGGAGAACCTGAAAGAACACAGCTTTGATGTGGCCGTGATTGCCCATTCTCTTGCTTTGATCCATAACCGGATCTTAAAGCTTGATCCCGTCGATCCGTTTCTGACTATGGGAGAAGCATTGTATCACGATGTTTCCGAGATCATCACCGGCGATATGCCGACGCCGATCAAGTACAAGAACAAAGAACTGAAGACTGCGTATAAAGAGGTGGAAGCCCAGGCTGCGGAAAATCTTCTGGCTTTGCTCCCGGACGAACTCAAGGTGGATTACAGTGATATGCTGCTTCCGGATCTGAGCGATGAAAAAAGAAAAGAAGTACACCGTCTGGTGAAGGCAGCGGACCGCCTTTCTGCTTTTATCAAGTGCCTGATGGAAGAAAAGGCATATAACGATGAGTTCCGCTCTGCCAAAGAAAGTATCGAGGAATCGATCCATCAGCTGAACTGCGAAGAGGCGGAGTATTACCTGGCACATTTTGTGCCGCCCTATGGCATGACATTGGACGAGATCAGTAAATAAGGAGCCGCATGGGAGACCGATTCCGAAAACTCTATATCGCACTGGCTATTATCACGGGAGTCGTGGGCCTTATCTTTTTAGGTGTGATCAGCAGTGCGCTGATCAGTCTGGATAAGGAAAAAGCACTGTCGGCAGATGCCAAAGATGCCATGTATCGTACCGCCGTTCTGACAAACACCGAATCCGCACTTCCTTTTTGGGAAAGAGAAGTGCAGATGGGACATTTCAGTGTCAGTGATTTTGTAGAAAACCAGTTTACATCCCATGACTATCTTCTGTCGGAAAAATCCGATGCGGATTTCGCAGCGGATCTGGCTTGCGTGGCATATAACGATGCTTTTTCCACAGAAAAGATCGATCCGCTTCTGGAAAACGGTTCCCGCCGGTATGCAGTGGAAAAGATATTAAGTGATGTGGACCCGGCCTACGCGCCGCTTTCCGGCTTTTCCGACAAAAAAGGAACATCCTGCGGGGGAGTGCAGATCTTAAGCCCGCTTCAGAACGAGGAAGGGTATGCTTTCGGTATCCGTCGGATCGATGGGACCATGAGTGTGGACGGAAAAGAGATGCGGGCGGATTTCTTTGTGGACCGCTCCCTTCGTCCGGGTGAGATCCACGTGCCTTCGGTATCCGGACAGGTGAAGTTCACTATGGAATGGGATACCTTTGGAGAGATCCCGGGCGAACACGACATCGTGATACTGCTTCGCACCTCGGATGGCCGGGGACAGGTACTGACCGGAGGAAGAGTCATGATCCCCGCATTTACGGAACTGGAAAATGACAGCGTAGTACCTTCCCGGATCGAGGCAGGTACGCAGGAATCCTGGTACACACTGGATGCCAAAGAACGAAATGCTTACGTCAATCTTCTGGAAGCGTCATCAGATGTTTCCGCTTCGATATATGACCGTTACGGCAACCTGATCGGCATGAACGATCTTCTTAACGTCGACTATGAGGTGCTTCGGGCACTTCGTCAGGACGACGAGGTACTGATGCCGGATGAAGGTTCGGAGACTGCCCCCAATGCGTTTTTCGTGCGGATCAGAAGAAGCGGGAATTCTGCTCCCTCAGTGGCTGAGATCGACTATACGCTGGTGCAGAGTAAAGAAGTGGCGCTTTCAGAAGAGACAGGCTACATGGCAGTGTTAAGTGATGTCGGTCCGGTACCGACGCCCCGTCCTTCTGCGTCTGTCACGGACGAGGAAAAAGATATGCCGGTGACCTGCCGGAACGAAGATGGAAAAGATGTGGAGTTTACGAAAGCCAGTCTGACGTTCCTTCCGCTGAACGGCTATCTGACGGAGCTTGCATTTACAGGACAGGATGGAAAAGATATTGCCATCTATCCGGAATTTGACATGAAGACCTTTGACTACGGAATCGTTGGTGACAGTTTGTCCGAGGTGGGCATCCGCTTTACTTCCATCGAGGGATATAGCGCGAAGGTGCAGATCTCAAACAGCGGGGCGATGGTTCCGAATTTTGACGGTGAAAAAGTGGAGGTCCAGGACGGGGAAAACAACCTGGAAGTGACTGTCACCTCGGCTGACGGCGCGACACGGACCTACCGGCTGTATCTTTTAAAGGGACAGGACAGCGAAGGCTTCCGGAAAAATACACTGTCGCAGTTCCCGGAATCGTATGCTGACGGATTGTGGCTTCTTCACAGTCTTCACCCGAAATACCAATTCGAGGCATTCCGGACCAATATGGATTTTACTGAGGTACTGAATAACGAAGATAAGGGAAGCAGAAGCCTTGCCAGCTCCACCTATAACCCAGACTGGGTCAAGCCGGGAAGTCCGGTCTATGACGGGAAATCCTGGAAAGCGGCAAGACGGGAAGTGGTCGCTTATTTCATGGATCCGAGAAATTTCCTGACACCGACAGGTGTATTTCAGTTCGAAAAACTCTCTTTCGATGAACGTGTCCACACGTTGGAGGGCATATCTGCCGTGACGAAGAATTCTTTCCTGGATTCAGATGATCCGAACTACAACGAGATCCTTTTGGAAGCCGGAAAGAAAGCGAATGTATCTCCTTATTTCCTTACGAGCCGTATCATCCAGGAAATGGGAAGAGACGGCGAGTCAAAGCTGGCTCATGGTACGCTTCCGGGATATGAAGGATATTTCAATTTCTACAACATCGGATCCACCCCGGATCCGTCGGTGAAAGACGGTGCCCTGATCAATGGCGCCAAGTATGCGAAATACGGTTCCAAACCGGAGGAGAAGAAGATCACGAAGGATGAGGAGGCGCTCCTGCTTCCCTGGGACAGCCCGGAAAAGGCCATCTGCGGCGGCGCGATGTGGATCGCCAAGAGCTATATCGAGATCGGACAGGATACGCTGTACTTCCAGAAATTTGACCTGATCGACAATAAAGACGGCCTTTATGAACACCAGTATGCCCAGAACATTTCGATGGCCTCCAATGAGTCTGTCCGCTACTACACGGCATATGCTTCCCAGGACATGCTGGACAGCTCTTTTGTCTTTGTGATCCCGGTTTATGAATCCATGCCGGAAGAATACGGAAAAGCCCCGTAAAATGTTTGCCAAGAGACGGGGTTATCCTATATAATGCAGGCAGATAATAGTATAGTCCAGACGTTAGGTGCTGTGTAAAATATGAAAACACGTTCAAATATATTCCTGGGGATAGCCTGTCTTTCTCTGCTTTTTACCATGCTTCTTTCTTTGGTTCCGCATGCTTCCTTGCGCGCGGCCGGAGGAGTTACGGTAAATCTTGCATTCCGTGAGGCATCGGCAAGAGAGGGCGAATACGTGACCCTCGATGTATCCTTCAGTTCATTTCCGTCCATTACCCGTTTCGGCCCCATCGAGGTCGGCTATGATGCGGCGGCACTTGAGTTTTCCGATATGCAGATCGGAAGAGATATTCCGGATTTTGAACTGACATATGAAATGGGCGAAAGCGGAAATGCGGTGAAGTTTTCTGCGATAAACAGTGTTTTGGAAGAGGCGATCCTTCAGAATTCGACCGGTGACAATGATGATCCTGCTGCAAGATCCAGCGCACGTGAGACTGCATTTTCCAGCGATAGCGAAGTGGTGGTCGCCACACTCCGCTTTAAAGTCCTTCCCGGCGCCAGAGGTGAGATCAAAGCCTGGCTCGGAAGTATTTCCGGTCTTCGCGACAGTGTGCTGGAGAGTGTTGTTGCCGGCGCCGGCACCGGAGGTTCTTTTATTGTACAGGCCATGGTTTCTTCAGATGCCACCCTTTCTTCGCTGGGCATGGGATCTTTGAAACTGGAGCCGGAATTCGACCCGGGCATTTTCCATTACCGCACCACCGTTTCCAAGAATATTACCGACGTTTCGATCAACGCCGTTCCCTATAACCTGAATTCGTCCGTGAGTATAGAAGGTGAATCCAATCTGGTCATCGGAAGTAATACCGCCAAGGTCACGGTTCAGGCTGAAGACGGGCAGGCGGTGCAGGTCTACACCATCGAGATCTACCGGAGCGATTCCTTGATCATAGAAGACGTGCAGTTTGCGGATAAGGACGGGATCAATTATGATTTCGTTCCGCTTCCGAATTCACTGGTGATCCCGGCGAACTTCTATCAGTCCACCTGTATCGTGGATGGAAATGAAGTTCCATGCTTCCGGAAAGACGGTATCCTGAGCGTTCTTCTGTTTGCCAGAACAGAAGGATCGGAGCCGGCATTATATATCTACAATCAGGAAACGGACACCATGCGCCGGTATGAACCGGGTAAGATGGTGCTTCGGTCTTCTTTGATCCTGACCGTAGTGGAAAAACCGGTGGGCGTACTGGTGCCGGACGGTTTTTCCTCGGCGAAGATCACATACGGCACAAGTGAGATCGACGGGTATATTTCCGGCGACCACGACACACGAATTGCCTATCTGCAGTCGGAAGACGGATCAGCCCGTTTCTATGTGGTGGATCCATCCGGGGATGTGTATCCGTACCGGGCGTCCAATTCAAGAAGCAGCCTCTTTTTGTATTTGTTTATCGTTTGTGCTAGTATAGCGGTGGCTGAAGCGCTGATCATCGGCATTCTGGTCTATAGAAAGAAAAATGCCTTCCGCAGAAAGGCAAAGCCAAGGAGAGTCTAAATGAGCGAGAATAAAGAAGAAGTTTCCGGTCTGAAGAAACTGATGAAGAACAAGAAGTTCCAGGAACTGTTCTGGTACTTTGTTTTCGGCGTTCTGACCACTTTGGTAAACCTTGTTACCTTCGCACTTTTAGATAAGCTCATTGATGCCGAATGGCCGGTAAAAGTATTTAAATGGGACTTCGATCTTTTTGACCTGTTTATCAATGTCATCGCCTGGGTCGTAGCGATCGTATTTGCTTATGTGACAAATAAACTGTTTGTGTTCCACACCAGGGGCAATGTGCTTAAAGAGTTCATCAGCTTCGTTGTGGCCCGCCTGTTTACATTCTTTGCATTTGAACTGGGCCTTTTCTCTCTGAGCATTATGGTGATGGAAAATGCACTGAATATGCCGAAGGATGATCTGTTCCTTTCCTTCCTGGGCTTTGACGTGACCAACAAATACCTGGTGAAACTTTTCATCGCGGTATTTGTCGTAGTCGCCAACTATATCTTCAGTAAACTTTTCATCTTTAAAAAAGAAAAGCCTGACGAGAAGGAAGCTTCCGCCGGATCTGAAGAAACAGTGGAAAAGAAAGAGGCGTGATCTTTCATGATCGATAATTCGGCTCCGGCCTTTTTACAGACGGCAAACAAGTTCGGGATCAAGCTTGGGCTTTCCCGTATGAATGCGCTTTTAGACAAGCTTTCTCATCCTGAAAAACACTTCCGTGCATTTCACATAGCCGGTACCAACGGCAAAGGATCGGTCAGTGCCTACTGTGCCTCCATGCTGGCATGGGACGGGCAGAGGGTCGGCCTTTATACATCTCCGTTTCTGGAACGTTTTTCGGAACGGATCCGTATCATTGAAGGACGGGAAGGCCTTCTTTTATGGGAGAAGAACGACGCTGAGGGCGAGATCGATCAGGAGAGCCTTTCCAGATTAAGCGCCCTGGTTGAAGAAAAAGTCAAAGAACTCCTGCAAGAGGGGGAAGAACACCCGACAGAATTTGAACTGGTCACCGCCGTGGCCTTCCTGTATTTTGCCGAAAAGCACTGCGACGTGGTCGTCCTGGAGACAGGGCTTGGCGGCCGGCTGGATTCCACCAATGTGATCCGAAAACCGGAAGCGTCCCTGATCACGGCTCTGGGCTATGACCATATGGACCGGCTGGGAGATACCCTCGGAAAGATCGCTTCTGAAAAAGGCGGCATCATCAAGGACGGCTGCCCGGTTTTTGCGTTAGATACCCATCAGTCCGCCGTATCGGATGAAGAAGCCGATGAGGCAGGGAAAGTGCTTTTGCAGATCGCTGAAGAAAAGCATGCGCCCCTGACATGGGTTTTCCCGTCTTCCGCAAAACGTATCGATCAGGATCTGCATGGACAGGATTTCCTTTTCGAAGGACAGACGTATCATATCCGCATGCATGGCGGCTATCAGCTGGAAAATGCGGCGCTGGCACTTACTGCGATGAAAAACTTTGTTACGGCAGAAGCAAGAAAAGAAGGTCTTGCGCATACCATGTGGAAAGGCCGTCTGGAAGCCGTGTCGGAAGATCCGCCGGTTATTTTGGATGGAGCACATAACCCGCAGGGAATCACTTCTTTTGTGGAATTTACCCGGGAACTTCCGTCTTTGAAGAGAATGCCGCCCTGCGAAGTGATCATGGGCGTTATGGCCGATAAGGATGTCAGCGGAATGCTGTCGATCCTGATCGAGAACTGGTGCCTTCCGATCGAGAGGATCACGCTGGTGACGCCGAACCAGAAACGGGCTATGCCGGCCGGGGAATTAAAGGCGGCCTGGGAGCAGGCATTGCGTGCGTCGAAAGCGTTTTACAATTCGGAATCGTGTATGTATAATGCTAAAGAAAAACTGGATGCGACAGAAGATCCGGAACTGGCGGCGAAGATTGCCATCGACCGGGCAAAGCGCATGCATTCGCCGGTATACGTGATCGGCTCTCTCTATTTACTGGGAGAGATCAGAGGCGCGATACTTGCGGAACTGGAAAAAGAATAGAGACGAAAAGGAAAGCCTATGGATTGGAAAACAGCAGGACAGACTATACCGGAGATCACCACCCGTGACCTGGTGGTATTCCGCCTTCCCCCGGAAGAAGCGGACCAGTTGGTGCGTCAGTACAACCGGGCTCTTTTCAATATGAATAACGATGGCGCGGATGTGGCCATCATCTCTCTGAAAAAGATCATCACGGAGCATCCGGACTGGGGAGAAGCTTCCCTGGTATTCGGTATCTGTGTCGCCCAGTGCGGCGAATATCACCGCTCTCTTTCCTGCTTTGAGCATGCGCTGACCTGCGGACTTCATTCCCAGGCCATGACGGAACTGGCCCAGTACTGCCTTTCTCAGGCGAAAGAGGATTCGGATAAGGCTCAGGCAGAAGCGGAGCAGCAGGCTGCCGAGGAATCCCCGTTAAAAGCACTGTCGACGGCAATCACCCGTCAGGAATCCCCGATGGTGGCGGAAAGTGAACACAGAGAGCGCATTCATGTGCAGGCTCCGATCCTCATCAAGGCGCCGAAGAAGCCGAGAAAGAGAAGGATCGCCACGGAAAAAGAGATCCGTGATGCCCTGGCACAGTCCACCTCCTCCAACGGAGAGATCCCGGATGAGGCTATTAACGTGGAGTTTCCCAAGACTCCGGCGGAGAAGATGCGGCAGGCACTCATGATCCTTCTGGTGATCGTGGTCCTTGCGGGAGTCTTCCTTCTGATCCGTTTTGTGATCGTGCCGATCGCGACCCGATCTTCCGGAGATCCGGTCAGCAGCGAGAAAGTGGAATACCTTCTTCGAGAACTGAAAAACAGAGAAGGTGATCCGGAGTGTTCGGAGATCCTTTCCGGCTATGAAAAGAAGTTCGAGAAAAAACAGGACGGGGAAGTGACCACCGTGTCAACGGCCGAAGAGACTACCCCGGCAGCAGGTTCTACCGAAGAGACCCCCCCGGCGGCAACGACTACACCGGAAACTACGACAGCACCGGAAACTACTGCACCGGAAACAACTACACCGGAAGATACAGCTGAAGACACTGCAGAAGATACCGGTGAAGGGGAAACAGAAGACGAGACCGGAGAAGAAACCCAGGAAGACCAGGGAGAATAAGAAGACTGATCGAGAAGAAATAGAAGTCAGCTAAGGAGAGAAAGAGCGTATGATGTATATCAGCACAAGAGGATACGATAAGAAATTTACTTCAGCAGAAGCCATTAAGCAGGGTATTGCTCCGGATGGCGGACTATTTGTTCCGGAGACCATTCCGCAGCTCAGCAAAGCGGAGATCATGGGCATGACCGAGATGAGTTTCCCGCAGATCTCGGCAACCGTATTAAGTAAATTCCTGACAGACTTTACCTACGATGAGCTTCTGAGCTTTGCCGAGCAGGCTTATAGTGAGGAGAAATTCGGCGAAAATCCGGTCCCGCTGGTACAGCTCAATAAGTATAATCCCAGAGAGTATATCCTGGAACTGTGGCACGGTCCGACGGCGGCATTTAAAGATGTTGCCCTTCAGATGCTGCCGCACCTGATGACTGCATCTGCCAAGAAGACAGGCGAGAACAGAAAGATCTGCATTCTGACTGCAACTTCCGGTGATACCGGTAAAGCGGCCCTCGAAGGCTTTAAGGATCTTCCGGGAACAGAAGTCATTGTGTTCTATCCGTCTGAAGGTGTATCGGATGCCCAGAAGCAGCAGATGATCACAACAGAAGGCAACAATGTGCATGTTGTCGCAGTCAATGGCTGCTTTGACGATGCCCAGTCCGGTGTAAAAGCTATTTTCGGTGATGAATCCGTGGCAAAAGAACTGGATGCGTCCGGCTGTGTGCTTTCTTCTGCCAACTCCATTAACTGGGGCCGTCTGGTTCCGCAGATCGCTTACTATGTGGCATCCTACGTGGAACTTCTGAAGTACGAAGAGTTCAACTTCGGCGAGAAGATGAATGTGGTGGTTCCGACCGGTAACTTCGGTAATATCCTGGCTGCCTGGTTTGCCAAGAAGATGGGTATCCCCATGAAGAAGCTTATCTGCGCTTCCAACAAGAATAAGGTCCTGTCCGATTTCTTCAGAAGCGGTACCTATGACAGAAACCGTGAATTCTACAAGACCAACTCTCCGTCCATGGATATACTGATCTCCAGTAACCTGGAGCGTCTCCTCTTCGAAGTCACAGATATGAATGCGCAAAAGACCGCGCAGTGGATGGAAGAACTGAAGACCAAGGGCGTGTATACCGTTGATCCGGATACATTGAAGGCACTGCAGATGAGCTTTGT
This sequence comes from Oscillospiraceae bacterium, assembly GCA_902802325.1. GTDB lineage: Bacteria > Bacillota > Clostridia > Saccharofermentanales > Saccharofermentanaceae > Scatonaster. The sequence goes on along the minus strand of CADCLV010000012.1, from coordinate 22,420 downwards.
CGGCGGCTTTGCCGATGAGGCCGGTATTGCCAAGACGATCCGCGAGGTCTATGACCGCTGCGATCATGTGGTAGATACCCACACTGCTGTCGGCTTTAATATCTACAACCGTTACTACCAGCGCTCCGGAGATGAGACAAAGACTGTTTTCGTTTCCACCGCCAGCCCCTTTAAGTTTGCTCCGGCCGTTATGGATGCCTTAAACGGCGCAGGTTACAGTAACGGCCGCTCCAACGAGGTCATTACAAACGAACTGTCCGAAGAAAGCGGACTTCCGATTCCTTCTGGCCTCAAGGACATCAACAAAAAGCCGGTACTGCATAACCTTCTGATCGAAAAAGAAGACATGCGCCAGACAGTACTGGATATCCTGAAGAAATAAACCCTGAAGAAATTGCAGGTAAGTGAAAGTGCATTTCGAGCCGGCTCCCGGGACTTAGTCCCTGTGGAGCCGCTTTTCTTTATTATCGTTCGTGAATATCGTCCAGCCGCAATCCTTCGTTATGCTCCAGCGCCCAGGAGATCGCCCATTCAGATTCGAACAGTACGACCGGCATCTCGTCTCTGTCGAGAACGAGCATGGAGGTGGACGTCAAAGTCAGCTTGCTGAAATCGATATCGACATCTTCGTCCTGCTTGGCGCACCATCTGGCAAAACGGTAGTTAAGGTTACTGCGCAAGATGTCAACGCCATATTCGGTCTTTAGACGATGCTCCAGAACTTCAAACTGAAGAACACCGACCACACCCATGATGTAGGTCTCGGTACCGATGCCGGGCTGCTTGTAAAGCTGTACAGCGCCTTCCTCGGAAAGCTGCTCGATACCCTTCAGGAACTGTTTTCTCTTCATGGAATCTTTCGGCTGTACCCGTGAGAAATGCTCCGGCGGGAAGACCGGGATGTTGGCGAAGTTGAAGTTCTTCGAAGAAGTGGTAACGGTGTCGCCGATACGGAAAATGCCCGGATCGAAAAGACCGATGATGTCACCGGCATATGCATCCTCCACGATCGTACGGTCCTGGGCCATAAACTGCTGAGGCTGGGCCAGGGTGATCTTCTTTCCGGAACTCATATGCTTTACGGTCATTCCCTTTTCGAATTTGCCGGAGCAGATACGCATAAAAGACATTCTGTCTCTGTGGTTCGGATCCATGTTGGCCTGGATCTTAAAGACGAAGCCGGAGAAGAAATCCTCATCCGGAGCGATGGTGCCCTCGGATGTCTCGTGGGGCTGCGGGCCCGGAGCAATCTCCAGAAATTTTTTCAGGAAAGGTTCCACACCGAAGTTGGTGATGGCGGATCCGAAGAATACCGGAGTCAGCTCGCCCTTCAGGATCTTATCCAGATCGAAGGGATCACCGGCCATATCCAGAAGTTCGATATCGTTCTTTAAGGTCTCGTAGTGGTGGTCGCTCAAAATGCTCTTCAGCGTAGCTTCGTCGTTGATACCGGCACTGATGGACTTGACCATGGAAGCACCGTGGTCTTTGGTCTCGTTATCGAAGAGAAGCACTTCCTCGGATTCACGGACAAATACGCCTGCAAAGTCACCATCGGTTCCGATCGGCCAGTTGACCGGCGTGCTTCTGATACCCAGGACCTTTTCCAGTTCGTCGATCAGGTCGAAGGGGTTCTTGGCGGCACGGTCCATCTTGTTGATGAAAGTGAAGATCGGAATGCCACGCTTTCTACAAACAGTAAAGAGCTTGATGGTCTGTGCCTCGACACCCTTTGCGCCGTCCAGGAGCATGACCGCGGCATCGGCCGCGCAGAGAGTACGGTATGTATCCTCAGAGAAGTCCTGGTGGCCGGGGGTATCCAGAATATTAATGCAGTAGCCGTCGTAGTTAAACTGCATGACGGACGAAGTAACGGAGATACCACGCTGCTTTTCGATCTCCATCCAGTCGGAGGTGGCGTGATGCGCGGCTTTTCTGGCCTTTACAGAACCGGCCATGTGAATGGCGCCTCCGTAAAGAAGAAGCTTCTCGGTCATGGTTGTCTTACCGGCGTCAGGGTGCGAAATGATCGCGAACGTACGGCGGCGGGAAATCTCATTTTTTGTCTTTTCGTCCATATAGGTCACCTTTTGCAAAATACGTTATAATAGAAGAGGTATTTCTTTTCAAAGGGGGGAATGCGAAGTACCTTTCCGGTCGGATAACCGAGGGGACGCGATCCATCTTTGAAATAAGCCACAATATTATATCAGCCTTGCTCATCGGGAGCAAGGAAAAGAGGTGAGTATGGCCGGAAAAAGCGAGAACGATGTACGATTGGCAGTGCTGATCGATGCGGATAACATTTCCGCCACCTACATAAAGCCCATGATGCTGGAGCTGGCGCGATACGGCAACCCAACCATCAAGCGCATTTACGGAGACTGGACGAAGCCTCAGCTGGGGCCCTGGAAGCAGGTCCTTCTGGATCACGCCATTTCCCCGGTGCAGCAGTTCGGATACACCAGTGGCAAGAATGCCACGGATTCCTCCCTGATCATCGACGCGATGGATATTCTTTACACGGAGCAGGTGGACGGATTCTGCCTTGTTAGTTCCGACAGTGACTTTACAAGACTGGCGACCCGGCTTCGCGAAGCGGGCAAGATCGTTTACGGAATCGGTGAAAAGAAGACGCCGACGGCATTTCAGGCGGCCTGCGACAGGTTTATCTTCCTGGAGAACTTAGCTCCGAAGGAAAAGAATAAGAAGAAAACGGCGAAGGGCACAAAGACTTCGGCGGATGCTTCTTCGGATGGAAAAGCACTTCCTGATGCGGGAAATGCATCTTCGGACGCAAAGGATGCGATTCCGGAGCGGACCATCCAGGAGATGGATGAGGTGACATGTGAATTGATCTCCAGTTCCATATCGGATCTGGCAGATGAAGACGGCTGGGCTTTTTTGGGAGATCTGGGTAATCTCATCAACAAGAAAAGTCCGTCATTTGACTCCCGAAGCTACGGGTACTCCAAGATGAGCAAGCTCATGCAGTCCCTGGATTTCGTGGAGTATGAACTGCGGGTCAATGAAAAGAATCCGCAGGTGAAACTGATTTATGTCAGAAATAAGGAGGAGAACGGGAATTGAGAAGAAGCGCAGGTATACTTTTACATATTACGTCGCTGCCGGGTGAGTTCGGTATCGGCGGATTCGGAAAAGAGGCCGTGGAGTTTGCAAAAAAACTGAAAGAGGCAGGTATGTCGTATTGGCAGGTACTGCCGTTTACCAATCCGGGTTCCGGCGATTCGCCGTATCAGAGTGACTCGGCTTTCGCAGGAAGCCCCTTGATCATCGATCCGGTAGATCTTCACGAGAGAAAACTTTTGTCGGATGCGGAGCTTTCCGACTGCAAATATCCGGGTTCCTGCTACAGCGTGGACTATGCCTGGGTCCGGAAGAACCGCATGGAAATGCTGAAGCGTGCCTACAGTAAGGTCACGCCGGAGATCCGAAAAGAAATGGCGGCTTTCCAAAAGGAAAATGACTGGGTCAAAGACGTGGCTGTTTTTCAGGCCATCAAAGAGACAAAGGAGCAGAAAGCCTGGTGGGAATGGGACGATAAAGCGCTGCAGAAATGCGAGAAGAAGGCAGTGGCGGCCTTTAGCGAGGCACATAAGGACCTTTGTGATTTTTATCTTTTCATCCAGTATATTTTCTACGATCAGTGGGCGAAACTGAAACAGAAGATCAATGAGATCGGTATCTCCGTCATCGGCGACATTCCGATCTATGTCAGCGGCGACAGCTGCGATGTCTGGGCGAACCGCTCCCTGTTCCAGACCAATAAGGACGGCTCCTTTAAGAGTGTGGCCGGAGTTCCGCCGGACTATTTCTGTGAGGACGGCCAGCTTTGGGGAAATCCGGTTTATGACTGGGATGCCCACGAAAAGCAGAACTATGCCTGGTGGCTTTCCAGACTCCACCAGAACTTCCGTCTGTATGACGTGATCCGTATCGACCATTTCCGTGGTTTCTCCCGCTTTTATGCCTGCCCGGCGGATGCGGAGAATGCACGAAACGGCAAATGGTATCCGGGTCCGGGCATGAAGCTCTGGAATAAGATCTTCGACGAGTTCGGACGGCACCCGGCTATTTTTGCCGAGGATCTGGGCGAGACCGACGATGAACTGATCGCTTTCCTTGAAGAGACCGGTCTTCCTACCATGCGGGTACTGCAGTTTGGTATGGTCCCCCACGATGACAGTAAACACATGCCCCATAACTATCCGGAGAACTGTATCGCCTATACCGGCACCCACGATAACAACACTCTCCTCGGATGGCTGTGGGAAGCCTCTGAACAGGACCGCCAGTTTGCTCTGGACTACTGCCGTTTCCATGGAAGCAACTGGGGCGACGGCGGCGTGCACGCACCGGCCTGCCGGGCGATGCTGACTACTGTATGGTCCTCCGCTGCCAAACTTGCCATTGCGCCGCTTCAGGATGTGATGGGTTTTGGCTCGGATACGCGTATGAATGCACCTGGAACCCCTACCGGCCAGTGGAGGATCCGCTTCGGTGCCGATTCCATCAACCAGATGGATACCCAATGGCTAAGTAAATTGAACTGGGTCTATAAGCGTTTCTAAAATAGAAAACGCATGGCCAACGCCCGTACCGGAAAAGCACTTTCCGGACCGCCAGAAGCAGGCAAGGAGAATACTATGGAAAAGTACATGCTTTCGATCGACCAGGGCACCACAAGCTCCCGCGCAATGATCTTCGGAAAAGACGGCACATGTGTGGCATCGGCACAGGAATCCATTGAGCAGCATTATCCGCAGCCCGGCTGGGTCGAGCACGATCCGGAGCTTTTGTGGCAGACCGTTTACAACTGTATCCGCCAGGTTCTGGCTAAGGCCAATATCCAGAAGGGACAGATCGCCGGTATCGGTATTACGAACCAGAGAGAGACAACGATCCTCTGGGAAAAGAACACAGGCCGGCCGGTCTATAACGCCATCGTATGGCAGTGCAGACGAACGGCGCCTCTCGTAGAGAAACTGAAAAAAGAAGATCCGGATTTTGTGGAGACCGTCAGACAGAAGACGGGACTTGTTCCGGATGCGTACTTTTCTGCCACCAAGATCCAGTGGATCCTGGAGCAGGTGCCGGGATTAAAGGCACGGGCCGGCCAGGGCGAGATCCTTTTCGGTACCGTGGACACCTGGATCCTTTACCGGCTGACCGGAGGACGTTCTCATCGTACAGACTATTCCAACGCCTCCCGTACCATGCTCTTCAATATCCGGGAACTTTCCTGGGACAAAGAACTGTGCCAGTATTTCCATATTCCGGAAAGCATGCTTCCGGAGGCCCTGCCCGGTGCTTCGGAATTCGGCTTTGTCGCTTCAGATATTCCGGGACTGGAAGCTATTTCCGGTGTGGCCGTCTGCGGCATCCTCGGTGATCAGCCGGCAGCGCTTTTCGGACAGACCTGTTTCTCGAAAGGGGATATTAAAAATACATATGGCACCGGCTGCTTTACCCTGATGAATGTGGGTGAAGAGCCTATATTCAGTAAGCAGGGCCTTTTGACATCGGCTGCCTGGTCCATCGACGGAAAGACCACCTACGCGCTGGAGGGAAGTGTATTTAACGCAGGATCCACCATCCAGTGGCTCCGGGATGAATTGAAACTGATCGACCATGTGTCGGATTGCGACGTACTGGCCGAAACGGTGCCGGATAACGGCGGTGTTGTCCTGGTTCCGGCGTTCTCGGGTCTTGGCGCTCCTTACTGGGATATGTATGCCAGAGGTGCCATCGTCGGATTGACCCGCGGTACCAATAAAGCACATATTGCCCGTGCTGCGCTGGAAAGCATTGCTTATCAGGTCTATGATCTGGTTATGCTGATGCAGCAGGAGGCGGATTGTCCGATCCAGCTTCTGAAGGCAGATGGCGGTGCCAGTGTCAGCCGCTTTATGATGCAGTTCCAGTCAGATATCCTGCAGTGCCAGGTTGACCGTGCAAGAGAGAGGGAGACCACATCACAGGGTGTGGCTTACCTGGGCGGACTGTTCTGCGGATACTGGAATGATCTGGAAGAACTGTCGGCACTGCGCCACAGTGATGCCGTATTCTCTCCGTCCATGCCGGACGAGAAGCGTACCAAACTTCTCATTAACTGGAATAAAGCGGTATCCCGTGCCTCGGATTGGGAGGACAAGAGCGAGTGAGCGTTCTGTATCTTGTTTTCATCAAGATCGTTGTGGCTGTTGCACTGGGATTTATTCTCAGAAAGAACCGCATAATCGACGAACGTATGCAGAAAGGCCTTTCAGACATGCTTCTGAAGGCCATTCTGCCTTTTTCCATATTAGCATCCGCCAACTATGAAAAATCCCCGGAAGTGGCCCGCGGCATGCTGGCTACGCTGGTGGCGGCCATCGTGTACTACGCGGTGACCTTGGTGGCAATGACAGCGATCAGCAAGAAACTGAATTTCCAGGATAAAGAAAAGCGGGTCTTTGTGACCATGACCACCTTCGCCAATACCGGCTTTGTGGGCTTCCCCATCATGTCTGCGCTCTATGGAGATCAAGGACTTCTTCTGGCAGTCGTTTTTAACATGGCTTATAACCTCTTCATGTATACTTACGGCATCCACCTTCTGAGCGGGAAGAAGGGAGATCTGAAGGGACTTCTGTTTCAGCCTGTAAATCTGGCATCCATTGCGGCGATTGCCATTTTTATCTCTCCTGTTACCTTCAATAAATATGTATCGGAGCCGGTGGAACTGATCGCCGATGTGACAGTCCCGCTTTCCATGATCATCATTGGATCGAATCTGGCGGCCATGCCTCTCTCCCGCGTTCTTTCCGACCTGAAATCCTATCTGGTTTCCCTGATGCGGCTTCTGGTGATCCCTTGCAGCTGTCTTTTGGCCATGTTCCTTCTTTGCCGTGTGGTGGAGATACTGCCGACCACAGCTTCCGTGATCGTACTGATGTGTGCGTTGCCCTGCGGATCCATGAACGTGATATTGTCCGAAAAATACAACTGCTCCCCGGATTTTGCGGCAAGAGCCACGGTACAGAGCATGATCCTTTCGACCATCTCTATTCCCATGATGGTGTTTTTCTGCATGAAATTATTCGTATGAGTTTTACCTGAAAATAAAAAAGGTGCCATTTCCGGCGCTGCCTTTTCAGGAAACGTTTCCGGCTTTTCCGGGCTCGGAAGTGGCATCCGGCGTGGTGCGGATCCAGTAATTCTCGTTATAAATGTTATCCAGTTCACTGAAGTAGGTCTGCTCGTAGACTCCGCCATCCGCCAGGATCGTACGGCGGGAAGGCTCGTTATCGGTATGGCAGACGACCAGGACCTTAGTGTGTCCCAGGAGCTTGGCAAAGGGAAGGACCATGGCCAGCATTCTTTTTCCATACCCGCGGCGGCGCTCGGAAGGACGCACGGAATAAGAGATATGTCCGCCATGCTTGGACATATAGTCATTCAGCTCATGCTTGACCTCGATCATGCCAACCGGAATACCATCGGACATACGGAAAGCCACAAACACGGTGGAGGGCATGTAATAGGTGGGCGCGGTCTTTTTCGAACGCAGGGATTCGACAAATGCGAACCACTCGGCAATATCGTCAAAGGAATTAAGAAGCGCCGAACCGAAGATGTTCTCTTCGCCCCAGGAAGCATATTCGTCCCGAAAATCTTCCAGTTCATCTACGAAATCCAGAGAAGGCGCCGTCAGGATGATGGCATCTTCCGGTACATAAGCGACACATGTCATCGGCTCGGAAAAGTCGAATTCGTAGACTTCAAAAGGGGCTCCCGGCATCTGGCCGACAACAAAGAGAGTATTTCTCTCCGGGTAGTATTCGGCACCGCACCAGATGAAATCCACGCCGCTTTCGAAAGCCTCGTCGGAATAGAAACGGTGCTCTGTCAGAGAATTCAGATTAAAAACAGAAAAACCGAAACGGTCACGGCGGAAAAGATAATAAAGATTTCCGTCTCTGTGAGAGATCATCTCACTTAAAGGATGCGCACAATCCAGACAATCATAACTTAAAATCAGATCGTGATTGGGGGCAAAGAGGGAATAATGGGCGGCAAGACGCTCTTCGCCATTTACTTCTCCCTCGTAATACTCACATAACAGGGAATAGCCGTTGGCAAAATAGCCTTCCTCCTTGGAGCGACGGTTGGCGTCTTGGAAGAGGCTCTCGGATTGCTGTTTATACTGTTCCGCATATTCAAATGAAAATGCGACATTTCTCATAAGCGTACCTACTGCACCCCGTTTTTTCGAATAGGTTAAGTGTAGCATACTAAGAGATAATTGACAATCTGACAAACAAATTTTATATTATAGAGTGAAATAGGAGGGCGCGTTCTTATGGAAATAGCATTTCACTGTCCGAACTGTCTGGCAGACCTGATATATGACGAATCCAAGAAATATACTTGCTGCTTCTGCCATACGGTTTTAGGACCCCGAGACGAAGTACGTGAGCTGGAAGGCGGTTACTATGTAGGTGACGCCTGGAACGAGAAAGTGTATCACAGTTTCCATTGTGAGACGTGCGGCAGTGACTTTATCGCCAAAGCTGCCGGTAAACATGAATGTCCGCTTTGCTCCGATACCAATGTGAAGGATAACGGCGAAATGATCGGTGCCATGCCGAGAAGAGCCATCCCCTTTACCCAGACGAAAGCCCAGGCAGAGGAGATCTTCCTGGATTATATCCGCAATAATTCCGCCGTCGGCCGTACACTGGCCACAGAAGAGAACAGCGCGCTTTTACATAAGGTATATGTGCCGATCTGGTCATTTACCTACGAGGTACTGGCCTATGCCCGCCTGACCGCGATGCTGAGAAATAAGGCCAACGATAATCACACGGTGATCATGGGAATCGACGTATCCGAGAGTCTTGCTCCGATCCGTTCTTCGCTCTCCCGTTTCCGTCAGAATTTCAAGGGCAACGCGGCAAAAGAGGCGCAGGAACAGCCTTCTGAGCATACCACCGGTGGTGTGCTGTCCTGGCAGGGCATTCCTTTCGATGCATCGGGACTTATTAAAGATTCCACTATAAATGCACTGCAGCCGTACGACCAGTCGAAGATGACGAAGCTGAACGATAAGATGCTTCAGGATGCGGCTGTTCTTGCGATCACCAAGGATCCGATCACATCCATGCAGGAATTCATGGAGCGCATCAAGAAGTGGACCCGTCAGATGATCATGGACGCCCATTCCGATTCTTACGATATCGCCTATTTCCAGGACCGTACTGATTATCCTCTGGGTATCGGAGAACTGGTGCTGTACCCGATCTGGTACATGAAGGGCGAATATATGGGCCGTGAGTTCTATTTTGCCATGAATGGACAAAATGGCGAGATCGAGGCGAATATCCCGATGGCCAAGCAGACCGCAAAGAAGAATACGATCACTTACCAGCAGTACTGGGATAAGGAACGCTGCACGGCAATGCAGGATACTCACTTTGAGTTCAACATTAAAGATCCGAATATTGAGATCCTCGATTATTCTTTCTTTGAGAAGCCGAAGAATTCCCGCGTAAGCGCGGATGGCAGTAGTAAGCTTCCGGAAAAAGAAGACAGCGGTTTGGAGCCGCTTCCGCCTCTTCCGGACGGAAACAAGGAGATATTCTCCGCCCGTCCGAGTCTGGATCCGGCTGTGGAAGCATTTCGTAAGCGTGATCCCAATAAGAAACTGACTAAGGAAGAAGAGCAGCAGCGTGCACGTGAAATGACTGCACGTCTCCGTGTGGCTGCAAAAGAGGCTCCGAAGGGAGATATGTCGGCCGCTGCGGAAGCACCGAGCTGGGCCCGTGCCGTAACTCCGCCGCCGTCTGCCGCTGCCGGTTCCCGTCAGCCTGCCAGAACGAAGAAACCTGCTCTGGATCGTCCGAGCGTGGCCTCTTCCGGAAACAAACCTTTGTGGGAAAGAACAGAGGAAGACGAGCAGATCACTCAGCCGAAGTCGATGGCAGAGAGAATCGCCATGGGCAATCAGGAGATTCCGGCTCAGAATGCACCGGATCAGCTGCCTCCAATGGGAATGGCCCCTATGGGCATGTCTCCGCTGGGTGGCATGAACCGCTCTTCCGAGGCAGAACCGGAGGTTGCGCTTCCTGATCTGGATACCAGAAATGATGTTATGGTCAACCAGGCCGGCATGGATCTGAATTCTGCTTTTGAAGCCATGATCCGCCGTACACAGAGAGAAGAACCGAAAGAAGCGGAAGCATACGAAGTACAGGTCAAGAATCCGGATTCTCTGGATTCTCTGGATGCCTACGAAGTACCGATGCCGAAGTTTGAACCGACTATGCCGCCGATTCCGCAGTATGACGGTTTCGAACCTCAGCCGGATCCGGTAGATGATTTTGAACTGCCGGAAGGAGAAGAAGTGGAGATCTTTAAGAAGGCCGTTTCTGAACCGGTAGTGGAAAAGGCAGAAGCACCGGAAGTGGAAAAAGAGCCGCAGGTCGAGGAAGCAGCGCTTCCGGAGATCAAGGAGCCTTCTGAGGGCGAAGACGAGGAGATGATGGCAAACATCACATTCTCTTTTGCCAAGAAGAAGAAACCGGCTTTCAGTGGAGAACCGACTATGTCCGGTACTCCGATCCCGCGTCGTCCGGAAAAAGCACCGGAAGCGGAGCGTGGCATGGCCATTATGAATTCGGAATATGATTCCGGAGTTCTGCCCGGCAGCACTCTGAACCATGAAGAAATCGATAGCGAAGCCCGTGAGGTTGTCCCGAAGGTCAATGCATCCGAGAACTATTTCGGCAGCGATAAGAATGACCGCCCGCTGGCATTCCGTCCGGCAGCTCCGCTGGCACAGAAGCGTGGAGATGTCTATGTGGAAGAAGTGGAACACCATCCGGAACTGGATGAGAATAACCGTCCGGTAGCGACCCGTCCGCTGTCCCCGCTGGCCAGAGGAACCGAGTCCATGCCGAATCTGGAATATTTAGCTGAGAATCACCTGGATGACGATATTCATCAGATGCCCTCTATTGCCAAACAGCACAAGTGGGGCGAGATGCCGGAAGCTACCGAAACACCGTCCTGGGCAAAGCCGTCCGGTGGAAGCACTTCCCGTGGCGGAAGTCCGTTCCGTGGAAATAATGCTGACTCTCCGCGTGACCGCGTGAGAAGACCTTCCCGTGAAGAACTGATGGAACAGGATCGGGAAAGAAACGAAGAAGCTTCAGCCAGAACCGGCATTCCGCGCCCGTCTGCTTCCAGACCCGGAGCGTCCCGTCCGGCTATGGCAGGAAGAGCGGAAGAAGAACCGGCGAACCGTCCGGCATACCGTTCTGCGATCCAGCAGCCTTCGGGTCTTGCGTCACGTCAGGAAGAGCCGGAAGAGGAAACTCGTCCGATCAATTCCGCATTCCGTCCGGCCAGACGTCCGGCGGAAGACGATGCACCGAGAAGCGGCCGTCCGGGATCCAGAACCGCTTCCGAGCGTCCGGCAGCTTCTTCTATGAAGCAGAAAGCAAATGAGAATGTCCCGATCTGGGAGCGTCAGCCGGAGAACGATGGTCCGCTGACTCCGTGGGGCACACCTATGACAGCCTACCAGGATGAGCGTCCGAGAGGATCTCTCATGAAGCCGGAAGGCCAGGTCATCGATGTCGAAAAGCCGAGAGAGAAGCCGTCTCTTTGGAGACCTGACGGAAGCGCCAAGGAAGTTCTCCCGGGTGGCCACGCTCAGGAAAGAGAAGTGTCTGTTCCGAGAAGAGAACCTCCGCGCTCGATCCGTGAAGAAGGTGGCGCGGCTCCGAGAAGAGAACCTCCGCGTTCGATCCGTGAAGAGGGCGGTGCAGCTCCAAGAAGAGAACCTCCGCGTTCCGTACGTTCGATCCGGGAGGAAGAAGCCTCACGCCGTCATTCCGGCGTAGAAGTAGAGGTGGGGGCATCAAGAAGACCTGCTTCCCAGCCGGCTCCTTCGCAGGAAACGCCGAGACGTTCCGCATTTGATGCGGCTCCTTCACAGGAAGAACCGGCACGTCCGCGTACTTATGCACAGCGCCGTCAGATGGAAGAAGAAGAAAGAAGACGTGAGATCCAGAGTCCGTTTGCTCCTGCTGAAAGACCGGCTTCCCGTCCGGGTTCCCCGTTCGCTTCACGTCCGGTTGAGGAAGAACCGGTGAAACGGTCTTACGATCCTTCTCAGTTTGAGGATAAGCCGGCTGTTGTATCGACATTGGATCAGCTTCCGGAGCCTCTTGACGATGCAAGCATTCATCACCTGGCAAAAGACGACAGTGTTCCGCCGCTGGCTTTTGGTATCAACCCGATCCGCGAAGAACTGGCAGATGGTGAGCGTCGGGCTCAAAGAGCAATGCGTGACCTTCCGGATTATGACCCGGATGGACCGAGCCCGTTTAAATAATCGGTTCTGTAGATAATATGGAACGAGCCTATCTATGTCCAAAATGCAAGGCAGAAGTGATCCTCGATGAGGGATCTTCTTCTGCCTGCTGTTTTTGTGGAACATCTTTTTCGGAAAATGATATTCTGCTCCGTCCCAGTGCCGGCTTTTATGTCCATGATCTGAAACGTGAAAGAAAAGAGGTCATAAGATGCCGGGCGTGCGGAAAGGATATGGTAAGAGGAAGTCTTTCCTCAAACAAGATCTCCCACTGCCTTTATTGCGGAAGTGAAGAACTTCTTTCGGATACGGGAAATGTACCGGTGCCGGAAGGGGCTTCCTGCCTCCCGTTTTCCTGCAGTAGGAAAGATGCGGAAAATGAATATCTTTCGGCTATAAAGCGCGGAAAATTCCGCCTTCCCGGTTCCCATGCCAAGGACTATATAGAAGCGATCACACCTGCCTATATCCCGTGCCTTTTCTTTGACTATCACGTGTATGCCAGTGCGATCTTAAGCGTGGTGCCGTATGTAAAGTCTCCCCGTAACATCGGAGAGAGAGTACTGGGTGTATTTCTTCTGAATGATTTTTCTCTGGAAAAGACCGATAGTTCCACGACTCCGTACGCGAAAAATGTGGGCGGCGAAATGGCCTGGAAAGGCATCCCGCTTTGTGGAAGCACCGCGATTACAAGAGAGCGTTTCCTGCAGATATCTCCTGTAAAGGTTTCGGGAAATGCAACGGAGAAAGATTCAAATTCGGGACTTGAAAAAGAAGCGGTGATATTGGAACTGGACCGTCCGGCATCTGAAATTTCGGATTATTTCGGAAGAATGATCCGCGACTATGTCAAGGAATGCCTGATTACCACAAATCTTGATAACTTCGCGATCAGTTCCTTTGTGGACAGCACAGAATATCAGCCGGCGATGAGCCAGCTTATCTACATACCGGTCTGGATGATCAAGATCAGAAAGAAAGACCACTTTATCAGCTGGTATATGAACGCGATCTCCGGCCAGAGCTGTGTCCTCACGTCGGAAAATGTAACGGAAGCGCCCCTTCCGCAGAAGGATCTGTCCCTGAAGAGTCTGAATAAAAAGAAGATCAAGAAGTTTACCATCGAGGATTTCGGCGGAGAAGACCGTCTGGTCAATTACCGGACATACATGAACGATAACATGGCATCGGCCATTACCGCGGAGATGACTCTGAACGAGATGTCCGCGGATAAGAGCCTTCTGCATCTGGAAAAAGTGACGAGAAGAAGTGCGACGATCGCTGTTCCGGAAATTAAGGAAGCATTTCAGGTGGAGGCGGAAAAAGCACTGGAGGAGAGTAAACTGACTCCGATCCCCAGTGCGCCGGTACCCCTTCCTTCGGAGCATTCTCCGCTTTATAACATGAAGGCGGAAGCAATGGAACGGTCTTTAGGAAGAGGACAGAGGCTTCCGCAAAAACCGGTGAACCGCCGCGTCGGAAACGAAGAACTTTTCGACCACAGTGATGACACGCACGAGAGTCTGGCTGTGGAAATCGGATTATCCGATCTTCCGGAATTTGATCCTGACGGACCGAATCCTTTCCGGAAAAGCTGATCCCCCCAAAATCGAAGAGAAACAAGAAAGAATAAGATGAAAAAGTGCGAGGCAGGAAAAACTGCATCGCACTCTTTTTTCTCTCCCGGAAATTCTGTTTCCGTTTTCAATTCAGATTTATTTCCAGAGGGATTCTCCGTTACTTGCGATCACGTCGCGGTACCAGTATGCGGAATCTTTCAGCGTGCGCTTCTGGGTCTGGTAGTTTACATGAACCAGACCGAAACGGGCGTCATAACCGATACCCCACTCGAAGTTATCCATGAAGGACCAGTAGATATATCCTGCCAGCGGGATTCCGTCTTCTCCGGCCTTTAAGAAAGCACGAAGGTAACGCGTGGTAAAATCGATCCGCTGCGGGTCATGGACTTTGCCGTCGAGGTGGACATAATCCACATTGGCACAGCCGTTTTCCGTGATCATGACCGGAACCTTATACCGCTCATAGAAGAAGCGGGCAGACCAGTAAAGCACATCCGGGGTGATCGCCCAGTTGATCGCCGTGATCGGCTCACCGACCAGACCGTCTTTGGCATCCGATGCGGCCAGTTCTTTCATATCACGCATAGCGGTATAGATATTGCATCCGTAAAAATCCAGCGGAGCAGAGATCAGGTCCCATTCTTCCTTTGTGAATTCCGGCATATCGTCACCGAAGAATTCCTTGGCGCCTTCCGGGAATCTTCCCAGGAAGATCGGATCCGACCACCAGGAATTCGAGAAGAGATAGCCGTCGCCGTCGAAGGCAAAGGACTTGGCTCTTGCTTTCTCGATCGCTTCCTCGGAATCGTTATCCGGAATAAACGTAGGACCTGTAGGCGCATAGGCGATCTTCGGAGCAGTCTTTGCATTTTCCCGGATCACTTTTACAGCTGTACCATGGGAAAGAAGAACATGCTTTGTCATGACAAGAAGATCTCGATCGCACATTTTCAGGAACGGCGCATGGGCACCGGTATAGTACCCGAGACCCAGGAAGATCTGGGGTTCATTAATGGTGAACCAGTACTTGACCCGGTCGGAAAGCGCATCCACGATGACCTTCGTATACCGCTCGAACCAGGAAACGATATCCGGATTCATCCAGCCGCCACGGTCAAAGATACCCTGGGGCATATCCCAGTGATATAAGGTGATCATGGGCTCGATGCCGGCGGCAAGAAGTTCGTCTACCAGATCCGAATAAAAGGCAAGACCTTTCGGGTTCACTTCCCCGATTCCATCCGGAATCACACGGGACCAGCTGATAGAAAAACGGTAGGCTTTGACACCGATCTCGGAAAGAAGCGCCACATCCTCTTTCACACGGTGGTAATGGTCGCAGGCAATATCTCCGGTGTCATGGTGACGTACCGGGGACTGACGGGAATGGGTATAGGTATCCCAGATCGAGGGGCCCTTTCCGTCTTCATTCCAGGCACCTTCTACCTGATATGAAGCACCGGCGACACCCCAGATAAAATCTTTCGGTAAAGGCATAGTGATCCTCCTTGTTCGCATAAAATATCGTCTTCGATATTTGAATCTCCTCAGATGTTGATTTGAGTATATCAAAAGAAAGAATAAAAATATAACAGAATTCATCGACATATAGCAATTTAAGAGCCTGTTTTTCGGAAAGGGCGCAAATTTGAAAGGGGATAACAGGTGATAGTTTTGTCACTATGAAAAAGCACGTTATGCTATAATCATTTATGGTAACAGGGGGGAAGAAAATGAATATCGCTATCATTACCGATACATACTTTCCGGATATTAACGGAGTCACATCTTCGATCTATACGCTGGCTATTGCGCTTCGCAAGAGAGGCCATCGTGTCTATATATTTGCCACATCTGAAAATAATTCACCTGTGATCCGACGGGTCAGCAAGCATCCGCCGGTGTTCCGTATCCCCAGCATTCCGATGCTGCTGGTACGTCCGTACCGGACGACCATGCCGTATTCTTTCCGTCTGGTGCAGATCCTGAAGCGGTTAAAGATCGATATCATCCACACCCAGACAGAATTCTCCATGGGAATCATCGGACTTTCTTCTTCCATGACTTGTCATCTGCCGATCGTGCATACGTACCACACCATGCTGGAAGATTATACGCATTACATTTTGAATGGTAAGGTCTCCGGAATCATTACTCCGGAAGTGGCCCAGAAGTTCAGTAAGACTTTCTGTAATGTACCGACGGGTCTTATCGTCCCGACGGAGAAGGTAAAGAACAGCCTTCGCGAATATGGAGTTTATAAGCCGATCTATGTCATTCCGACAGGTATCGATCTGTCACCGTTTAATAAGTCGAATTTTGATCCGAAGGAGATCGATGCGCTTAGAGAGAAACTGGGCATCAAGAAGGGAGATAAGATCCTTCTGAGCCTGGGACGAGTTGCTAAAGAAAAGAGTATCGATAAGGTCATCGATCAGATGCCGAAAGTGGCGAAGGTTTCCCCGGAGGTGAAACTTCTGATCGTGGGCGACGGCCCGGCTCTTCCGGAACTGAAAGAACAGGCGGAGCGGTTGAATGTATCCGACAGGATCATTTTTGCCGGCGCGGCGCCATATGCCGAGATCGGAAAATACTACCAGCTGGGAGATGCATTTATTTCCGCATCCACTTCCGAGACCCAGGGACTTACTTACTACGAAGCCATGGCAGCCGGTCTTCCGGTCATCGCCAGAAAAGATGATGCCGTGAACGATCTTTTCGAAGACGGCACCAATGCCCGTCTTTTCCGGAATGAAGATGAGATCTCCACGATCGTATCCGAACTTCTCAACGATCCGGTAACTGCCGCACGCTACTCCGAGAATGCGGAGAAGACCGTATCCTCCTATTCCGCCGAGACTTTTGCTGTCCGTGTGGAAGAGGCATATAAGAATGCGATCGCCCGTTATGTAAGAGAAAAAGCGATCCGCCGTGCCAATGTTGGAAAGCTGCATTTTTCGAAGAAATATAAAAATGCGAAATTAGTTCCGCCGGAGGAAGATAAGCACTTCCTGAAGGAGGAAGCAGAAGGCAAAGTCGGACCTTTTAAAGGAATGCGGAATGCGGTGGCCAGCAATGCCAGAAAAGCGTATCTTACGGCGTATCGGTATGCTCATCTTCTTCGCTTGCGGAAGAAGTAGTCACTTCGCGGATCTGGACAGGACGAACCTGGGAAGAGGAATCAGAAGATTCCTCTTTTTTCGTGCCGGAAGGAGTCTTTTCACTTTCTTCCCGGATCAAGGTCGGCACGCTGAAATAATAACCCTGCAGATAATCCACTCCGGCCTCGGTGCAGGCACGGGCAGAGGATTCGTTCTCGATACCTTCGGCAACGGTACGGATCCCGTTGGCATGGGCAAAAGATACGATACTCGAGATCAGGGACAGCCCCCGCTTCTGGTTCACGTGGGAAGTCAGCTGGCGGCCCATCTTAATGACGTCAATCGGAATATCTCCGAGCATCGCCACAGTAGAAAAGACGGGGCTTAAGTAATCAACGGCGATGTGGATCTTGTGGGTGTGCAGGAACTTGATGTTTTCCCGTAAAACATACATGTCGTCTGGAAAATCACCTGTCAGTTCCACCAGGACACGATCCGGATCAATGCCGGAATTTTCTACGGTGCGGACAAATTCCATAACGCTTCTTTCATTGAGTTCCGATGCGGAATAGTTGATGCTGAAGCGGTAATCTTTGTTTACCGGAAGGGCGGCATACCGCATAGATTCTTCCGCCATAAAGAGCGTCAGCTTGTGGAGGCAGGAAGTCTTTTGCAGGATCGGAACGAATTCCTCTGCAGTCATCTTTGTCCCGTCTTCGCGGATCCATTTCGCCAGGATCTCTACACCGACGGGCTTTCTGGTTTTTGCATCATGGATCGTCTGATAGGATGCCTTTACGTTTCCATTTGTAATGGCCGATGAAAATTCACTGGCGATGCTTACGGTGCCGCGGTAATAGTCGCGCATGGCTTCGGTGTAGCGGGAGATCTCCTGCTCTTTCAAAAAAGAATACCGGAGAGCCACATTGGCATTTTGCATTCCGTCGGAAATGCTGCTGTCCGGCTGGATCACAGTAAAGCCGATACGGAAAGAGATATAGACGGGAATGTTGTTTACGGTGATGAGGACGCCACTGAGATTGTGCATCGCCGCCAGAATATTTTCCAGACTTTCTTCAGCGGAAAAATGCTGGACCGTGATTGCGAAGTTCAGATCTGAACCTTTATATAAAGTGGCATTCGGATACGGACGCAAAAGCTCTAAAAGCTCATCTGAGATACGCTTGACGGTAGCCTGATAAAAGTCATTTCCGAAGAGGCCCTGAATATCGCTGTCCTCGTTAAAGGAAAGCATCAGAAGAGAAAGAGCGCCGTTTGCGGGAATGGAGGCATCCGGAATGCAGTTGAAGTTCGGAAGACCGGTCAGCGGATCGTGAGTTGCCATATACTCGAAGTGCTGTTCCTTTTTTCTGTTGTTGGTGGAGATCCAGGAAATGAAAATACTTAAGGCGATATAGACGATCAGGCGCACGACCCAAAGCGAGCCGCCGAAATCTTTGTTGATCAGATATTCCACAAGCGGACCTAAGGCCAGACCGCTCAGTGCAGAAAACAGAACACTGTGCCAGACCGGAGAATATAACGAGGTCAGTACGATCGGGATCAGGATCAGATTCGAATAGATATTCGGAGAACCACCGGAAACATAAACCAGATAAACGATGGCTGCCGCAACGATATAGTTGATCAAAAGCAGCAGCGCAAGCGGTGAAAATGAATGGGGTTTCCGGTTAGTATTCATAGGATCAGCTCCTCTGTTTTTCTATACTGCAATTTTATATCAGTCGTGTAAAAAATCCTAGAAAGGTTTGACTTAATTTTCAGATTGTTGATAATTATAGTGTACGGGGGATTTTTGGAGGAGAAACATGCGGAAACAGTGGTTTCAATCATTATTGATGAGACGCGCGGTGATCATTCTGATCCTGCTCGTTGAAATCGCTTCATTCATTTTTCTGGTCGTAGCAGGAACTCTTTATTCCGAAGTTGCTTCCATTTTATTTCGTATCATCTCCGTGGTCGTAGCCCTCTACGTGGTCAGCAAAAACGATAAGGGCGGATACCGCCTGATCTGGGTCTTCCTGATATTGATGTTCCCTGTATTCGGCGGTGTGCTGTATGTGTTTTTGGACTTCCAGATGAACAACAACCAGTATGCCCAGAACCTGGGAGAGATCGTAAAAGATACCGAGAAATATTTCCCGTTTGATCCGGAGGCAAAAAAGGAACTTCAGGAGAAGTATCCACGCTATGTGAAAAACGTAGAATATCTGGAACGAAACCTGCACTTTCCGATCTATAAAAACACGAAGACGAAATATCTTTCGCCAGGCGAAGAATTCTGGCCGGTCCTTCTTGAAAAACTCCGCGGAGCGAAGCGCTATATCTTCATGGAGTACTTCACCATCGATGATGGAAAGTTCTGGAATTCCATTCTGGAGATCCTGAAAGAAAAGGCCAGTGAAGGTGTGATCGTGCGTATCATGTACGATGACATGGGATGCTTTTTGAGTCTTCCTTCGGATTACCCGCAGTACCTGCATTCTCTTGGGATCCAGTGCAAGGTCTTTAACTCCTTCCGGCCCTTCTTTACCACTATCCAGAATAACCGTGACCACAGAAAAATCACTGCCATCGACGGTAAAGTGGCTTTCTGCGGAGGACTGAATCTGGCTGACGAATACGTCAATGAAAAAGAAAGATTCGGGTACTGGAAAGACTCGGCCGTCATGCTGGAAGGAGAAGGTGCATGGAGCCTGACCGGTTTCTTCCTTCAAATGTGGTCCAGTGATGAACTGGAAGCAGAAGAATTCACCGCCTTCTATCCCTGGAAGGATAAGAAATGCGAGATCCGGACAGAAGGCTTTGTCCAGCCCTATAACGATATTCCGCTGGATTCGGAGCGAGTCGGTGAAAATGTCTATATGAACATGATCACATCTGCGGAAAAATCGATTTATTTCAGCACACCGTATCTGATCCTGGATGAAGACGTGATCGCGTCCCTTTGCCTGGCAGCCAAGAGCGGCATCGATGTGCGCATCGTAACTCCGAGTAAATACGATAAGTGGATGATCCATCAGGCGACCCGTTCCTACTACCGTGAACTGGTCAAGGCAGGGGTGCATATCTATGAATACACTCCGGGCTTTATGCACAGCAAGACCATGGTCGTGGACGATAAAGTCGCCATCGTCGGTTCCGTCAACTGGGATTACAGAAGCCTTTATCTGCACTTTGAAAGTGCGGTGTGGATGGTAGGAACGGATACTGTCCACGATGTATACTACGATCTGCAAAAATCCTTTGAGGTGTCGGATGAACTTCTGCCGGGTGAACTGAGCTCCCGTCGCGGCTGGAGACTTCTGCGTCTGATTTTGCGCCTGATCTCTCCGATCCTGTAAGCACCACTTTTTAAAATCTAAAGATTTAGTTAACGTTTTCCCGAGAATAAGGAAACGCGCTTTCATGCGTGATAAAATGAACCTATCGACAGAGGAATTGATCCGATGTCTCATTTTTCGATATCCGCCCACCTGAAATGCCGCATTCCGGCAAAGGAGGTCGTCTATGTTAAAGAGTGCTTACCTGAACGAGAAACCCGAAAAGGAAGAACTGAAAGCGCGTCTTAAAGAGCAGCAGGATATCCTGTTTGCGATCCAGCAGAAGATCAAAGAGAAGAAACTTCCGGTAGCTGTCCTTGTAGAAGGCTGGGGCACGGCCGGCAAAGGCACTTTGATCGGCCGCGTCATCAATAATATCGATCCCCGATTCTATAAGACGGCAACGTTTGGTGCCCCCACCGATCTGGAAAAGAGAATGCCATTTTTATGGCGGTATTTCTCTGCGCTTCCGGAGGCAGGTAAATTCTGCTTTTACAACACCGGCTGGATGAACGAGGTGGTGAAGGGAAGGATCGACGGAAGCATGTCGGATGCTCTCTACGAGCAGCGTATTGCCAGCATCCGCCGTTTTGAAAGACAGCTCCTGGATAACGGATATCTTCTGTTAAAATTCTTCATGCATATTTCCGAAGATGAGCAGAAGAAACGTATCGATAAACTTAAGAACGATGTGGATACCAAGTGGCGCATCAGCGACAGCGATATCTGGCAGAATAAGCACTATAAAGAGTGCGAGAAGATCTATGAGCAGTACATGGAAGATACCGACACATCTTCCGCACCCTGGTACATCATTGATGCCAAGTCGGAAAAATGGTCTGAACTTCAGGTCCTGGAAAGATTGAATGAAGGTATCGATATTGCTCTTCAGAATCACTCCCTGGCTGTGCCTTTGATCCAGAATGTATTCCCGTTAAAGAAGATGCCGAAGCTTCAGGATATTCCTTTGGAAGGAAAAGAACTGACCGAAGAAGAATACCGGGAGAAACTGGATAAACTTCAGGGAAGATTGGAAGAACTTCATAACCGACTCTACAGAAAACGTGTTCCGCTTATCATTGCTTACGAAGGCTGGGATGCGGCAGGAAAAGGCGGCAACATCAAGCGTGTCACCGAGGCTTTGGATCCGCGTGGATATGAAGTACATCCTATTGCCAGTCCTGAGCCCCACGAGAAAGCCCGTCACTATCTGTGGCGTTTCTGGACACGTCTTCCGAAAAACGGTCATGTTGCGATTTTCGACCGCACCTGGTATGGCCGCGTCATGGTGGAGAGGATCGAAGGATTCTGTTCTGAAAATGACTGGAAACGCGCCTATAACGAGATCAATGAATTTGAAAAAGAACTGGATGACTGGGGTGCCGTGATCATCAAGTTCTGGGTGCAGATCGACAAAGATACCCAGCTGGAAAGATTTACCGACCGTCAGAACACTCCGGAAAAGCAGTGGAAGATCACCGAAGAAGACTGGCGTAACCGGGAAAAATGGGATCAGTATGAAGAAGCCATTAACGAGATGATCAAAAAGACCTCCACCAAGTTTGCCCCCTGGCATATCCTGGAATCGGTAGATAAGAAATATGCCCGCATCAAGGCTTTGCAGATCATTGTGGATGAACTGGAGAAAAAACTGAAATGAGAGACTGGGAACTGGCAGGATTATCTTTCGGAAAATGGTGTGTTCTGCTGTTCTGGCTCATTTCCGGTGGCTTGATCACAGGATTATTTGTATACAGTTGTGTGGATAGTCTTGAATCGATCGGAGAATCTACGAAATCATCGCCGGCCTATTGGAAAGCGGTGGTAGCCGTTATCGTATGTGTATTGATTCTTGTAGGAGTCACTGTTCTTCTGATAAAGGAGGGAAGGAAAAGTGCATCCGCCATGGTGGTGGAATGCGTGATTTTCGTTGCTTTATTTGCTGTCGTCAGCGCCATTGTCGCCTCTGAACTTGACCGCGAAGCATTCATAATCAGAATGGACAACAGG
>CADCLV010000011.1 GCA_902802325.1 Oscillospiraceae bacterium | reverse complement strand
CGGTCCAGGTTATGCAGACGATCCAGATAGATCATATAGTGCGGTTCTACTTCACTGTGAGCCAGAAGAACGGCTTCGATCTGGGACGGGAAGACATTGACGCCACGGATGATCATCATGTCATCGGCACGGCCGGTAACTTTCTCGATCTTTGGTGTGGTACGTCCGCATTCACATTTACCGTGATACAGACGGGTCAGGTCATGGGTGTTATAACGCAGAAGCGGTACACCTTCCTTGCTGACGGAAGAGAATACCAGTTCACCCATCTGTCCGTCCGGAAGCACCTCGCCGGTCTCCGGATCTACGATCTCCGGAATGAAGTGGTCGGATTCGATATGAATCAGATCCGACTTATCGCAGGAGCATCCTACGCCCGGACCGCAGATCTCGGTCAGGCCGTAAATATCGAAAGCTCGAAGTCCGAGCTTCTCTTCGATCTGATCTCTCATCTCCAGCGTCCATGCCTCGGCGCCGAAGATACCGACACGAAGATTCAGCTGGGACTTATCGATACCGGCCTGCTCCAGCTGGTCGGCAATATGCAGTGCATAAGTCGGGGTGCACATCAGGACTTCCGGTTTCCACTCGGTCAGGATCTGGATCTGACGGGCTGTGTTGCCGCCGGATACCGGAATCGCCGTCGCACCTAATTCGGCACAGGCGAAATGCGGTCCTAAGCCTCCGGTGAAGAGACCGTAGCCGTACGCGATATGAACGAGGTCACCCTTCTGGACACCGGCTCTTGCCATAGCACGGCACAATACCTGGTTCCAAAGCGCAACGTCATTGGCGGTATAGCCGACGACCTTCATGCGGCCGGTCGTACCGGACGAAGCGTGTACACGAACCAGCTGTTCTCTCGGAACCGCCAATGTACCGAAAGGATAGTTATCTCGGAAATCGAACTTATCGCAAAAAGGAAGTTTCGGCAGATCCTCGACACTCTTGATGTCGCCGGGTGTCACACCTTTTTCATCCATTCTCTTTCTGTAGTACGGAACATTCTCATACATGCGGTTGACACAATTGATGAGACGTTCGCTCTGGACCTTGGCCCGCTCGTCATCGGACATACACTCCGCCTTGGGATCCCAGATCCATGAATTCACTTCTTTTCTCATGTTGCTACCTTCCTTTCGCTTTCTTCCGGCAACAAAAAATCCCATCGCCGGATAACTTACCAGCAATGGGACGAAATTACATATTTCGCGGTACCACCCATCTTCGAGTCTTTTTCTTTTGGAAATGCACTCGCACTCTTTCAAGGCCGATCAGCCTCTGCTCCGGATAACGGTGAGCTCATCCGTCTCCTCCTACTGACCGCCTGCTGATAAAAAGCAAACCATGTTCAGAGAAACTGCTCGGGAGGGAACTTCGCCTGATCTTCCGCTCGTATGCCGGCTCTCAATTCTTCCGCCGGCACGCCCTGTACGACATCTGACCGCTACTCTTCTCCGTCAAAGCATTTATATATAA
Source organism: Oscillospiraceae bacterium (assembly GCA_902802325.1). Lineage (GTDB taxonomy): Bacteria > Bacillota > Clostridia > Saccharofermentanales > Saccharofermentanaceae > Scatonaster. The sequence goes on along the minus strand of CADCLV010000011.1, from coordinate 47,074 downwards.
CAGTTAAGCAGATTATGCGGCGAAAAAAATCCGATGTCAAGTTTTTCGGGAATTTTCCAGAAGGAAAAAAGGCTGCCTTGCATTCTGCAAGACAGCCGATCTTCAGTTTCTTCTTCCGTTTTCTACGAATTATGCCGCACCGGCCTCCGTAGTCTCCTTATTTTCGGAAGAACCCTTCTCCTCAGTCTTATTTCCTTCGCCTTCTTCGTCGTCACGCATATCCACGTGAATTCCCAGTACATTTACATCTACACCGAGATCATCGACGATGACGTGCAATCCGGGCACATCGACCTTGACGCCGTCTTCTTTATCCACCTCGATAAAATCGAACTTGTCATCGATGTCATCCCATCTGTTGTCGCGGATACGCTCCGCCAGTTCCTTTGTACCGGATACTACATAAAGACCGGCACTGATAAAAAGGAACATCATCGACAGCACGAAGCTGGCTGCCATAATTACGATACAAACCGCGGTTCCCTTCTTCATGCGTTGCCTCCTTTCGATCCGTTGATCTTAATGATGTAACGGATGTAGTGATACGTACCCAGAATGAAGCCCTTGACAGCGAAGAACGCCACGAAGAGCATAGCAATGGCGCCGAATGCCAGACTGATCGCCAGACATACCGTACCGGCTACGGCAGAAGTCATTTCCATCGCCCAGGTAAAGAGTACGCCGGACAGAAGCCCCATTACCACCGGAGAGTACAGAGAAGAGTAAATTGTGTTCTTTACCCGCTTTCTTCACCGTATTGGGATCCTGGGAGGGATATTGAGTATAATCCGGGAGATCATACTTCTTACCGGTTTGCGGCTGCGGTTCTTCATATGTTTCCTTATCTTTGGCTCCGGTATGCGCATTCTCAAAAGACGGCGGCTCCGGCTTGGGGGCAGTATTTCTTGGTGCCGCATTTACCAGCGGCCGTGCAAAACCACCTGCGGCAAAACCTGCGGCGGTCTGCGGACCGACACCACGGTCGATCACCATACCGGTCTTCACCGGTATAATCGGCATCTGGGGCGCGCATACATTCTGTGCACCGGATACATCAAATGCCGGGATCGCATCACTGAGATAGATCTGGGATACTTCCTCCGGAGAGCCCAGCTTGGCTGCGATCTCACTCTCGCTCTTGCCGTCTGCCAGACCCATCTCGAAGTGTGTCTCAAACTCCTTGACGATTTCCTCCACATCATCGGAAGGAAGTCTACGAAGCTGCGCACGGAGCGCAGTAATATACTCTTTTCTATTCATGCGCTTTTCCCTCCTACGATCTTATTCACGCTGGCCGTGAAGGTGATCCAGTCATCCAGAAGCTCCTGAAGGCGGATCCTTCCCATCGAGGTCAGACTATAGTACTTCCGCGGCGGACCACTCTGGGATTCCTGCAGATAGGAAGCCACCAGACCGTCGCTGGCAAGTTTTCTAAGAAGCGGATATACGGTGCCATCCGAGATCATGATCGCCTCGGAGAGTGTACTGGCCAGTTCATATCCGTACCGGTCATTATCATTGAGCATTGCCAGTACACAAAGGTCCAGCACGCCCTTTTTGAATTGCACGTTCATATGCATGTCCCTCCTTCTTTTCAGATTTTCATTCGATTCGAGTTCAGTTTCTTTTTCGTTGAGCTATGCAATAATGAACACTACTGTATATTCAACAATACTGATTATAGATCGGTATTGAGCAATATGTCAATACCTATCTTTTTTTCCGAACCTGTGAACATAAAAAAGACGCGGTCTTCCGCGTCGGCAAATGCACTGTCCTCATGCATTTTCGGCTTTTATACCGTGCTGATCATCTTAATGAAGCATACCCATCCGTTGGCCACGTCGATCAATATGGCCTCGGTGGTCGGATTCTCCATATCCTGCGAGCAGGATGTAATATAGACCCGGGCATCTGGATGTTTATCGATATCCTCCGGAAGTTCCAGCTGGATCATATAATCCCCCAGCTCCTCTGCTTTCACACCGAAGAGTTCCGCCAGTTTTTCACGGTTCTCCACCTTCAATTCCGGTGCAGAAAGCTCATCCAGGCTCATAGCATTCAGTACAGACATGATACGGGCCGTTTTTCTATATTCGGATATGGATTTCCCGACACAGCGGTATTCCACGATCAGAAAACCCGGCCTTTCTTTCTGTTCCGCCTGATAGGCCAGTTCATATTCAAATACATCTTTCGGAAGCGAGGTGGGAAGGCAGGTAGACGAAATATGCTTAGTCCGAAGGTACGCCATATGCCTGGAATATAATTCCGGCTTGGAGGAAGCAAAGGACCAGGGAAGGAAAGAAGCCGCCAGGACCGAGATCGCCACCGTCTCCACCGACAATCCCAGCATCAGAAAAGGCCGGACCGGAGCCGAGGTCCAAAAGAAAAATAATGTCATGACAAGAAACATCAGGAAGCAGACCATTCCGCAGAACAAGTGAAGTCCCACCGGATAACGCATATACCGGAAAAACAGCCAGACTGCCCCCACAAAAAGAAGCAGAAGCGAAGACAGTCCCAGCACGCGGCTACGGAAAGATAATGTGAAGAATTTTCCATCTCTTCTTCCCATCTTTCTCATGCCGTCTGCCTCCTCCTGATGTCACATTGGACGAAATCTCTACACATACTATTGTAAGATTGTACCAGAAAAGTGCCAGAGAAAAAGTAAAGGAAAAATAAGGATAAACATTAGTAAAAGCTAGTCCAGAAGATCCATCAGTTTCCGGAGCCGGTGATTCATACCGGATTTACTGATGGGCGGATCCATCAGTTTCCCAAGTTCAGAAAGAGAAAGCCCCGGATTATCCAGATGCACCCTTGCCACAGCCAGAAGGTCTTTGGGGATCTTCGCTGCCTTTTCCGAATCCAGAAGTTCCTGAAGTTTCTGATTTCTTCTGGCGCTGGCCTCCGACTGCTGCCTCACGGTCCAGGTATCCAGGTTCACCGAACGGGCCACCATCCGGTTCACCTCGTGCTGCGCACGGATATTCTGCAGTTCCATCATCTGATTGACCGCACCCAGGATCACGAGAAAATCACAGATCTCATCATGCTTTTTAAAGTAGATCGACCAGGTAGTGTCCAGTACCCTTGTTGCCGGCTGGATATTTTCCGCATGCATCAGGAGCACCAGCATTTTCACAAAGGCATCTGTCTTACAGAGGATCTCGATCCGGTACCGGAGATTCGGATCGCTCATGGATCCTCTTGCCAGAAATGCACCACGAAGCATAGCCCGGCGAAGTCTTTCGTCGGAAGAGATCTCTTCCACGATCACGTCCGGAAGAAGATACCGGGTAATGAAATTATCGAATTCGATCGCCGGGAAAGTCACCTGGAATACGCTTCCGCCTCTTCTTCCGACCTTGACCGGACCTTCAGAAGGAAGCACGCACTGCCCGTTTTTGGCATCCAAAACCAGTCGTTCCGCCACTTCCTCCGTGGTACAAAGGACGCGGGTCACTTCCTCCTTAAGGTCACTTTGGAATCCGCTGCAAAGACAGATGGCGGCCATTTCGGCCGCCCACTCGGAAGATGATTTATAGTTGTGCTTTCGGATCTCAGATTTGATGTTTCCGGAATAAGACTCCGAACTCATGGCTTCTTTCCTTCTCCCACCTGATAGCGCGGATCCTTATCGATATCCCGGTGATGCATTGACACACGGTAACCGGCTTCCTTCAATCCGGCTGCCAGTCTTTCGGCCATATATACGGAACGGTGCCGTCCGCCGGTACAGCCTACGCCCACGGAAAGACGGGCTTTTCCTTCCCGGATATAATACGGGATCGAAAAGCACAGAAGATCCATCATCTTGTCATAGTACTGTTCCGTCTCCGGGTGTTTTTCCAGAAATTCGATGATTTCCTGATCCTTACCACAGTGCATTTTCAGCTCCGGAATATAGAAAGGATTCGGCAGGAATCTGACGTCGCAGGTGATATCGCAGTCACCCGGAAGTCCGTACTTAAAGCCGAAAGATTCCACGTGGATATCCATGGTCTTTTCATCACTGATCTCGATAATGTGCAGAAGTTCTTCTTTAAGCGCACTGAGGGCGATAAGAGATGTATCGATGACATGCGTTGCCCGTGCCCGGATGCCGCGCATCTGGGAACGCTCTTTTTCAATAGCTTCCACAAGAGACAGACCGTCGGAAAGCGGATGCTTTCTTCTCGTCTGGCGATACCGGCTTACCAGGACCTGATCGTTCGCCTCCAGGAAGATGATCCGGTAAGGGCACTCCAGGTTCTTCAGTTCCGTCATGGCTTTTCCGAAGCCCTTCAGGAAATCGTTGCTTCGGATATCGACTACGAAAGCCAGTTTATCGACAGCAAAACCTTCACCGCCCTGTCCTTTTAAAAATGTGCGGACCAGTTCCGGCAGAACCATCGGCGGAAGATTATCGATACAGAAATATCCCTGATCCTCCAGAAAATGCGCCGCCTGGCTTTTGCCGGCGCCGGACATACCCGTCAAAATGATAACATCCATGTCCCGCCTCCTTATGTATTCGGGGAAGAGAAACCTCTTCCGATAAATCGTACTTCACGTTCCAGATCCACATCGAATTTCGCTTTCACTTCGCTTTGGATCTTTTTGACCAGACCGTCGATATCCGACGCGGTCGCCTCGCCTTTGTTGATCACAAATCCGGCATGCTTTTCCGAGACCTGCGCCCCTCCGACACAAGTGCCTTTCAAGCCGCATTGCTCGATCAGGGCACCGGTATAGTGGCCCACAGGGCGTTTAAACATACTGCCCGCGCTGGGGAAATTCAGCGGCTGGGATTTCGTGCGCTTTTCGGTATATTCTCTGACCTTAGCGGAAATCTCCTCCGTATCTCCGCGGGATAGCGAAAGAAGGGCTTCGGTCACGATGCCGCCTTCTTTCATAAAGATGCTGTTCCGGTATGAAAAATCCAGCTCTTCTTTTCCAAAGGTCTTAACCTGCCCGTCTTTCGTGATGCAGGTGACTTCTTCCACCACTTCCGACATATCGTGATCGTAAGCGCCTGCATTCATAAACACTGCGCCGCCGACCGATCCCGGGATCCCCGAAGCAAACTCCAGTCCGGTAAGTCCGGATCTCGTCGCAAAGGAGGAAAGCCTTGTAAGGAGTGTGCCGGCCGTGACCCGCACCAGTTCTTTTTCCGGATCATTCGGATCCGGCTTCGATTCAATATGGGAAAATTTTTCTCCCAGATGGATCACCAATCCCTCGATCCCCTCATCCGAGATCACCAGATTGGAGCCGTTTCCCATAAGGAAGAAAGGGATCAGAAGTGCTTTAGCCGCAGAAATCAACGCTGTGATCTCTTCAGTATCTTTCGGTTCCGCGAAAAGATCTGCCGGACCGCCGACACGAAAAGAAGTATGGCTCTTCATGATCTCATCCACACGGACCGATTCCGCCAGTTCTACTTTTCCCGCCTCCCGAAGTGCATTTCGAAACGCTTCGATGATCTTCTCGTCTACATTCATTTCTTTTTTCCTTTTCTTTCCTTCTGTCTTATTTTTCCCGAAAGGCCTTTTCTGTCCGAAAAGGTCTCGGCACCGGATTATCAGGTGTTCAGCCCGCCCGGGAAAACTCTCGTGACCAGATCTTTGGCCGCGTTATAACCCATCTTCTTAACACGGTAGTTGATCGCCGCCGCTTCAACGATGATCGCCAGGTTACGTCCGGGACCTACCGGGATCGTGATGGACGGTACCTGGATGCCCAGGATCTCCGTCGTCTCATCGGTAATGCCCAGTCTGTCGTAGGTCTTCTTTTCATCCCACAACTCCAGATTGATAACGAAGTCGATATTCTCCTGAAGTTTAACGGAAGATACACCGTACAGTTCCTTTACGTCGAGGATACCGATACCGCGGATCTCGATCAGATGCCGGATCACTTCCGGCGCACGTCCAAGAAGGGTCGTCTCGGAAACACGGCGGATCTCCACCTGATCATCGGCGATCAGACGGTGACCACGCTTAACGATCTCCAGCGCCGTCTCCGATTTACCTACACCGCTTTCACCCAGGATCAGGATACCTTCACCGTTTACCTCGACCAGTACGCCATGCATGGAAATACGCGGCGCCAGTTCCACATTGAGGTATTTGACCAGGGAGCTCATAAATTCACTGGTCGCCTGACGGGTACGAAGTAACGGGATCTGCGTCTTCTGCGCCACACGGATCAGTTCATCATGAGCCACATGGTTCCGTGTCAGGATCAGGCAGGGGATATTCTTATCAAATAATGCCGCCAGTCTTTCTTCCCGCTGTTCCGGTGTCAGCTTATCCAGGTAAGCATGCTCCATATTTCCGATCAGCTGGATACGGTCCGGACCAAAATGGTCATAGTATCCGGCCAGCTGAAGTCCCGGACGGGTCACATCCGCAACATGGATACGGACTTTTTCCATATCCTCCGGGGCATATACGACTTCTAATTCAAAGGATTTAATGATCTCTGTCAGAAAAACACTGGAATAGGGCATGAGGCGCTCCTCCGTTGAAAAATGTCTATGTTTATTCTATACCAAAAAGCCAGGTTACGGCAAAAGAATTCGCACCTTCAGGCAATTCGGATTTTCACAAAAAGTATCTCCCGTGTGGCGGGTCCTTCCACTTCGGTGAAAGGACCACACCACGGGGAGATATTCCGTTCTAATCAAATACCGGACAGGTCCGTCTTACGGAAGATTACTCTTCTTCCGCCAGGAATGCCTTTCTGGCTTCGATCACCTTCGCCTGTACATCGCCCGGAGCCTGCTCATAACGGGCATGCTCGATGGTGTACCAGCCACGGCCCTGAGTCATGGACTTCAGGTCTGTAGCATAGCTGGCCATTTCTGCTGTCGGCACTTCACAGTTGATGACCGAACCGGTCTCATCACTGTCGATACCCATGATGCGGCCACGACGCTTGTTCATGTCGCCCATGATATCACCCTGCTTATCTTCCGGAATGTGTACGGAAACCGTGCTGATCGGCTCAAGGAGAACCGGGTTCGCAGCCTGCATACCAGCCTTAAAGGCAAGGTTCGCAGCGATCTTGAACGCCATTTCCGAAGAGTCAACATCGTGGTAAGAACCATCGACAAGTGTTGCCTTGAGGTTTACTACCGGGAAACCGCCCAGGATACCCTTCTTAACTGCGTCCTGCAGACCCTTTTCAACTGCCGGGAAGAAGTTCTTCGGTACAGCGCCGCCGAATACATTCTCTTCAAATACGAGTGTCTCGGAATCTGTCGGCTCGAACTCGATCCATACGTCACCATACTGACCGTGACCGCCGGACTGTTTCTTATGCTTACCCTGAACCTTAACCTTCTTTCTGATCGCTTCACGGTACGGAACACGCGGTTCTTCCAGATCCGCATCTACGTTAAACTTACTCTTGAGCTTGCTCTTAAGTACGGAGATCTCCTGCTCTCCCAGACCGCTGATGACCATCTGCTTGGTTTCCGCATTGTTTACTACTGTGAATACCGGATCCTCATCCTTCAGCTTATTCAGACCGGACATGATCTTATCTTCTTCACCTCTTGCCTTCGGGACAATACCCATGGAAAGACACGGTGTCGGGAAGTTGATCTTTGTCAATGTCACGATACGGGATTTATCGCACAGCGTATCGTTGGTCTGCGAGATCACAAGTTTTGCGACCGCACCGATATCACCGGCTACGACCTTATCTGTCGGGATCTGCTTTTTACCGACCATATAGAAGAGACCGCCCATGCGCTCTTCTTTCTCCTTCACGGAGTTATAGACGGTAGAGTTGCTCTTCAATTCACCTGCATATACACGGAACAGGGAGATACGGCCTACGAACGGGTCAGCGATCGTCTTAAAGATAAAGGCAGCCAGCGGCTCATCCTGCTTGCAGTAGATCGTCAGCTTCTCGCCATCCGGAGTCACGCCCTCTTGCGGCGGCTTCGTGGAGGCCGGCGGGGTATCCTTGGAAAGACAGTTCAGAAGGAACTCCACGCCCCAGTTCTTATATGCGGAACCGACATAGATCGGATGCAATACGCCATCGGCAAATCCGGCATGTACACCACGACGGAATTCATCCTCGGTAAAGGGCTCGCCGGCGAAATACTTCTCCATGAGTTCTTCGTCGCTCTCTGCCACAACTTCGTTAACCTTATCCTGAAGTTCGGCTACGCGATCTTCAAATTCAGCCGGAAGCGGGATCTCGGTCTGGGCACCGGTCTTTTCATCCAGCGTAAAAGCACGCTTATTCATTACGTCTACGATACCGGTCATCTTATCACCGGTCATGATCGGCAGCGAAAGCGGGATCACGCCGCGGCCGTAACGGTTCATCATACGGGAAACGACTGCTTCAAAGTCTGCATTCGGTTCGTCCATACGGTTCATAAAGAAGAGGAAAGGAACCTTTCTCTTATTCAGAAGACGGATCGCCTTTTCCGAGCCTACAGAGGTGCCGCCCTTGGCGCTGATCAGTACGATCGCGCTTCCTGCTACACGAATACCGGCCATGGTTTCACCGAGAAAATCGAAATCACCGGGAGTGTCGATGAGATTCATCTTAGTGTTTTTCCACTCGAGTGCCGCGACGGATGTATTGATAGAAATCTGACGCTTCACTTCTTCCGGGTCAAAGTCCAATGCGGTGTTGCCGTCGGTTGCACGACCCAGACGGTCGATTGCTTTAGAGCAGAAGAGCATTGCTTCTGCCAGTGCTGTTTTGCCAGATCCGCCGTGTCCCAATAACGCGATATTACGGATCTTGTCTGCCGAATAATTGGTCATGTATTCGTCCTCCTAATTCAAACTCTAATATGGCTATTATAACCGATTCTGTAATCAATATCTACAAAAACTTTGGTATTTCACATTTTATTTTTGTGATACTTAACGAGTTTTGCTCAAAGAAAAAAGACTGTCCTCCGAATCGGAGAACAGTCTTTCAAAAAATACGCGTTTTCTAGCGTTATTTTTTCAGGCTTCTTTCAAATACCATGATCACGCGGTCTTCCTTAATCGAAACACTGCTGGCCGAAAGGGACATGCTGTCCGTGCCTCCCAGAGATGCCTGGAGCTTTCCGCCTTCATCGTTGATCATGCTGTGCAGTCGCCAGCCGTCAGCAGCTTTCTTAGCCAGGACCTCGGCGATCCTTTCGGAATTGACTTCACCATTTGGCAGGTGAGGAATCAATATCACAGAATACTCCTTCTTGCTGTCTGCAATGGAAACGGCTCCACCACCCACCGGCATCTTATCGATCTGATCCTGCAACTTCTTAATTGCCTTCTGGGTGTCATCCAGCTGCTTTTCCAGTTCTTCTTTCGACTTCGCCATTTCTGCCAACTCACTCTCCTTCGCTTTCAGGGCATCCTGAAGTTTGCCCTTCTCACTTTCTGAAAGTGCGGACTCTTTGAGAGCAATCGCACGTTTTTCCGCCTTCAGGATCAGTTCCTGCGCCTCGACCTCTGCCAGTTTCTTGGCATTCTTCGAATCCGCAATAATGGTCTTAGCCGTAGCCAGTTCTGTTGCAAGTGCGGCGATCTGTGTCTCATATCCGGTCTTGGTCTCGCTTTGCTCCTTGACCATTCTGGCAATATCCGCTTCCAGTGCCGACTTCTGCTTCGCAATTACATCGCAGCCGGCTCTGGCTTCAGCCTGCAGTTTCTCTTTCTCCTGCTGGGCATCGGTCACGGCTTTCTTGGCAGAATCCATCAGCTGCTTCGCTTCCATTTCCATGGACTGCTTCTGCTGCTGGGCCTGCGCCAGTACCTGCGAAGCTTCCTGATCAAGGCGGGCCTTCTCCTTCTGAGAAGCTTCCAGTTCCGCCTTGGCTTTGGCGGTAATGCTGGCACGCTCATCATCCGCTTCCTTGGTCACGCGGGCCTTATACTCGTCTGCTTCCTTGGTTACGCTGGCCTTGTAGTCATTCGCTTCCTTGGTGGTGTTCGTCTTGTAATCATCCGCCTCTTTCGTCACACGGAGCTTATAATCATCGGTCTCTTTCGCCATCTGCGTCAGTGCCGCTTCCGCTTCCTGTGTAACACGGATCCGCTCAGCCTCAGTCTCTTTCGCGATCCGCTCGCGCTCCATTTCGGCTTCGCCGAGAATGCGTTTCTTTTCATTTTCCGCATCCTTCTTCAGCTTATCCACTTCATTTTCCAGGTTTTCCTTCTCCTGGGCGATGGACTCATAAGAATGCTGGGTCTCATCCAAAGCCTGCTGCATGCGCTTGGAATCTTCTGTCAGTTTCGTGCAGAGATCCTGCGCCTTGTTGGCTTCTTCGATTGCCCGCTTCGCTTCTTTTACGTAAGCTTCCAGTTCGGCAGCTGCCTGTTTCTTCGTCTGCTCGATCTCACTAAGGACCTGCTGGGCCTCTGCAATCGCTGCCGCTTTGGCGCTTTCGCCTTCTGCGATCGCCGCCGCCTTGGCATCGTCACCTTCTTTGATCTTCTGACGGGTAGTCTCTTCCGCTTCCGCTTCGAGCTGCTTTCTGGCAGTCTCGTAATTGCTCTTCATTTCATTCAGAGAAGACTCGATATCTTTCAGCTCTTTCTGGGCTGTGTCTCTCTGCTCGAAAACCACTTTCGTCTGCTGTGCCGCAGCTTCTGCTTCATCAAGCATCTGCTGTCTTCTGGTCATCGCATCCTTATATTCTTTCTGAACCTGAACGGCCAGTTTTTCTGTCTCTTTCTGGGCCTCCAGAAGGATCGCTTCCTGCTCTTTCTTCGCCTGGGCGATCATCTGTTCATGCTCAGCAGCCATTTCCTGTCTTGCTGCCTCACGGATCTTATCGGCCTCTGCTTCCGCATCTGCAGTACGCTTCTTCTCGATCGCGACTGTATCACGCAGCTCATCGAGTTCTTTCTCCAGCTTTTTACGCTCGTCCAGAGCACGTTTACGGATCTCGACATACTCGGTCTCAATACGAAGTTTCTCAGACTCCAACTGCGCATTCAACGTTTCGATCTCACGTGCATTGCGCTCCTTCATTTCTGCGATAACTTTTTCTTCTTGAGAACGTTTCTGCTCGACGCGGGCACTGGCTTCCTGCTCACTGCGCTTAATATTTTCACTGGCTTCCTGTCGCGCTGCATCCTCCCCTTCGCGCGCCGCCTTCTGAAAATCGTACTTGCACATGAAGCACCGTGCTACGTTATCTCCCATCATAACGCCACATACAGGACATTTCTTCATCTCAATTTACTCCCTCTGAATCGAATTGTAAAACAATTATACAACCTTTTATAAGATTTTTCATTCTTTACTGGTCAATTTCACAACAAATTGACAAAGATTTTTCATATTGTACAAATACAAATGCCTCTGAACCTTTGTCTCTACACTGGTTCAGAGGCATTTCTACGTTTTCTTTACAAATTACGCCGGATTCTAAGTTTTTTCTCACAGCGACACGTGGTTTCTGCTCAGTGAATCGGTCAGATAACCCATGGCTCCGAGGAAAACAATCCCGCAAATAATGATCGCCAGAAGTGTGATAACGGTAACGATCACCATTGTTCTGCAGGTATCAAACTTGCGCTTGGCCGCAATCGGGTCTCTTTCTCCGATACCGCCGCAGGAAGACACCAGACTTACGATCGCCAGCGGCATCGGAAATAATATTCCGACAAAAGTGCAGATCGAAATCAGGATCAAAAAGATCGATATTCCGCGCATGGCTTCAAAGTCCGGCTTTTCCATTGCATCAATGTGATAGAAATCACTTTCTTCCGAAGGAGTCGGAGCCGGCCGGAAAAAAGCCGAAGACGTTGGAGCATAACCCGGAAGAGGCGATGTCAAAACCGGGGACGGTGTACTGTGCGAAGCCGGAACAAAAGCAAGCGGCGCGGCCGTGTTTTCGGTCGCAGCTTTTGATTCCGGGGCAAAAACCGGAGCAGGAATCGTCTCTTGGAGTCCTTCCGCCTTGTTCTCAAGCGAAGCAACAGCAGGGGAGCTTACGCTCTCCTGCTGTCCAGGTCTTACCACAATTTGTCCGCATTCCGGACAGAACTTCGCGTCCGGCAATAGTTCTGCTTTGCATCGTTCACATTGCATAGTGTATCCCCAAATAATTATTTGCCGCCCTCAGCCATGGAAATCGATACAGACTCATAAATCGAATTCCAGGTTTCCTTCAATCCTTCGAAACCATTCGAAGAGGTAAGGATCATACCGATGAAAACAATAAGGCCAAGCAGCAGTACCACATAGCCGATGATCATCATAATGCGGGAGAGATTACGGTTGTGCCGTTCTTCTTCCGGGCTCATGCTTGATTTTACCTTAGAGGCATAAACCACACCGATGATACCCAGAATCATCGTGACAAGAGAAATAAAGTAAGTAAAGCAGCAGCAGACCACACCCAGGATGATCGCAATGATGTTTCCTGCCATAAGTCCGCCGGCTCCACCCGGTGTATAATATGTCGGCTGTGTCGGGATCGAGTAGCTCTGCGGCTGTGTCGGGATCGTATCCGGTGTAAAAGCCGGCTGCTCCTGCGGGATCGGCTGGGAAGCCGGTGCCGCTTCTACCTTCGCGCCACAATTCTGGCAAAACGGAGAGTTACCTGTTTCTGCGCCACAATATCTGCAAATAGCCATATCAAATTCCTCCTCATATCGACATCCGGTGCATCTGACCGGATGCATTCACTATAAGTAATAATAATGTGTCAAGAGTTCTTTCGCAATATCCAGATTCGTTTCTTTATAAATGCTTAACTCTCTCAATATACGGAATTACAGCGTGTTCAAGGAGCCAGGATCGTAAACGGCCACCAGGGAAGATTTCTAAAAACCGTGAAGGCAACGATCGTCACGCACAGCATCACGATCCCCCAGGTCGGAAGGCTTTGCGGGATCCACATGACGCGTTTTTTGAAGAATAAAGTCGTTAATCCTACCAGGAAATACCAGGCCAGAATGATGACAATAAACGGAAACAGAAAATTATAATCAAATGCCGTAAGGATCCTTCCATGGGTCAAAGCATGAAGCGCTCTTGTGTCCCCGCATCCGGGACAGTAAATGCCAAAAGCCTCCCGCGTCACACAAGGGAATGTGGCATCGGGAGACTTTGTCGGATCGATAAAAAAACTGTATGCCAGGCCGAAAAGGACGACCAAAACCATACCGATCATCAACGGCCACCGCACATAGTTTCTATATATAAAGGGAGTCTTGGGTGATTTTTCCACTGTACTCAGTATCCGAACTCCTGTACCCAGTAGTACGCACCATCGCAATAGTAGCAAGCCACGCCCAAAGTGTTATAGTCTGCCATAATATTGGCACGGTGTGTCTCGGATTCCATCCAGGCATTTACTGCCGCAGATGCGGAAGTCTGACCCTTTGCCAGATTCTCACCGTACATGATATCCGGATTTACCGTATACCACTTGGAACCATCCGGACGGGTGTGGGACCACTTTACCGGAAGCTCAGAAGCACGGACCTTTGCACACTTTGCCAGAGAGCCGTTCCACTCCAGAGGAGAAAGACCGTTGTTGGCACGGATCTCATTTACCAGATCCAGTACTTCCCGTGCCATATCGTCATCATAAGATCCGCTGGTATCTCCCAGGGAAGCCGGTTCGGCTGCCGCAGTAGTTGTCTCTTCAGTAGTCGTAGTTGTGGTTTCTTCCAGGGTGGTGGTTTCTTCCAGGGTGGTCTCTTCTTCCGTAGTTTCCTCCACCGGTTCGGTGGTCTCTTCAGGTGCCGCCGTGGTCGTTTCTTCCTTTACTGTCGAAGAAGTCTTCGTCTCTTCCTGGGTAGTACTCTCATCGGCCGGCCGGCTGGTTTCCGAAACACTGGCTTCAGATTGTTCCGAGGTCTGGCTCTCTGTCGTGGCCGAAGTCTCGGAAAGAGAAGTCACGGCGGAGCTGCCCGTTTCAGATGTATTATCCGAAGAAAGCTCCGTCTCATTTTCTTTTGTCTCGGAAGAATTCACTTCCAAACCGTTTTCAGAATTGGTGATTTCTTGTCCCTGCTGAGAGTTTCCGGTATTATCCGGCAAATTATTTGTATCCTCATCCTCGCCAAACTTTTCTTCTACCTCAGCCGGAGACATGAACCAGGTGGACGTATCAAAGATCTTATCCTGAAGTCCGGTCATGCCAAGCACGCCCAGCAAAAACGCGGACGCGATAGATACGACCGTTAGATTCTTGGATATGATCCTTGCAATCCCCTGTAATTTCATATTTCCCCCTGCTACACTTAGCCATCCCCAATAGTCAGCTTTGCAGTTTCTGTTACATATTATACTAATACGATATGGCGGAAAAAGCACGGCTTTTTTACAGATTTGTAAATACACGATAAGGCCGCCCCGGTTAAAGGGCGGCCTCCGAAGGAAAACGTATGATGTCCTAAGATGTCAGTTCTCTATTGTCTCCAATCTGTCATCGGATAGTGGCTAATTCATCTTACCTGTCGTTCGAGTCAGCTGAAGCTCTCGATTACGAAGGTGTTGGCATTGTCGACGTGGAAGGGGATATTCTTTTCTGTCTGGCCCCAGCCCTGTGCAACAAATTTTACTTTATAACGTCCATTTCCAAGATCTTCAACGCTGTACTTACCGTTCGCATTCACCTGGAAACCGGTTCCGTCTGTTCTGATGATCGCCTCAGTCACTTTCTTATTGAACTTCAGTTTGCTGTCCCACCAACCGGATTTCATCTCAACGCTGCTTCCAGGAGCATTCGTATTATTGTTCTGCGGCTGCGTCGGAGCTGCTGTCGGCTGAGTGGACGGTTCTGTTGCCTGAGTCGGAGGTGTGGTCGGCTGTGTCGGCGGTGTTGTCGGCTGCGTCGGAGCTGCTGTCGGCTGTGTCGGAGCTGCTGTCGGCTGTGTCGGCTGTGTCTGATTGTAGTGCGGCTGTGTGTCGGTTGTCGGGTGCTGGATATGTTCTCTGGTTGTCATCAGAAGATTTTTGATCTGGTTTTCCTGAGAAACATATGCTGCACTGTGCGCCTCTACGCTTGCCTTCATATCTTTTGCTCTCTTTGTATACTGCGAGAAACCTGTGATCGTCACTGCCGATAAGAAAATAATGATTGCGACGACACACATCATTTCAACTAATGTAAAACCTCTTCTGTTTTTCATGGTATTCTCCCCCTTTAACTTGGTTGTCTAATTCTCTGTTTTCCTCTTGATGTCTGTCGCCTTAGATGTCGTGTTTGTTTATGGTTTTATTCTAGCAATGGGAAAGTTCAAATTCTTGTGGTTTTTGTCACTTTTTTGTCACAATTTGTATCGAAATTATGAAAAAGTTGTATACAGGATTTCAAAGTTGTGCATCTTACACAACTTTTCTGTATAGTTCGCGTATTTCGTTTGTGTAATTGTATGCACGAATGTGTCAAAATGTGAAATTAAGTTCACAATTCAAAAGGAGCCCTGTTGTTTTAAGTCGGTCCAAAGGCCTGTGGCACGGGCATTCAGGGCACTTTTTTCATTTTTCAGATTCCCGTCAATAACCTCGTCCAAAAGCTGTTTTTTCACCTTTCCGATCACCGGTCCTGCCGGAATTCCCAGTGCGATCAGGTCTTTTCCGGTGATTTCCAGATCAGAATAAGAAAAACACATCTTTTCACGGATCGCCTGATCCAGGAGTTCCTCGAAATACTGTAATTCCTTTAATCTATATGCACTTTGCGAAGAATGAGCTAATGTATCCGCCCGCTTTACCTCTAAAAGCCGCCGCAGGTTCTCTTCTCCATACTGTGCCAGTCGCCGGCGTACCATACGGAGGTTTACAGGCATCATCGCCACATCGTGTGCCTTGATCAGAAGGACCGTGGTTTCTCTCGTCTGTGTATCCACCTTCAGCCGGCGAAGGATCTCATCTGCCTTCTCTGCGCTGATCTTCATATGTCCGCGGAAATGCCCGACACCGGCTTCGTCCATTTCAAAGCAGTCCGGTTTTCCGATATCATGGAAAAGCATCGTCAGCCGCAATATCAGTTCGGGCCGGATCGACAGGATCGATACCAGGGTATGCTCCCATACATCGTAAATATGGTGGGGGTTATGCTGCTCAAATCCCTTCATCGGGCGGATCTCCGGAATAAAAACAGCGAACACGTCAAAATATTTCCGAAGAACAGGCACGCAGTATGCCCCGCATAAAAGCCGTGAGAACTCTTTCCAGATCCGTTCCGCAGAAAGATGGCATAAGGCATCTTTTTGACGGAATATCTCTTTCGATGTCTCTTTTTCTATTGAAAAACCAAGTTCCGCCGAAAAGCGGAGCCCGCGAAGAATACGAAGCGCATCTTCTTCAAAACGCTTCCGGGGATCGCCGACAGTTCTGATCTTTTTTGCTTTCAGATCCTCGATGCCGCCGCAATAGTCAATGATCCGTCCATCCTCACCAAGGGCCATGGCATTGATGGTAAAATCCCGGCGCATCACATCTTCTTTTAAAGACCGGGTAAAACGTACTTCATCCGGATGCCGGGAATCAGTATAGTCTCCATCTACACGGAAAGTCGTGATTTCAAAAGGAAATCCATCTTCAACGATGGTGACGGTTCCATGCCGGATACCTGTGGGATGCCAGTTTTTCTCCCCGAAGATCTCCCGGAGTTCTTCCGGAGTTGCCGAAGTCGTAACATCAAAATCATCCGGTGTCTTTGAAAGAAGGATATCCCGTACTGCACCACCCACTACATAGGCTTCGAAATCATGCTCTTCGATCCTCTTGAGGACCCGCTTCAGAGGTTCCGGTAATATATAGCCGACCTTTACCGTTTCCTGCATACGCTTAACCCTTTTTTCCGTTTTGTACTTTTCGGAGCAGCGCCGCTGCCTGCTTCGTTTTCATCTTTTTCGGATGACGCCACTGCTTTGCATCATTCAAAACCAGCTCCGCCAGATCCGGTACATCTTCATTTTGGATCGCAGGAGATTTACTATCCAGCCCGACTCGGCGGCATAAGCTCTGGAAGCCGGAAATGAAAGCACGGGCCGCCTCTTCTGAAGTGGCACGGGATGAGCAGAGATGTGCCGCGCGGGCAAGTTCCGCCAGGTCCTCTTTCACCTCGTCCAATTCATATTCCAGAACAACAGGCAGCATCGTCGCACAGATACAGCCAGGCGCCATGTCATACCGGTCTGCCATATACATGGCAAAACTATGGGTGTAGCCAAAGCCTATGCGTCTTGCCGCCACCCCTGCATAGTACGGCGCCATCATGATCTGAAGATACGTGTCATTATCGACGCCATGCTTGTAGCACTTTTCCAGATATGAAAAAAAGATCGGAAGCGAGATCAGCACATTGGCCCGGTCTGCCGGAAATTCTTCCGAAACCGGGCTGATATATGCTTCCACGGCATGAGTCAGTGCAAGGATCGCCGCCGACGCCATATTTTCCATGGGAAGACGCAAAACCAGATCCGGATCCAGGACCACGGTCTTAGGGATCAGATACCGGCTATAATACATACTTATATATTGATCCTGACGGATCAGAGCACAGGCACTGCCCTCCGCTCCGCTTCCGGTAGTCGAGACTACATAAAGATCCACGCCCGGCGCATAAATACAATCGACTCCCCGCATCTGATATAAAGACGAATAAGGATTCGTCATGCGGACCGACACCATCTTTGCCATGTCGATAATGGTACCGCCACCGAAAGCCACGATCGCATCACAGTTATAGGTCTGGCATTCCACTGCACATTTATCTACCGCTGCGCGTTCCGGAAGCTTTCCTTCATGGACCCAGATAAACACCTTGGCGCCGCCGTTTTGAAGAATATCGACAAACTGGTCATACAGTTTCAGTTTCTGTGTCTGCTTTCCGGAAAGAAGAAGGATCCGTCGTTTATTCTGTTTCAAAAGGAGATCGGCAAGCTGCAGAAAAGCCCCCGAATCCGCCAGGACTTCCTGTCGGCAATTGTGCATTTTGCGGGCATAGGCCAGAAGTTTTCCAGGCGAGCTCATAAAATGATCGGATCTCCTTGTAACGAGGATAAAATCAAAACCGGATCATCCGGTCTTTTTTTCAGTATACCATCTCCCTTGGGGAAATCACTCTTCTTTTCATCAGATTTTTTCACATAACTGCAACATAGCAGTAGGAATTCTGTTCCCCTTCTTGCGGGGGCCTCTGCTATAATTTAATTGGAGACTTGTGTTCCCATATCAACCACCCTGCAGAGAATGCAGGATGCAAGGAGGGTACGTTATGAAGTTTACAGATGGATTGTGGACAGTAAAAGAAGGGTATACCCTTGAGTATCCGAAGGAGATTGCCGATATCGATTACTCGGATGCCGGCATCACGCTTCTGGCGCCTTACCGCGTTCAGGAAAGACGGGCTGATGCCGTCGGGTGCGGACTTTTGTCTGTGCACATCAGTGCCATCGGCGCCAACATGTTCTCCGTGAAAATCAGTAATCACAAAGGTTCCCGTGCGGCAAAAGCAGTTATGGAACTGAACCGTGCCATCATTAAGCCCCTGAGCAGTGAGACCGAAAATGAATATGTCTACTCCTCCAGCCTTCTGGAAGTGCATTTCAACAAGAGCGGAGAATGGGGGATTTCTTTTTACTATTCCGGACGTCTTCTGACTTCTTCCGAGCTGGGCGGCATGGCACATATTACCGCCCCGGACGGCAGCACTTATATCCGTGAACAGTTTACTCTCAGCGAGGGGGAGTGCATCTACGGTCTGGGCGAAATACCCGGAAGCATCGTAAGAAACGGCGGCAGCTATAACATCTGGAACGAGGATGCAGGCATCCGTTACGGCAGTTCCGCCAAGAGTGTGCCGTTCATTCTTTCTTCCCGCGGCTATGGTGTTTTCGTAAACAGTACCGAATGCGTGTCCTATGAGATCGGAAATGACTGCACCACTTCCACAGACGGAAACGTGGTGACCCAGCGCACCCAGATCTCTCTTTCCGGCGAGACCATGGAGTATATCTTTATCGGCGGCGCTTCCATGAAACATGTTCTGGATATTTATTCCGAGCTGATCGGACGTCCGATGCTTCCGCCGGCCTGGTCATTCGGTTCCTGGCTGTCGGCGCCGAAGTACGGAGAGTTCGATGAAGACTCGATCCTTTCCATGGTCGAGTTTGCCAAGAATATGAACGTACCGCTTTCCGTGATCCATTTAAGCCCCTGCTGGATGAAGGATTTCGAGTGGACCAGTTTCCTTTGGGACGAGCAGCGTTTCCCGAACCCGCAGCACATGATCAAGAAACTGCATGAGCAGGGCATCCGTATCTGTCTGACCCTGACTCCGTATATTTCCCAGCTTTCCCCGCAATTCCAGGAAGGATCCGACGGAAACTATTTCGTAAATCTCGGAAATGGGGACATGTTCCAGACCGACCATATTCAGGCCGGTTCCGGACTTGTGGACTTTTCCAATCTGGTCGCCCGCGCATGGTACCAGAAATTTGTAGATGACCTGATCCGCATGGGCGTTGATTCCTTCCAGCTGGATTACGGTGCGGATGCACCTGTCGCCGCTCCGGCATATGGCATCCGCGCAGCCTCTCAGGGGATCAGCTACAAAAACGAGCTGGATCCGGTCAGCATGCATAATCTCTATCCGACCCTCTTCTCCGAGGCTGTCTTTGAAGTACTGGAGCGCCGCTACGGGCAGAACAATGCTTTCCTTCTGGCGCATGCCGGATTTGCCGGTTCCCAGAAGTTCTCCTGCCTGACGTTGGATAACGAAGATTCCTCCTACGCGGGCATGCAGTCCGCCCTGCAATGCGGTCTTTCCCTTTCCATGAGCGGTTTCCCGTACTGGAGTGAAAACATCACCGGACTTTCGGATGTGGTGACACCGGATCTTTACATGCGCTGGCACCAGGCCGCTATGTTCCTTCCCCATGCAACACTCGGAGGACTTGAGCAGGAAAAGACTTTCTGGTCTTTAGGTCCGGAAGCACTGGAAGAGACTTCCACTTTTGCAAAATTCAAGCTGGGTCTGATGCCCTATATCTTCTCCTGCGCCGTGGAGTCCAGTTCGCTGGGCATTCCGATGACACGGCCGATGATCCTGGAGTTCCCTGAAGATCCGAACACAGCCATGCTGGACCAGCAGTTCATGTTCGGTCCTTCGATCCTTGTCGCTCCGATCACTTCCGAAGACGGCATCGTCCGCTACTATGTACCTTCCGGCACCTGGACCAACCTTTTGACCCGTGAGCGTGTCGAAGGTCCGATCTGGAAAAACGAGCAGCACAGTTACAATACCATGCCGCTTCTGGCCCGTCCGGGTACCATTCTGGTAGCCGGCACCAATGACGAAAAGCCGGTTTACAGTTATACGGAAAATGCAACGATCACCTTGTTCGAGATCCCGGAAGGAAAAGAGATCAGCACCGATGTATATTCGTCAGATCTGAAGAATGTCGGCTATGTGAAAGTTTTCCGGAAAGATAACCGCATGACGATTTCGACCCAGGGTCTCTTCGGCACGATCCGGCTTCTTCTGGCCGGTGTATTCCGCATTGCTTCCTGCAGTTCCGGCATTCCGGAGATCAATGAATGGGGCTCGATGATCCAGTTCTCCGGAAACGAAGTCACTGTCGAACTGGCCTGATATAAGCTTCCGGTCTTAGTACTGATTTCTTTCCCGGCTTCTGGATACCAGGATCACTACGATCACGACAACTCCCACTAAAAGGAGACCTGCGCCCACGATCATTTTCGGCGTGACGGAAAACCCGCCGTTTTCAGGATCCGGCACCGGTGTATTTGTCGGTGTCAGCGTCACCGGCGTCGGGCTCGGAGTCGGTGTCGGAGTCGGCTTTTCTCCAGACAGGACATGCACATCCGAGGCGACTTTCCCATCCGCGGAAATCGTACACATGGACGATATCTCCCGCACCATGCCGTCTTCCGGTTCAGAGATATAGGCATCTTTTAAAATGATGTATTTTCCTGCCAACGCCGTCTTTTCCGCATCTACGGAAAGTTCGGAAGAGGTCACATGAATGTCGCCCTCCGGGCAGTAGATTGCTGTCGCCTCTTCACCTTTACAGATCACGTCCATCTTGGCGCTTTCCTCGATGACGCAGCCGCTTTTGGCGTAGATGGTATTTTCCGAAGAAGAAAGGACCGCACTTCCGCCGGAAATACGCACCTGTCCGCGAAGCGCCGCCAGTGCTTTTGCCGAAGAAGAAATATTCATTTCGGATCCCTTTATCTCCAGATCGCCGGATATGGTTCCGACGGCGCCGCCCTGTCCTTCTACTTCATCCTTGATCCCGATCTTCGAATCAGAAATGGAAAGGCCCGAATCCGCCATCAGCATATATGCCGCATCCGCAACCTCCCCACTTCCCTTTACAGTCACGGAAGCACCGGAGATCGAAAGGGACGCCCCCTTGGCATAGACCGCACAATGGCAGGCCGAAACTTCCAGTTCCAGAGTTCCATCTCCGGAGATAGTCAGATCGCCATCTGCCATCAGGGCCGGAATATCCACATTCGATGTGATCTTGTTACTGCCGGAAAGATTTACAAAAACTCCTTCTTCCTGCGGTCCCAGATCGATGTAAAGTCCCTCATAGCCTTCCAGGAAAAGAGTGTGTTCCTTGGCTTCGTAGTGCCAGTTGTCCCCTTTGCAGTCACGGTTTACCGTAAACGTCTTTCCGTCGATGATGATCGTTCCTTCTTCGGGAAATGCACTGGCCGGGGTCATTCCGGCTAAGGTTATGAGAAGTGCCGCAGAGCTTAAAATCGCGGCGAGCTGTCTTTTCAGTTTCATTGTCCTACCCTTTCGCGGTCGAGAATCTCTGCCCTTACTATATCACACCCCTTTTCAAAATTCGCCTTGACATTTGAATGGCATACCCCGATAATAGGGGAGTGATTCGGGGCATTAGCTCAGCTGGGAGAGCGCCAGGTTCGCAATCTGGAGGTCGTGAGTTCGATCCTCATATGCTCCACCATAAGATCCGGAAATCCTTTTCCGGATCTTTTTGTTTTTTCGATTCTCAGACGTTTTCTTGAAATATTCATATTGTCTTTACTTTTAAAAGGTAAGATAATATTTATTAGGAATGAAGTTGGCAGGGAAGAGTATATGATTGATGCGTTATCCACACAAGTCGCGTTTCTCCTGTTTGAAGCAGTATTCTGTTTCATTTCGGCTATCCTTGCGCTGACGAACGATAATCAGCGCAGGCCTATCCGCCTGTCTCTCACGCTTTTGAACCTTCTGGCGGGACTTCTCCTGGCCTTTGATTCCCTGGCTTATGTATATCGCGGAAACAGCAGTCAGCTTTATACCTTCATGAGCCACCTTTCAAATTTTGTCGTCTTTTCCGCCTGTATCCTGCTTCTTCCGGTCTATACGGTCTATGTGTCATACCGGGTCTACGGCGACTTTTCCATCAAAAAAAATGCGCCGGCCCGTGACCGGTTTATCTTGAGTTTTGTTCTTTCCGGCGTAGGATTCGGATTAGTTATCCTTTCCCAGTTTACCCACATCTACTATGAGATCGATGCACAGAATAATTATTCCCGAGGACCTTTATTCCTTCTTTCGCTGTTCTTCCCGGCGGTCGCCTCGATCCTGGTCGTATCCATCATAATCGAGAACAGAAAGAGACTGGGACTTCAGCAGTTCCTGATACTATCCTCGTATATTATCTGTCCGGCAATCGGTCTTTGCTTCCAGGTATTCTTCTACGGCTATTCGTACATGAACATGGGTATCGGTATTTCCGCGATCCTGATGTTCGTGGAAGGCACCATCAGTAAAAACAACGAGCTTCGTCATGTGGCCAGAACCGAAATGCGCACCGGACTTGCGAATGAGCACGGCTGCGTGGAATGGCTCAACAGTATGCAGCATCAGTCAAAGCGGCTGGAATATACCGCCGTCTTCTTCGACCTTTGCAAATTCTCCGATATTAACCGGCGCTACGGCATGGAAAACGGCAACGTGATCCTGGCTAATTATGCGCTCTGTCTTCAGGACCAAATGAGAAAGGACGAGCTTCTGGCCCGCCAGTACGGCAACCAGTTCGTCGCGGTTGTAAAAAACGATCATGTGGAAGAATTTCTGAAGAATCTTTCCGGTCTGCCGGTGAATTTCTATAACAAGAGCGAAGGGACCATGGTCACCGTAAATATCTCCGCCCGTGCCGGTGTCTTTAAGATCGACCGCACCGATATGGATGGCGAAGAGATCATTTCCTGCGCCGCCATAGCGCTGGGCATGGCCAAGTCCCAGCCCAACCAGCCGGTGGTTCATATGACGAGAGAAGTGTTAAACGACATGAATAACCGGAGAAAATTTGAAAACGAGATCCTCCAGGGTCTGACAAACGGCGACTTTATGCCCTACTACCAGCCCAAGGTCAACGCCGAGACGCATACGCTCTGTGGCGCCGAGGCCCTGTCCCGCTGGAATCACAACGGCAACGTCGTATCTCCGGCCCACTTTATTTCCCTGATGGAAGAGAACCGCTCCATCTGCAATCTGGACCTGCATATTCTTAAGCGGGTCTGCGCCGACCTGGCCGAATGGCGGGCGCAGGGGCTGAATCCGCCGACCATCTCTGTAAACTTTTCCAGAAGAAATCTTGCAGATCCGGGCATCGTCGAGCGTATTAACCAGATCGTAAAAGACAGCGGCATCCCCCGTCATCTCATCGAGATCGAGGTCACCGAGACCGCCGATGAATTCCCGATCCTCATCCTGAAGCACTTCGTCGATGCGCTTCACGCCTACGGTTATCTGGTCTCCATCGATGATTTCGGCTGTGCCAGCTCCTCTCTGACGCTCCTTCGCGAGATCACCTTCGACACCATTAAGATCGATAAGGGTTTTGTAGAGAAACACTACTCCAAGGATCTGACCATTCTGGAATACATCGTAAAGATGGCAAAATCCCTGGAACTGCAGGTCGTGGCAGAGGGTATCGAAAATGCCGAGCAGGTGGACACCTTAGTAAAAATGGGCGTATCCATTATCCAGGGCTTCTATTACGACCGGCCGCTTCCTTCTGAAAAAATGGTCGAGCGGTTAAAGTCCCCGCAATATGAAAAGCAGGCACGGACCAGTTCGTGACGGTTTTCCGCATCAGCATCCAAAAGCCAAAAGGGCGGTTTCAAATGAAACCGCCCTTCGTGTCTGTTTCGAAAAAACTGTTCTTACTTCAGGAAGCCGTTGATGATCTGTTCTTCTGCTTCCTGCTCGGTCAGGCCGAAAGTCATCAGCTTAATCAGCTGGTCGCCGGCAATCTTACCGATCGCCGCTTCATGAACCAGTGCCGCATCCACGTTATTGGCCTCCAGTCCCGGAACTGCCAGGATCCGGCCGTTATCCATGATGATCGCGTCACACTCCGTATGACCGGAACACGGTGCATTTCCCGTAAGAACGGCATCAAACTTCTGATAGGAATCATCGCGGGCAACAGAACGGGACACTACGTCGCAGGAACTTCCGTCGCCGTTTAAGTCCACGCGGTAATTGCTGACCGCATTCTGCTTTCCATGCGTCATGAGACGCTCCCGGACCACCAGCTTGGCGCCGGCTGCCAGCTCCGCCTTTGTGTCACGGACAGTATCGTCCACGCCCTTGATCTGGACCATCTCCATTTCCATGTAGCTGTCCTCTTCCATGTACACTTCCGTGCCCGGATTCAGGATACGCTTACCGGTGCCTTCGCCGGAACCGTAATGCTTCTCCACATATTTGACCTTCGCGCCTTTTCCGACGAAGAAACGGTGGATACCGTCATGCTCACTGTCCTTCGGGCCGCAGTTATCGATACCGCAGCCGGCCACGATCACCACATCGGATCCTTCACCGATATAAAAGTCGTTATATACCAGTTCCTTGATACCGCTTGCGGTCATGACTACCGGAATATGCACGCTCTCGTTTTTCGTTCCGGGCTTGATCCGGATATCGATACCGGAACCGTTCTCTTTCGGGATAATGTCGATATTGGCCGTGGAGTTTCTGGCCACCGCCTTACCGTTGGAACGGATGTTATATGCGCCTACCGGAACCTTATGGAGGTCCGCTACTTCTTCTAACAGGCGGTCAGAAACCGCATCCAGATTCAGCATTACTCCACCTCCCTTTTCAGGATGCCTTTCCCGCATCCCTTGACGGACGAATCCGTACCGTTCAGTTTCGGTAAAATCTCGTCCTTCGGTCCCATGTACTCCAGTTTTCCGTCCTTGAGCACAATGATCTCATCCGCAATATTCAGGATCCTCTCCTGGTGGGAGATGATCAGGATCGAACTGTCCGAAATGTTCTTTCGCATATCTTCGAACACCTCGATCAGGTTCTGAAAGCTCCAAAGATCGATGCCCGCCTCCGGCTCATCGAAGACGGAAAGCTTCGAGGCCTTAGCCAGAACGGTAGCGATCTCGATACGCTTCAGCTCGCCTCCGGAAAGACTGCTGTTCACTTCCCGGTTGATGTATTCTCTGGCGCAAAGGCCCACTGCCGACAGATACTTACAGGCATCCACCGTAGAAAGCTTGGTGCCTGTAGCCAGACGGATCAGATCGAAGACCTGGATCCCCTTGAAACGCACCGGCTGCTGAAAAGCGAATCCGATTCCTTTTCTGGCACGCTCGGTAATGGACATATCCGTAATATCTTCTCCATCGAACAGGATCTTTCCCGAAGTCGGGCGGATGATGCCCGTGATCAGCTTGGCCAGGGTGGATTTACCTCCGCCGTTAGGTCCGGTGATCACAGTCAGATTGCCTGTCGGAATGGTTAAGGTTATATCACGGAGGATCTCTTTGCCGCCGTCGTCATTTACTTCGAACGACACATGTTGTAATTCCAGCATGCTTTTTCCTCCTTTAGAAAAATCATTTTTCGGCCCGAAGGCCATCTTCGGAGCCCATGTTTTCTGCTCCTACGTCTGGATATTGTACCACGATTTGAAAGCCTTTTCCTATTTCCGAGGCAACATTTAATTGAAAATGCATATCTTCTGCGATTTTTTCCACCAGATACAGTCCCATACCCGTGGCTTTCTTTCTGGCCTGGCCGGTATTTCCGGTAAATCCTCTTTCGAAAATGAAGGGAAGATCGCTCTTTTTGACCCCGATCCCGTTATCTTCGATCGAAAGTCTCCTCTCCCCGTCCATCCGGAAAGTAAGCCGGGGCTCTTCGCTGCTGTACTTGATGGCATTACTGACGATCTGCCCCAGCATATATGTCAGCGCCCGCTTATCCGCATAGATGGTCTCCTTTTCCACCTCGTTGACCACAGTAAAATTCTTCTCGGAAAGAAGAGGCCGGTATTCTTCCACCACATCCTCCAGTATCTCCCGAAGCGGCAGATTTTCCAGAAGATAATCTTTTCTTCCGCCCTTGATACGGGAATACTGAAGCATCTGTTCCACCGAACCGGAAAGTCTCGCCCGGATATATTCGATCTTATAAAGAAGTTCCGGAGAAAGAGAATCCCTCTGGTTATCCAGTATCAGCGTCAAAAGCGAGATAGGAGTTTTCGCCTCATGGGCCCAGGCTTCCACATATTCTTCGTAATCTTCATTCTTTGTAAAAAGCACTGCCCTGGCATTTTCTTTTTCCGATATGATGCGGCAGAGCGTATCCACCCGGCTTCTTTCGAAACCGCGAAGCTGGGAAAGAAGAAGGTCCGTTCTCGTCTCGTCCGGTTCCAGGATATACTCAGAAAGGGCCCGCTCGATCCTTCCTTCCCGGATCGACAATATCACACAAAGAAGGAGAAAAGACAGAACACTGAAAAGCAGCATCAGAAGGCTGATCTTCTGAAAAGACCTGCTGTCCACCAGCCACATCAGAAATGCGAAAAACACATCTGCGCCCAGCACATAAATGAGAAAAAGCAGATGGGATCTGACTACGGAAAGAAAACGTCTCATGTTTTTTCCTCCGTTTTCCGAAGTACGTATCCCACTCCCCGCTCGGCATCCACCGTCAGCGGAAGGGAAAGACTGCTCAAAGTCTTTTTCAGGCGGGTCAGGTTGACCTGCAGTGCATTTTCATCGATATAATCACTAGTCCCCCAGACGGCCTCACATAAGGCCTCTTTCGAGACAGTCCGGCCGAAATCCTGCATCAGGGTCTCCAGGATCTTTCCCTGATTTTTGGGAAGCAGCACGGAGGTACCATCGTAAAAGAGAGTATAGGTTCCTTTATCCAGAAGAAAACCCGGACCCTCCAAAAGGTTGGCCCGGCCTTCATACCGTTTTAAAACATTGGTGATCCGGAGAAGAAGTCTCTCTTTCCGGTACGGCTTGGTAAGGAACTCATCGGCGCCCAGTTCCAGCGCCTGGATCTCATCTCTTAACTGATCTCTGGATGTAAGGACCAAAACCGGGATCGCACTTTTATTCTTGATCTTCCGGCAGATGGTAAATCCGCTTTCCTGAGGAAGGTTGATATCCAGTAAAACCAGATCGGGGCGGATCTGAAATATCTCTTCCGCTACATGGGAAAAATCTTTTACCTGGGTGACGCGGTAGCCTTCTTTTTCCAGCATGAGCGAAAGCTCTTCTGCTACCATTTTTTCATCTTCCACAATGGCGATATGCTTCATTCCCAAAAGACCTTTCCCGTCAAGGCTTCCGGTGCATTTCCCGTAGAAAGATCCGAAGTAAAGGGATCACTCTTCTCTTTCCGGCGTCATCAGAGTCGCCAGGAAACGGGAGCTGGATCGCTTGACGATGTACATATAAAGATATTCTACCAGAGCAAATACCGAGATCACAATGACAACGATGGGGAGCATGGCCGAAATATTCAATTTGGTCCGGCTGCTCAGGATCCCCTGGAACAGGGCCCGTACTGCGGAGAAAGTACTTACCGTCGCCACCAGGATCGGAAGACCGAAGAACCAGTTGACCTGCTTTTTCGAACTGGTGTACAGGTCGCCATGATCCGCGCCCAGCTTGACCAGCGTCTTATAGCGTCTGGCCGTACGTTTCTGTCCCATCAGGAACTGCACGCCCAGGATCGTATTGGCCACCACAAGGAAGATCAGCGCCAGATAGATCGTAATATAACTTGCCGCCACCAGATAGAACAGCTGCCGGCCCATATTCTGAAGATAGCTTTCATATGGAAGGCCGAAGCGGTCCATCTTCCGGTTGATCCCCATATACATTTCCACCATGCTGTCACGGGTATACTGGCTACGGTCCAAAATACCGTTGACGTAGGTTTCCATCTCGTCCCCCGCCAGTGCATCAAAGGTCGCATCCGGCACGATCAGTGCACCGGAGAGTGTAATGAACGAATCAGTCACGATCGGTGATTCTTGGACTTTTCCGGTCATAACAAAGTCTTTTCCGCCCAGCGTGACATGTGGTTTCATAGCCAGCACTTCATTATCCAGTTCTTCCGAACCGTTAAAAGACGCACTTCGGTAAAGGCCCAGTTCATTATCAGCAAGTTCCAGCGCTTCTTCGTTCTGTGCCGCCATCAGTGCATTATAATCCGAAAGTCGGATCATGAACGGAAAACCGTCCAGCTTCCCGTATGGGTTGTGCTCCTTATATTCCGGATCCAGCTGATCCCGAAGCATCTCGAATCCATCCGGGGAAAAAGCACTGTCGAAGTCATCATTTTCTATGGCGTTATAGGGATGGCTGAGACGTAAGACACCTAAGTAAGAGAACTTGTCCGAAAGACCGATTTCATCGATTTTAGAGATCAGATCTGTGTTTCTGCCGCTAAATGTATTTGTTAATGTATAGTCGATCCGTTTGGAATCGTACAGATTGAAAGAACAGAAGATTGCGATCCCAGAAGCAAGACAAGAAGCCGCCATAAGGATCAGGATCGAGCAGACCGCCATGGATCCGGACTTGAAAATGACTGTATCTTCGATCTGCCGGAAGGTAAAGACGCGAAGCTTTCCGGAAGGCACTTTCCTGGCGATCAGTCCGATAAGAAAACGAAGGCCGCGGAACAAAAGCATGGTTCCCGCAAGTCCGAGGACCACCGTCTCTCCCATTGCCGATGTGCGCGCCCAGGCAGAACCGGTCACACCTTTCCGATAGGCCAGAATAAGAAGGACCACACCCAGAAGCAGAATCCCGGCCTGAAGGATCGGATAACACTTTTTCCGTACATTATCCGGGGCATCCGAAAGAAGTGTGCCCACCTCTTTCCGTAGAAGGAGGAAGGATAGGATCAGGGTAGACAGAAGTTTGACGGCGGCAAACCCGGCAGCCGTCAAAAGAGCGGCATGAATAGAGAAAGTGCTCTGGTGGCCCATAAAACCGATCCCCACCATCTTCACCGTCAGAAGACTGATCACTTCCGTGATCATAACCGACACCGGAAGGCCTACCAGAAGAGCAATCACGCTACTGCTCAGATCTTCCAGAAGAAGCATGAAAAAAAGTTTGGTCCTCTTCATGCCCATCATGATATAGACCCCGAACTCATGGCTCCGTCTTTCGATCTGAAAGCGGCTCGCAAAGAATACCAGTGCGAAAATAATGAACAGAGTAAAGCCGTAAAGTACGCCGATCATCCCAAAAAGTTTTTGGATCGCATCACTTTCCAGCGTCTTCAGATACCGCATCACATCCTGGCTGGAAAGCGAAAGAACAACATAAAACGCAATGATCGAAATGATCAGCGAGCTCATAAAAAGCACATTCTCTTTATGGCTTCTGATGCTGTTGCGGAATACCATTTTAGAGAACATTTCCGACGCCTCCTCCCAGCTGGGCCAGAACTTTCAAGATGCGGTCATAGAAAACTTTCTGTTCCTCATCATCTTCTCTTCGAAGCTCATGGAACAGCGTACCATCTGAAATAAACATGACACGGCTGCAGAAACTTGCGGCATTGGAGTCATGGGTCACCATCAGGATCGTGGCACCCTCATCCCGGTTAAGACCGGAAAGTTTCGTCATCAGAGACTTGGCATTTTTCGAATCAAGCGCACCCGTCGGTTCATCACAAAGGATCATGCCCGGATTGAGTATCAAGGCACGGGCGGCGGCAATACGCTGCTTCTCACCACCCGACATCTGCGTCGGAAACTTATTGAGGATCTCCTTGATCTCCAGATACGACGCAAGTTTCTCCAGCCGCTCGGCACTCTTTTTC
The DNA here is from genome assembly GCA_902802325.1 of Oscillospiraceae bacterium. GTDB lineage: Bacteria > Bacillota > Clostridia > Saccharofermentanales > Saccharofermentanaceae > Scatonaster. The sequence goes on along the minus strand of CADCLV010000011.1, from coordinate 16,977 downwards.
TCATTTCCGCCGTGAAGGGAAACCGGAAGAAGGATATTCTCTTTTCCGGTCAGATTATCGATCAGTTCAAAACTCTGAAAAAGATAACCCATATCCTTTCCACGATATTCAGCAAGCTTCTTTCCGGACAGCTTACTGATCTCTTTTCCGTTCATTTCAACCGATCCGGAGCTTGGAGAGATCACCGCCGCGATACAGTTCAGAAGTGTGGACTTTCCCGAACCCGACGCACCCATGATGCCAAGAAATTCACCCGGCATAACCTGAAAACTGATACCATTTAAGGCACAGGTCTTATTCTCCCCTTTTCCATAAACTTTCTTCAGCGAATCGATCTTTAAAACAGGATCCATTTTTCTCTCCTTTGAAAAAGCAACTTTATTGATCTATAAGCATGACGTACCGCTTACATCTCTATACTAAGTCAAGCCCTAACGAAAGACCACTTACATTCGCTGTAAGGATTCTTTCACTTCAGTGGAATTATCCTTTCGGATCTGTCATCAACGGTATTTCTCCTGACGAATCAGCCTTTGGGCGCTAAATTCGTTTCTTTCCCTTCAGTGGAATTATCCTTTCGGATCTGTCCTCGACGCTTCGCGTCTGCGGAGGCTCCTACAGGATAATTCCTCTTGAGAAAAGATTCAAAAGGCAGATGGAAGGGCTGATTCGTTTGGAAAAAAACGCGAGTCACATGGCAAGGCTGCTTCGTTTGAGAGATCGGTGCGGGAAGTGAGCGGGAGTCACCTTGCTCCGGCTTTCCCTTTCTTCGAATCAACCTGAAGATGCCTCCGCAGGACAAAGTCCGAGGACAGCATCGGAAGGTTGGATTCGAAGAACAGATTTACCCGTAGAAATGGTAAAGGCGCCTCCGCAGGAGCTTTTGCTCCGAGGACCAGCGCCCGTTCATTTCTCCAACTACTCGCTCTATCAAGAGACAATCGTTCCTCCGCCCAATACTTCTTCGCCATCGTAAAAGACTGCGGCCTGGCCGGGGGTGATGGCGCGAAGGGGCTCATCAAATACCAGCCGGACTTTTCCGTCTTCCAGAGGGTAGGCTGTCGCCCATTGTTCTTTCTGGCGGTAGCGGGTCTTGGCCTGAACGCGGACAGGTTCAGTCGGAACCATTCCGGAGATCCAGTTTACATCATCCACCAGTGTTTCTGTGCTCTTCAGATCTTTTTCATAGACCAGGATCACGCGGTTATTTTCCACATCCAGACGGGATACATACATCGGTGCAGGAAGTGCAAGTCCCAGGCCTCTTCTCTGTCCCGGGGTGTAGCAGACGATGCCTTTGTGGGTGCCAAGCACATTTCCTTCCAGGTCCACAAAGTCACCGCTCGGATACTCCTTTCCGGTGTATTTCCGAAGGAAGGCCACATAGTCTCCGTCAGGGACAAAGCAAATGTCCTGGCTTTCTCTCTTCTCCGCATTGATCATGCCGGCATCCAGTGCCTTCTCGCGGACCTGCGTCTTTTTCAGATCGCCCAAAGGGAACATGGTGTGGGAAAGCTGCTCCTGGGTCAGAGAATATAAAACATAGCTTTGATCTTTGGTGTCATCCAGTGCTTTTAGAAGATGAAAACGGCCGTCTTTTTCCACGATCCGGGCATAATGTCCCGTCACGATCAGGTCACAGTCCAGGACCTTCGCGCGTTCATACAGTTTTCCGAATTTCAGATAGCGGTTACAGTCGATGCAGGGATTCGGGGTCCTTCCGTGCTCATAACAGTCGACGAATTTGTCGATGACCTGATGACGGAATTCTTCCTTGAAATTAAACACGTGATACGGGATCCCCAGCTGCCGGCAGACTGCATGGGCATCTTCCACATCGTCCAGTGAGCAGCAGGTCTTGGCATTTTTGATCACGATATCTTCATTACTGTAGAGCTTCATGGTGCAGCCTACGCAGTCAAATCCTCTCTCCAGCATGATCTTTGCCGCCAGAGAAGAATCCACACCGCCGCTCATGGCAATCAGGGCACGGGTCATATCGTCTTTCCTTTAGCCCTGCGTAAACATCGGGAAATAGCTCTCGATATCGTCAAAGAATTTCTTTAAGTGGATCAGATCTGTCGCCGCCCGGTGCACGGAAATGGCGATCGGCAGGTAGAGGCGTCCGTTTTCTTCCATGATCTTGCACATGTCTACAGTCGGGAAGAAATAATCTCTCGTGTCATGCAGATCCACAGAGAATCCGTCAAAGGAGAACCAGGGATTAAATGTAACGTTATAGCTGTTCGTCGGGGGCATGCCCTTCATGGCAAATACACCCTTGCTGTTTCCGTATTTTTCCAGGTCGGAAAGAAACTTCTCGTTAAATACAGCGAAGTCATCGTCATATTCGGTCCAGAGGATCGTCGAGGTCTCATCGTCTTCATGAAATACCGGATAGGCCGGATTCAGGTAGTTCCACCAGCCGATCTGGCCGTCTTTATAGGCCACACTCAGTTCGCCCTGATTGTTGATGGCCTTGGTCACCAGATAGTAGAACACAACATCCTGACGGTATCCTTTTTTCTCGATGGCCGGTACCAGTTCCGTCACATCCAGTCTGCGGTTCAGGCAGATATTGGTCGGGAACATCTTGGCATAGTAATGAAAATGCTGCGCACGTACCCAGGTCGCATCGTAGGGAAAAAACTGTGATTTCATAAGCACTCCTCAATATGGTCCACGGACATCACCTGCGCATAGCGGTGATTCCAGATCTCGTAGCTGTAGTAGTGATAAAGTTCCTCGCCGGACAGATATCGGTTATCAAATGTGGTATGTCCGCCACGGGGAACGATAACATCAAAGCCATATTCAAATGCCGCCTTAATGGTGGCATCCACGCAGAAGTCCGTCTGCATGCCGGTTACGATCAGCCGCTCCACGCCCTTCTCCTGAAGGTATTCGCGAAGTCCTGTTTTGCGAAATGCACTGTTATATTTCTTGTTGAATATCTTCTCGTCTTTTTCCGGTGCGACCTTACTATAGATCTCAAATCCGCTTTCGCCCGGGACCAGGGTATTGTCCTCATGCCGGATAAAAATAACTTCGATTCCTTTATCTCTGCAGATCTGTTCCATCTGGGAGATCGTCTTGATCAGTCTCTTTTCATCATACGGGTGTTCCAGGATCAATGCATTCTGCATATCCACGACCAGCATTGCTGTCTTCGGCATAGTGACACACTTCCTTTATTCATTTGAAATCGTGCTTTTCGCGCACTTCTACTATACCACATTTATAGCGTTCTTTCTCTTCTTATTTGTCAAAAATCCGGAAATAACGAAGACTGCATCGGAATGAATTCTGATGCAGTCTTCTGGAACAAGGAAGTAGAGGATTAATTAGGGGTGCTTGCAATGTTAATATCAGCCGGAACTGGCTTTCTTTGTATTCCCGGAACGCTTACTTTCCTTTTCTTTCTCCTTCTTATCGAGAGGATTTTCGATGGGCTGGTTATTCTCGACCCAGTCGATGGTATCCTCCAAAGAAGCACGCAGATCGCGCGGGGAATAGTGGAGTTCCTCAGCCGCACGCTCGCTGCGGTACAGCGGCTCCGGCGAGGTGAATGGACCATATTTATCTTTCGGATTCTCCTTCTTTGTGATCTTATAGTAGAGCTGGGCAATACCCTTGCCGCTGAGAAGCCAGTTCGGCACGGTCTTGGTGACCTCTTCTCTACCTGTGATCTCATGGAGATTATGCAGGAAGTCCTGAGTACTTACGTAGGTGTTCGAAAGGATGTAGCAGGTGCCCTTCTCACTGTGCTCCGCCGCTTCCAGTACACCGGAAGCCACGTCACGGACATCAGTAAAATCCACACCGCCGGGGATCGTGACCTTCAGGTCGCCGGACAGATAATCACGGATCAGACTGAGCACGTCCGAATTGCCATATTCATAGGGTCCCAGTACCAGAGAGGGAAGCAGGATCACCGCATTCAATCCGTTCAAGGAAACCTTGTCCAGAATATACTGTGTTGCCTCCGCCTTGGACTTGGCATAGTCACCGACTACCCGGTTACGGTCGAAGAAAGTGACATCCTTGACCGGCTCGGAATTATTTTCAGAAAGCGGGATCGCACGGGCTGATCCGATATAGATCAGTTTGCCGATCTTCTTTTTCACGCAGGTGTCAGTAATGTTCATCGTGCCGTGCACGTTGACCTTTCTGACCATCAGATCGGTCTTTTCAGAGATAACATTTCTCTCCTGTGCATGGATCAGAATCGCTTCACGAGGTTCTTCCAGATCGAAGAAATCTTTCAGAGAATCCTTGGCGAGGATGTCACCATAACTGACTTCTACAGGAAGACCTGCCAGCGGCGTCGTGTCCTCCTCCGGGTGAACCAGTACCCGGACATCCTTCTGATTATCCAGCAACATGCGAACAATGGTGTTTCCGATCTGACCGGTAGCTCCGGTAACTAAATACTTTGTCATCCTCAGTCCCCCCCTTCGGGATTGTCATCAGGTCTCCTTGTCCCCTTGAAGTGACCTCTTGACTCTATTATCGGGAGAAGATTTGAATAAATTTTGCGGATAAAAATAACAAACGGACAAAAATACGTCTATTTTATGTCCGTTCTGTAAACTGTCGGGTTTTACCGGCCCATTGCTTCCAGGGCTTCGATGATTTTTTCCTGTTTCAGTTCCGTCAGGCCCCGCTTCTCACTGATCCCGCAGTTCGTCTCCAGCCAGTGGCCGAATGCATCCGGATGGACCCGTACTGTCTCGTGAATATCCGGAAACAAAAGAGACCTTCCGACAGGACGGGAAGAGCCGCTCATTTCCGTTTCCTCGTCATCGATCAGGACCGGAACCACACGCATCAGTTCCTTTCTGGAAAGGACTCGGCAGTCCAAAAGATGCTCTGCCACGATGCCTGCTGCTTCTTCCGCATTTCCGGCATCCACCGCGCCAGGCGCCCGGGAAAAACGAGTGTCGTAACGGTCCCATTCAATATGTTCTTTCTTTCGAAGAAGGACCACGACAATATATTCATCCGAAAGAAACAGGAAATCCGCCGTGCCGGATCCGATATCCGTATCCAGGACCAGATTATAGTAGACCTTTAAAGGAAGACCGGAAGAAACGATCTGGGATGCCAGTTTCTGATGGACTTTCACCTGGGAAGCAAGTTCCCCCCAGGCAGAAAGAAAGACCTTCTTCATCTCTTTGGGACAGGTTTCGGATTTCTTTTGAAGCCGCGTGATCTCCGCCATTCTGCTGTCGAATGGCTTGATCCACTGAAGCTCCCGCTCCTCCGGTTCCTGTGCCCGATGAAAAAGGTCCATCTTGTTTGCTCCTTTATGGCGGGGCAATACCACATCTTTCAATTTATGTATCAGCCATTCAGAGACTCATACTTTCTTACCCCGTAGTGAGTAATTATAGCATATGCGCCGACACAAAGTCCCGCCATCACGATGACTTCTCCTCCGAGGATCAGATACATGAGCATATTCTGATGGATAATGATGCCTGCCACACTGGCCACCGTGAAAGGAATCGCCAGAAGGAAGCAGATGATCATGGTCAGGACCACAGCAAATCCGCTCTTTACGACCTGGGCTTCATTTGTCCAGTCAAGACGGGCATAGATCAAACCGAAGATCAGGCCCACCAGGGAAGTCAGAAGCTGGAACAAAGATGTCAGAACGATCATCAGGAGGCATCCGAGGATCCCGCACTTTGTGACAATAGAAATGATGATGCAGCAGATGATGGAGATCGGCTGATAGATCAGAAGGCTGACAGCGATCTTAGACTGCAGGATCACTTTTGTGGGGATCGGAAGCGTCTTCGAGATCCAGATCCGCTTTCCTTCGATGGACACCGAAGAAGGAGTCGTATAGGTCATGCAGGCAAAGAAATTAATGAAGATCGCCCCGCATGCCGCCCAGATCGACGGGAGCATACGCTCAAGAAGATCCACTGTCACTCCGTCAGTTTCCACATGGAAATGTCCGGCCAGTCCGCTCGTGCCCTTGATGGCAAAGAAAATCACCAGGCCCAGGAGCATAAGTGTACCGAAAAGTGTATTCATTACATAGTTGGAAGAAGAAAAATATCTTCTCAGTTCCATGATGATGGATGCTTTTCTCACCGAAGATGTCTTGAAAGACAGCGCCTTCTTCGAGTTATCCGCCTGGAAGTTACTGCCGTTTAAGCCGCGGGTATGGATGTATACGGCCAAAAACAGCGGGATCAGAGTGATCAGAAGTGTCATGGCCACACAGAAAAGGTCACCGCTGTAGACGGCTTCCGTCATCCAGTAAAAAGGCAGGATCTGCTTCATTTTTGTAACAGATTCAGCATGGGAAATATTCATATTCTCCGCATAAGAAGAGATATTCGGCACGACGATCATGTAAAGAAAGACAGCCGCCATCGATACAAAGGTGGAAAAGATCTGACCGAATTTCGTTGCCTTTTTCAGATACGTGATCAAAGAGCTGAACAGCAGAGAAACGAACAGTGGCAGAGCCGGAAGCAAAAATGCAAAGACCATGCCTCTGGCAAACAATGCAAAAGAGTGACCGCCCACCAGACATACGATCAGATATGTCGGCACCAGCATGACCAGTGCACAAAGCACGTCCAGAAGGTACATGCCCAAAAGCTTGGAAAGAACGATAGAGCTCTTGGGGATCGGCATAGAAAGAAGCATATCCGTATCATTTCCTCTGGCATCACGGGTAGAGTTGGTCACGCCGAACATCAGCGCAATGACCAGGCTCAGTGAGATCGAAAGGAAGATAGAAAACTCAGCCAGATTTTTTTCCACAAGAATAAATGTGGTAGATCCGCCGATGATCGCAAACATGGCAATCATGAATAGACCCAGAAAAACCAGTCCGACCGTTGCGGCGATCACGCTGACGGTCCCTTTCTTACGATAGCTTCCTACCAGTGAAAGGAAATTGGTACGAAGCAGAATGGCTAAAGTACGCATATCAGTGAGCCTCCTCGGTGACTTCCAGGAAGACTTCTTCCAGAGAAGCATTACCCTTGACTTCTTCCATAGTTCCGCTGGCGATCAGACGGCCGCCCTTGATGATGGCGATCTTGTCGCAAAGCTTTTCTGCCACTTCCAGTACGTGTGTGGAGAAGAAGATCGCATTGCCCTTATCGCAGAATTCACGCATCATCTGCTTTACGGAAAAAGCCGCCTTCGGATCCAGACCGACGAACGGTTCATCCATGACAAGAAGCTTCGGCTCGTGAATGAAAGCGGCGATAATGGCCAGCTTCTGCTTCATACCATGGGAGTAGGAAGCCACCTGATTATTCAGTGCAGCACGGATCTCCAGCTCATCTGCATATTTTTCGATCCGGCCCTTACGTTCACTCTTCGGCACCTTGAAAATATCCGCAACAAAATTCAGGAACTGCATTCCGGTAAGATTATCGTACAGTTCCGGATTATCCGGAATATAGGCAGTGATCGATTTGGCACGAAGCGGATCGTCGATCACGGACACACCATCGATGGTGACCGTGCCCTGCTCAAACTTATGAAGACCGACTACTGCCTTGATCGTTGTCGTCTTACCGGCACCATTGTGGCCGATAAAGCCGTAGATCTCACCCGGCTTCACTTCCAGTGTCAGATCCTGTACGCCTACTTTTCCTCCCGGATAGGTCTTGGTCAGATGCTCGATTTTTAACATAACTACTCCTCCTACAAAAAACTTCCTTGTAACTTATTTCTTGTGATGAACGATTCTCCTGCTGTCAGTTGAAGCCCGGCTTTCTCGTTTCATCCTCTCTCATTTTAGAAATCAATCCCAAATCAATCGCAAAGCAATTATAAAGAATTGGTAAATCTCCGCAATATTGTAGCATAGCGCCTTTTTCTTATATGTATATCATTCGTATATTATTGCCATTATCATGTCCTGTTTTTTCGCATTATCTTTCCGTTCACAGGTGCATTTCGCGTCGGAAAACATGAATGCTTTTTGGCAATCAAAATTTGAACATCTTGCACAAATATGTACTTGATTTTTCCCTTTTCCTATGTGAAATATGTACTTGATTTCTCCCTTTTCCTATGTAAAAATAGGAATAATGACGTAGATGTGGAAAATTGGTTTTTTCGGAAAGGAACCCTTTATGGCCTCAGAACAAGTGAATCGCATTCTGGAAGCGGAAAAGAAAGCCGCCGAGATCGAGCAGGAAGGCAGAGCCAAAGCCGATGATATTCTGGCCCAGGCCCAGAAGAAAGCCCAGTCCGAATACCAGGAAGCCCTCTCTACAGCAAGAAAGAGAGTCGCTGCCCTTTACGAAAAGCATAAAGAAGACGGTTCATCCGAGTCTTCCGCCAGCGACTCCGCTGCGGAGAAGACCGCAGAAAAGATGCGGGACGATGCCGAGCCGAACCGTGAAGCGGCGATTTCTGCCGCTATGAATATTCTGATGGGAAGGTAAGACGCATATGGCCATTCTTCCCATGAAACACATCGAGATCATCGCCATGCAGGAGGACGCGAAGAAGATCGTGGAGCTTCTGCAGAGACTGGGTACCGTTGATGTTACCGAACGTTACGATGAAGATGTGACCGATGAACTGGCGCTTTTCCCGGCCAAGGCCAGTCTTTCCCAGCTGGAAAAGACCTCGGCGACAGTCGATCACGCCATTTCCTTAGTTGAAGAATTCTCCCACGAAAAGAAGCCTTTTCTTTCCGGATTCGCCGGAAGACAGGAGATATCTTTTGAAGAGTTTAAAAAGCGTGCCGCCGACATTGACGAGACCATGAAGATCGTCTATGACATCGAGGCACTGAACCGTAAGATCGCATCGGAAAAGACCGTCAGGACTCACACCCGTCATCAGCTGGACGCCATTCTCCCCTGGGAGAAACTGGATATTCCGATGCAGTATGAGGGGTCCTCTAAGACCTGCTGTATCGTCGGACAGTTCCCGGAAGCGTATGAAGAAGCTTCTTTCTATGAGGAATTCTGCCGTCAGTATTCGGCCATGAAAGAATCCGAAGCGGTACTTAAGGGCATCACTTCTAAAGAAGAACTGAAGATCCCGGACATTTATACCGAGATCGTGCATACTGCGCCGGATCAGACCTGTGCCTGCTTTATGGTACATAAGAAAGATTATGATGAAGTTCTGGCGACTTTGCGCCGCATGTCCTTTACCGCCCCGGCTGATCCCACCAAGCATCCGCCGGAAGTCCGTATCGGCCGCTTAAGCAAGCGCATCGAGGAAGCGACAAACACGATTTCCGATTCCCGTGAAAAACTGCAGCAGTACAGCGGAAAGCTGGATGATCTGTATTTCCTATCCGATTATCTGAATATGAGACGGGAAAAATACGACATGCTCGGAAAGATCCTCTTCTCTAACAAGACCTTCATACTGGAAGGCTTCGTGGCAGAAGAAGACAGCCAGAAAGTCGTAGATAAATTAAACGAGAAATTCGATCTGTTCGTGGAGCTTCGTGATCCGAAGGAAGATGAGGAAGTTCCGGCGAAGTTCAAGAATAATGCATTCGTTTCTCCGATGGAGGATATCGTAGAATCCTACAGTGCGCCGGCCAAAGGCGACATTGACCCGAATCCGGTCATGGCATTCTTCTACTATTTCTTCTTCGGCATGATGCTTTCCGATGCAGGATACGGTATCCTGCTTTGTCTTGGTACACTCTTTGTACTTCTTAAGAGAAAGCCGGAAGGAAACAACAAGAAAAACATGATGAAATTCTTCTACTGCGGTCTGGCCACCACCTTCTGGGGCTTTATGTACGGCAGTTTCTTCGGAGATGTGGTCGGTGCCGTATCCAAAGGGTTCTTTGACGGTTCCGTCTCCCTTCCGCCGATCTGGTTCGATCCGAGTAAGGACCCGATGAAGCTTCTGATCCTGAGCTTTATCTTAGGTTTCCTTCATATCTGCGTCGGACTTGGCGCCAACTTCTATAAGTCCTGGAAAAACGGCGACAAAGCAGGTGCCTTCTGCGATTCCGGATGCTGGCTTTTAACATTCGCGGGACTTGCGATCTTCTTATTCCCTATGGTCGCGCCGATGATGGCTCCGGTGGAGATCCTGAATTCTACCATGATCGCCGATATCGGTAAGTATGTGGCGCTGGCAGGCGTGGCCGGACTTGTTCTTACCGGCGGAAGAAAAGCCAAGGGCATCATCGGCAAAGTCATCGGCGGTGTCGGCACCCTTTACGGTGTCACCGGTTATTTCAGTGATCTTCTTTCCTACTCCCGTCTGATGGCTCTGGGCCTGGTTACGGGTATTATCGGCAGTGTTGCCAACATGATCGGCACACTCTTCGGAACAGGTATCGTGAAGCTTCTGATCTTCATCCCGGTATTCCTGTTCTTCCATGCGATTAATCTGGGCATCAGCGCTCTCGGCGCCTATGTCCATGTTAATAGACTTCAGTATGTAGAATTTTTCGCGAAGTTCTACGAGGGCGGCGGAACGTTGTTCCACCCCTTTACTGGTAACACCAAACACTTCAAAATTAAGGAGGACAATTAAATGAATTGGGGCATGTTACTGGCATTATTAGGAGCAGGACTGGCAGTTACGACAAATTGTATCGGCTCGTCCAAGGGCGTAGGTATGGTGGCGGAGGCTTCCTCTCCGGTCATCGCAGAGGATTCCAGCAAATTCAGTAAGCTTCTGATCCTCATGCTGCTTCCGGGTTCCCAGGGACTTTACGGACTGGTTATCGCCATCCTGACACTTACACAGATCGGTATCCTCGGTGGTAATGCCGTTACCACACTTTCGAGCGGTATCCTCTACTTCATCGCCTGCCTGCCGATGGCGATCGGCGGTCTGGTTTCGGCTCTGTTCCAGGCCCGTGTTGCACTGACAGGTGTTAACCTTATCTCCAAGAGACCTCAGGATTCCGGTAAAGCGGTTACCGCTGCTTCCCTCGTTGAGCTCTATGCTCTTCTGAGCCTGGTTACTTCTCTTCTGATGGTTATGAACGTAGGCAGCCTCAAGCTGTAATATAAGGAGCAGGTATGGCTGGTATAGATTCCATCATTGAGCGGATCTTAAAAGAGGCAAGAGAAAGCGCTGATGCCCGTGTGGCCCGTGCCGAAAGCGATGCTGAAAAGCTGATCGCCAAGAAAAAGGACCAGGCGAAGCAGGAGGAATCGAAGATGCTTGCTGATGCGCAGGCGGTCATTGATTCCCAGGTAAAGCAGAACCGCGCTTCTTCCAATACCCGTTCCCAGAGAAGGATCCTCGCCGAACGCGTGGCCATGATCGACGAGATCGTCGAAGAGGCCAAAAAGCGCATCCGTGCACTGCCTTCTTCGGAGCGTCTTTCCATGGTTTCGGATTTCGTGATCAGTAACTGTGAAGGCGCAGACGGGACTTTGATCCTGTCCAAACAGGACAAAGATGCACTTCCCTCTTCTTTCCTGTCGGATCTTTCAAGTAAGACCGGCTCAAAGATCACCCTCTCGGATACTCCCGGAGATTTTGACTGCGGCTGTATCCTGATCTGCGAAGAATGTGAGTATAACGGCACACTGGACGCGTTGTCCGATGACCGTATGGATGCCATCCGCGACGCCGTCAACCAGGTGCTTTTCACAAAGAAATAAATCATTAAGGAGTCAGACATCGAAACATGGGTCAAAGTATTACAAAATACGCCTATTCCGTTTCCGGCGCACATGTCTATGAAAAGTCTTTTCTGAAAAAGACCGATCTGGACAAACTTTTGACTTCGCCTTCTTATGAGGCGGTCACGGCAGTGCTTGCGGATAAAGGATGGACCATGCCCGAGGATACCCGCGACAGCGGAAAGATCCTGGAGCTGGAGATGTGCCGTGCCTGGGAGTGGATCCATTCTGCTGCCCCTGACCCGGCGCTGTTCGACTGTCTGATCCTGAGAAATGACTACCATAATCTCAAGGCCGGCATTAAGTGCCTGCTGAGTGATTTTGACGTAGATCTCCACTTCGTGTCTCCGACTACGCTTTCCCGGGACCTTCTGAAAGAAGCGATCGAAAAGCATGAATTTTCTTCTCTTCCCGCGCCCTTTGCAGAATTAGGGGAAAGCGTCTATGACACACTGGTCCGGACACAGGACGGACAGCTTGCGGATGTCATGATCGACCGGGTATGTCTCGACGAGATCTATGACCGGGCAGCCAAGACCCGTATTCCGCTTCTTATGAAAGAGATGGAGATCTATATTGCGACCACGAACATCAAGACCGCTTTCCGTGCCATGAAAACCGGAAAGGACCGGGATTTCCTGGACCGGGCACTGACAGATAAATGCAGGACCATCAGCAAAGAGAAGATCCTTTCCCTCGCGGAAGGAAAGATCGAAGATCTTCTTTCTTATTTTGCGACCACTCCTTATAGCGCGGGGACGAAATATTTGTCCTCCTCCCCGTCGGAGTTTGAAAAATGGGTCGATGACGAGATGGTATCTCTTCTTCTGCCGACGCGCCACAGTCCTTTGGGCCCGGAACCGCTTATCGGTTTCTACCTTGGTAAAGAAGCGGAGATCAAGAACGTACGGATCATCTTAGCCGCCAAGCAGAATAATCTGCCGCTGGAAATGGTGGTCCCCAGATTAAGGAGGCTGTATGAATAAGATTGCCGCTATGGGCGACCGGGATAGTATATACGGCTTTTCCTCCATTGGTCTGGATATTTTTCCTCTGGACCGTATGGACAACCCGGCCACGACATTACATAACCTTGCTGAGGGTGACTATGCCGTGATCCTCATCACCGAGTCGCTGGCCAAGACACTGGAAGCAGAGATCGATAAATACAGCGACAGACCTCTTCCCGTTATTCTTCCGATCCCGGGTGTCACCGGAAACGAAGGCATGGGCATGAAGGCCATTTCCAAATCCGTGGAAAAGGCTGTCGGCAGTGATATTTTGAAAGATCAGTAAGGAGAAACAACATGAGCAAAGGATCGATCGTTAAGGTCTCCGGACCGCTGGTAATTGCAGAAGGGATGCGTGATGCGAACCTCTTTGACGTGGTACGTGTCAGTAACGAGCGTCTGATCGGCGAGATCATCGAAATGCACGGTGACCGTGCTTCTATCCAGGTATACGAGGAAACGGCAGGCCTGAAAGCCGGCGAGCCGGTTGAATCCACAGGTGCTCCGCTCTCCGTTGAACTGGGACCTGGTCTGATCGCCGGTATCTTCGATGGTATCCAGAGACCTCTGGAATCCATCATGCAGAAGATCGGCAACAACCTTTCCCGTGGTATCGAAGTTCCTTCCCTTTCCCGTGAGACGGTATGGGAGTTTAACGCGGAGAAGAAAGCCGGCGATACAGTCATTGGCGGCGACTCCCTCGGATACGTTCAGGAAAGTGAGACTGTAAAACATAAGATCCTGGTACCGCCGCAAGTCTCCGGTACCATCGTTTCCATCAACAGTGGAAGCTATACTCTCGAGCAGCCGGTCGGCAAGCTTCGGACCGACAAGGGCGAAGAGATCGACCTTATGCTCTATCAGCGCTGGCCGGTCAGAAAAAGCCGTCCGTACGTAAAGAAGCATGCGCCGAACATGCCGCTTGTCACCGGACAGCGTGTCATTGACTGCATGTTCCCGATCGCTAAAGGCGGTGTCGCCGCGATCCCGGGTCCTTTCGGTTCCGGTAAGACCGTAACCCAGCACCAGCTGGCAAAATGGGCGCAGGCAGACATCGTTGTCTATATCGGCTGCGGTGAGCGTGGTAATGAGATGACCGACGTTCTTAATGAGTTCCCGGAACTCATCGACCCGTATACCGGCGAAAGCCTGATGAAGCGTACCGTGCTTATCGCCAACACCTCGGATATGCCGGTTGCCGCCCGTGAGGCTTCGATCTATACCGGTATCACCATTGCAGAGTATTTCCGTGACATGGGCTACTCGGTTGCCCTCATGGCTGACTCCACTTCCCGTTGGGCGGAGGCGCTCCGTGAAATGTCCGGACGTCTTGAAGAAATGCCTGGTGAAGAAGGTTACCCGGCTTACCTGGGTTCCCGTCTGGCGCAGTTCTATGAGCGTGCCGGCCGTGTGACCGTACTGGGCAGCGAAGGTCTGGAAGGTTCCCTTTCCGCCATCGGTGCCGTATCTCCTCCGGGTGGTGATATTTCCGAGCCGGTATCCCAGGCTACCCTTCGTATCGTAAAAGTGTTCTGGGGTCTGGATGCCAGCCTTGCGTATAAACGTCACTTCCCGGCCATCAACTGGCTTACCAGTTATTCCCTTTATACGGATTCTCTGGCCAGCTGGTTCGACGAGAATGTCTCGCCGGAATGGAACAGTAACCGTGCACGGCTGATGCTGATCCTTCAGGAAGAAGCAGAGCTGGAAGAAATCGTAAAACTGGTAGGTATGGACGCCCTGTCCTCGACAGACCGTCTGAAGATGGAAGTGGCCCGCTCGATCCGTGAGGACTTCCTCCATCAGCTGGCCTTCCACGAGGTCGATACCCATACATCGCTGAAAAAGCAGGATTACATGATGAAGCTGATCCTGGATTATTATGACAAAGCAGCCGGCACCCTGGAAATGGGCGCGGATATCGAGGCGCTGGTCGCGCTTCCGGTACGTGAAAAGATCGGCCGATTCAAGTATGTGGCGGAAGACGATGCGGAGAATGAATTTATCTCCATCGGCGCCCAGCTGGCATTTGAGCTTTCCGAGCTGCTGAACAAGGAGGAGTAAGACATGGCAAAAGAATACCGCACCATATCGGAAGTAGCGGGTCCGCTTATGATGGTCCGTGGAGTCACGGACGTCAGCTATAACGAACTGGGTGAGATCGAGCTCAGTAACGGAGAAAAGCGCCGTTGCCGTGTTCTGGAGATCGACGGCAGCAATGCTCTGGTCCAGCTTTTTGAAAGCGGCGCCGGCATTAACCTTGCAGAGAGTAAAGTCCGCTTTACCGGAAAACAGATGGAGCTTCCGGTTTCCAGAGACATGCTGGGACGTGTTTTCGACGGTCTCGGCCGTCCGATCGACGATGGTCCGGAGATCATCCCGGAAAAGAGACTGGATGTTAACGGTCTTCCGATGAACCCGGCCGCCAGAAACTTCCCGAATGAGTTTATCCAGACGGGTGTTTCCGCCATCGATGGTCTGAATACTCTCGTACGTGGACAGAAGCTCCCGATCTTCTCTGCTTCCGGTCTTCCGCACGCCAACCTTGCGGCCCAGATCGCAAGACAGGCCAAGGTCCGTGGCACCGATGAAAAGTTCGCCGTTGTATTTGCCGCCATCGGTATCACCTTCGAGGAAGCCAACTTCTTCATGGACAGCTTTAAAGAAACCGGTGCGATCGACCGTACAGTGCTTTTCATAAATCTTGCAAATGACCCGGCTGTTGAGCGTATCGCGACCCCGCGTATGGCGCTGACCGCCGCCGAGTATCTGGCCTTTGACCTGGACATGCACGTACTGGTCATTCTTACGGATATCACCAACTACGCGGATGCTCTCCGTGAGGTTTCCGCCGCAAGAAAAGAAGTTCCGGGCCGTCGTGGTTATCCGGGTTACATGTATACCGACCTTGCGTCCCTGTACGAAAGAGCCGGCCGTCAGAAAGGCAAGAACGGATCCATCACCATGATCCCGATCCTGACCATGCCTGAGGACGATAAGACGCACCCGATCCCTGACCTTACCGGATATATCACCGAAGGACAGATCATCCTTTCCCGTGAACTTTACCGTAAGGGCATTATGCCGCCTGTCGACGTTCTCCCTTCCCTTTCCCGTCTGAAGGATAAGGGTATCGGTGAAGGAAAGACCCGTGAAGACCACAGTAATACCATGAACCAGCTCTTCTCTGCCTACGCCCGTGGTAAGGAAGCAAAAGAGCTCATGGTCATCTTAGGTGAAGCGGCGCTGACCGATATGGATAAGCTCTACGCCAAGTTCGCAGATGCATTTGAAAAAGAATATGTGTCCCAGGGCTTTAACCAGGACCGTTCTGTAGAAGAGACGCTGGATCTGGGCTGGAAGCTCCTTCGGATCCTGCCGAGATCGGAGCATAAGCGTATCAGCGACAAGCTCCTGGATAAGTACTACGAAGAGAAATAAGAGGATAGGAAGAACATGGCCACCACGAATGTCAACCCGACCAGAATGGAACTCACACGCTTGAAAAAGCGCCTTGTGACGGCACGCCGCGGTCACAAGCTTTTGAAAGACAAGCGTGATGAACTGATGCGTCAGTTCCTGGAAGCGGTACGGGAAAACAAGCGTATCCGCCGCGAGGTGGAAGCAAAACTGGAAGTGGCCAATCAGCATATGTCCATTGCCCGTTCCCTGATGTCCAACCAGGCCATTTCCGTCGCCATGATGTACCATAAGCAGAGCATGACGCTGGAAGTGTCTGAAAAGAATGTCATGAGCGTAAAAGTACCGGTGTTTAAGACCCAGTACAAGACCGCCGATGAAGGGGATATCTATTCTTACGGCTATTCTTTCACACCGACGGACCTGGATGATGCGATCCTGGCACTGTCCGATATCATGCCGGATCTGATGGCTCTGGCCGAGATCGAAAAGAAGTGCCAGCTGATGGCCTCGGAAATTGAAAAGACCCGTCGTCGTGTAAATGCACTGGAGCATGTCATGATCCCGGACTATGAGGAAAAGATCCGCTACATCACCATGAAGCTGGATGAGAGTGAGCGTTCCGCGACCACCCGTCTCATGAAAGTTAAGGACATGATGCTGGAAAAGACGATCCGCGAAAGACAGGCCCGGAATCTGGAACTGGATGCACAATTCGCGGAAGAGAGCTGATTTTCCGAAGTTAAGAGGAACCTTTCCATGTTCTGGTTTTTCTGGTTTTCGAGAGACAAAGACAGCGACGGCCGCGCCTCTTCGATGATCCCCGTCTTTTCTGTCTTTTCCATTGCCACGCTGGGCTGCCTGATCATTTTTATCATTTCGTTTCTGTTTTATCTCTTTCCGTACCCCGGAAGTTTTAATGAATTTGC
>CADCLV010000010.1 GCA_902802325.1 Oscillospiraceae bacterium | reverse complement strand
GAGATCGGTCTCCGCGCCGTCCTCCGTCACGTATACCTCGCCGTGCTGATACGGACTCATCGTGCCGGGGTCCACGTTGATATACGGATCGAGCTTCTGCGCCGCGACCTTCAGCCCCCGCGCTTTGAGCAGCCGTCCAAGCGAGGCGGCTGTGATCCCCTTGCCGAGCCCCGATACGACGCCGCCGGTCACAAAAATATACTTCATCTTCTTTTTCCTCCTTTTTATTCCACCGTAACGGATTTGGCAAGATTTTTGGGTTTATCGATATCGCAGCCGTTCTCCTTCGCTACGTAGTAGGCCAACAGCTGGAGCGGCAGGATCTCCACCGCGGCGGAGAAGAGGGGATCCACCCGGGGAATGAACAACAGATCGTCCGCCACCGAAAGGATCTTCTGATTGTCCCGGTAGGTCAGCGCCAGCACCTCCGCCCCCCGGGACTTGACCTCCACCACGTTGCTCAGGGTCTTCTCCATTATGGCGGGATTACAGCACAGGGCGATCACCGGCTGATGCTCTTCGATCAGGGCAATGGTGCCGTGCTTGAGTTCACCGGCCGCATAGGATTCCGCATGAATGTAGGAGATCTCCTTCATCTTCAGTGCCGCTTCCAGCGCGACTGCCGAGTCGGTATTTCTTCCGATGAAGAACATGGACTTCGTTGCGTGATACTTCTTTGCGATCTTCGGGATCTTCGGGTTCATATCCAGGGATTCCTGAATGCGCTTCGGCAGCATCAGAAGCGAGGAAAGATGGTGATAATAATCCGCATCTTCCACCCGGTTTAATGTACGGGAAATATACAGCGCCACCAGATACAGTACGGAAACCTGTGTGGTATAGCCCTTGGTGGTCGCAACGGCGATCTCCGGACCGGCCCAGGTATAAAGAGTATCGTCCGCAAGTTTTGCGATCGTGCTGCCTACTACGTTTACGATCGCCAGTGTTCTGGCACCGCGGGATTTACATTCCTTCATGGCGGCAATGGTATCCGCCGTCTCACCGGACTGGGACAACACGATCAGAAGCGTATGCTCATCGATCAGCGGGTCACTATAGCGGAGTTCACTTGCCAGCTCACAGGAAACCGGGATCCGGCAAAGTTTCTCGATCGTGTATTTTGCGGCACATCCGGCATAGTAGGCGGAACCGCAGGCAGTGATCACGATCTTATTGAT
This sequence comes from Oscillospiraceae bacterium, assembly GCA_902802325.1. Taxonomy (GTDB): domain Bacteria; phylum Bacillota; class Clostridia; order Saccharofermentanales; family Saccharofermentanaceae; genus Scatonaster. Next base: position 94,524 of record CADCLV010000010.1, on the reverse strand, counting down.
GCTCTCCAGATATTCCTTCGACCACTCGATCTCATCCAGTACCACATGACCGTCCTGAATACGGGGCGTGATGGTAGCCTTGACTGCTCTCGGCTGCTCGATGATCTCTTTGAGCATAAAGTGCTCGTAGCCGCCTTTTTCGGCTGCTTCGATATCCCAGGTGATACGGGAGATCTTCTTGGTGATGGTCTGGCCTGCCGGGTCAAATACGGTCACGCTTTCCGGGGTGATCTCGGCAAACTCGCCGTCATCCAGGTAGATGGCATTTCTGGTATTGGCAACCAGCGCGGTCACGTCAGAGGCAAAGAAGTTTTCGCCTGCGCCGACGCCCAGGATCAGCGGGCTGGCCTCACGGGCCACACAGATGGTATCCGGCTTTTCGGTGCAGATGACGCCCAGCGCATAAGAACCGGAAAGGCGGGCCGATGTCTTGATGACTGCTCTTCTCAAGTCACCCTTATAGTACATTTCGATCAGATGTACGATGACCTCGGTATCGGTCTCACTTTCGAAGTGATAGCCCTTCTCGGTCAGTTCTTCCCGAAGGGCGATATAGTTCTCGATAATGCCGTTATGCACGATGGCGAAACGGCCGTCATTACTTAAGTGCGGGTGGGCATTGGTATCTGTCGGCGCACCGTGGGTCGCCCAGCGGGTGTGACCGATACCTGTGGTACCCGGGCAGTTCTTGCCGTCTTCGGTCAGTTCGCAAAGGTTGGCGATACGGCCGCTGACCTTATCGACCTTGATGGCACCGTCATGTAAAACCGCAATACCGGCCGAGTCATAGCCTCTGTACTCCAGTTTCTTCAGTCCGTCCAGAAGGATCGGCGCTGCCTGCTGTGTTCCGGTATATCCTACTATTCCGCACATATTCCTAACTCCTTATCCCCATACAAAACGGGCTCTTCCAGGAAGAGCCCGCAGTGTTTTACTTTCTCACAATGATGCTGTCTCTTTCCGCACCGACCGATACGTAAGTGATCTTACATCCGATGGCCTTTTCAACAAACAGCACATAGTCCTGCGCGGCCTTCGGCAGGTCTTCCCACTTTCTTGCGCCGCTGATGTCCGTCTTCCAGCCTTCGAAGTACTCGATGACCGGCTTGCAGTCATTAAGCGCAACCGGGAACGGGAAACGGTCGACCTGTTTTCCATCAAGCTCATAGTGGGTGCATACCGGGATCTTATCCATGTAGCTCAGTACATCCAGCTTGGTAAGCGCGATCTCGGTGGCCGCCTGAACTTCTACGCCATAGCGGGTCGCAACCACATCCAGCGGACCGACACGACGCGGTCTTCCGGTCTTGGCGCCGTACTCGGCACCGGCCTTACGAAGCTCCTCCGCCTCGTCGCCGAACATCTCGCAAACGAACGGACCTTCACCAACGCAGGTGGAATAAGCCTTTACGACACCAACCACATCTGTGATCTTGGCACCCGGGAAACCGGAACCGATCGGCGCAAAAGCCGCTGTGGTGTTGGACGAAGTCGTATACGGATGGATTCCGTAATCCAGGTCACGAAGGGAACCAAGCTGTGCCTCAAAGAGGATGGACTTGCCTTCCTTACTGGCTTCTGCCAGAAATGCACCTGTATCACATACATAGGGCTTGATCTTCTCACAAGCATCGTTGATCCATGCCTTCAGCATATCCATGGTGTAAGGCTTTGCGCCATATACCTTGGTCAGGGTCAGATTCTTCCACTCCATCAGGTCAGACAGGTGGGAAAGAAGGTGATCCGGGTAGAAAAGTTCGCCGGCCAGGATGGTCTTCTTCTGATATTTATCAGAATAGAAAGGAGCGATACCCTGCTTTGTGGAACCGAACTTCTTATCCGCAAGACGCTGTTCTTCCAGTTCATCCAGATCACGGTGCCACGGCAGAAGCAGCGAAGCTCTGTCGCTGATACGAAGGTTCTCCGGTGTGATATCTACACCCTGCTCCATGACCTGATTCATTTCTTTCCAAAGATTTTCCGGATCCAGCGCAACGCCGTTACCCAGAATATTTACAACTCCATCACGGAAGATACCGGAAGGAAGAAGATGCAGTGCAAACTTACCCTTCTCGTTGATGACCGTGTGGCCGGCATTGCCGCCGCCCTGAAAGCGAACGACGATGTCATACTTTGCGGTCAGAAGGTCGACCATACGGCCCTTTCCTTCGTCTCCCCAGTTGATTCCTACGATGGCGCAATTTCCCATATATTTTGCCTCCATTTCTGATGTGGCTTTGGACAAAACAAAAGTGTCCTGAATCACATGTACAAGACACCATTGTCAATACGTCAAACTTTATACTCTATATAAGATATGTTGTCAAGATTTTTCCTTGGCACAGAGATTCTTCAGTCGCCCTTGGCTGAACGCACGCCGGATTCCTCTTCTTTTGTTTCTTCCTCGTCATTCTTCTCTTCCGGAACCGGTCCTAAGACCATATCCGCGAAATTGATCGGAAGTCCGATGGTCGGTACCCGTACCTGACCTGCCTTGCTTCTTCCCGGCTGGACCGTAATGCCCTTCTTCGGAAGGAGGAAGGAAAGAGTCAGATCGGCGGTAATGGCGCCGGGGTCCACTTCACCGGTATTGCAGTCTACGCCGGTAGGAATGTCGATGGCGATCACTCTGGCACCGCGGCTATGACCGTCCTCGATCTTCTTCGTGATCTCGCAAAGCGACGGCGGAAGAGGACGGGAAAACTCATATCCGGTACCGATAATGCCGTCTACCAGAACGCAGGGCATGCCCGGTTCTTTTTCATGGATCATGCGGGAGATCCCTGCCTGCCAGATGGCCGGATCGAATTCCGCTGCCGGACGGATCTTCACGCCGAATGCCTCCGCTGCCGCACGGTTCGTCTTTACAGCCGGAGAATGGGTCTCTTCCGGAAAGCAGTCCCAGATCGTGACAGAATAACCCCAGGACTTTAATATACGTGCCGCCACATAGGAGTCGCCGCCATTCATACCTTTTCCGGCAAAGAAATGGACCGGCGTGGTCGTGGCTTTGGCAACGACAACACATGCATTGGCCACGGCAAGACCGGCATGCTCCATAAGGATCGGGATACTCAGCTGATAGTCTTTGGAGGCCACCTTATCGACCTGCCGCTGCTCTTCCCGCGTCAGGGTCATGCGTACACGGCGCACCGGTTCATAAGGCTCCTTCGGAGGTGCCGGATGCAAGATGCTCTTTTGCGGCCAAAAAGGACTTTCATTCTTTCTCATATTACGCCCCGCCTATCCTTTACGATTCTACTTTCTCATTGTATCATTTTCGTTCCGATATGGTCGAGTGCTTTTACCACAGGAATCGTCAGAAAGGCGATCATGGCTCCGGCCAGACAGCTCAGAAGGATCAGATACGGAAGATACATCATCACATAAAGCGTCCGGCTGAGCATCACTGCCGCCAGGATCTGTCCGATACTGTGGCTTGCGGCGCCGCCGATGCTGACCCCGTAGATGGAGATCTTTTCCCGCCCGCTTAGAAAGATCATGGTGCAGACGGCAAAGATCCCGCCCAGTACGGAAAAAACAAATCCCACAAAGTTTCCGCCCAGAAGAAGGACGACTAAAGACCGAAGAAGTGAAAGCAGCAAAGCTTCCTTTTTCCCCACACTGTAAAGCGCGATCAAAAGCGCGATATTGGCAAGTCCCAGTTTCAGTCCCGGAAGCGGCAATATTCCTTTCGGCACAAGCCAGGCTTCCAGGATACTGAGCATCAGGGCCAGCGCCAGAAGAACAGAAAGTTTTGTCACCTCATAGGCCGTCCAGCTTCGTCTCATCGCGCCACCCCGTCTATCTCCTGTTCCTCGTCCGATCCCGGTCCCGGCACGATCTCGACCACGACTTTATTGGGAAGGCACACGGCACCTTGGCCTACATGGGTCAGTTCTCCCTGCTTGACGCAGATCTGATCCGGACAGTCCGAGCTTACGATCACGGCCCGCTCCGAAGAGATCAGCACGACAACTTTCCCGTGATCGGTCTCAATGGAATATTCGGTCTCATTTTGAAATTCTTTCAGGGGGCTATAAAGCAGCACCTGCCCGTCAGATAAGATCCGCACATAAGGGGTACGCTTTTCCTGTACGTTTCCGTAAATGAATATGCCGCCGATCAAAAAGGAACAGAATAGAACGATCCCGATAATGAGGAACAGATCCCCCGAAGAAAAACGGAAGTTTCTCGGCGGAAGTGCTTTTCCTAAAGAAGGAGACTTCTTCTCGTTATTAGTCGAAGTATTCGATTGTCCATCCTTTTTCGGCATCGATCTTTCCCTTCAAAGTTGAAGATACCCATAATGTACCATTTTCATCACATAAAACACAATCGATTCCTTTTTGCGACGCCCAGTCCATGGCCTTTTCTTTTCCCATGGCATAGAGGGTGGTGGACAAAATGTCGCCCTTGGCGCCGTCTCTTCCGATGACGGTGGCGGAAAGAATATCTGTGATGACCGGATATCCGGTTTTCGGGTCCATGATGTGGCCGTAGCGTATGCCGTCTTCTTCGAAATAACGCTCATAGGCACCGCTGGTAATGACGGACTGCGGGATCTCACAATCCGAAAGATGCAAAACGGCACAAAGGACCGAAGGAGATTTCGGGTCAACGATGCCCACTGTCAGATCATCTTTTTCTGCCCAGACCGTGATGTTTCCGCCCAGATCCAAAATGATCCGGGAAAGGGAAAACTTCTTGAGTTCCCGCATGACCTCGTCGCCGATATAGCCCTTGGCGGCACCGCCCAGATCGATCTTGGTCCCGGGAAGCACATAGGCCTGGCAGGAATCCAGAAAACAGATCCCCCCTTCTTCCACCCGAGAAAGGGCCGCATCGATCTCTTCCCTTGAAGGGACATGGGGATCTCCGGTAGAAAAACCCCAGACATCCATCAGAGGGGCGACCCGCGGGTCAAATACCCCTTCCGTTTCATTCTTATATTGCCATGCTTTCTCCAAAAGGCCATACGCATTCGCCGGCAAAGTCACCGGTGCATTTTCCGAAGAAGCATTAAGGCGGGAGATCGGCGTATTTTCTTTCCGGCTGCTCAATTCTTTTTCCAGATCCGTGATCAGCCGGGCCGCTTCATCCAGCGCTTCCTGTGCATCTTTTCCTTCCACCGTGATCGTCACGTAGGTATCCAGGGCAAAAAGCTGAAGCGTCTTTTTATCCGTTTTCTTTTTACATGCGGAAAGATTCAGCATCAGAAAAGAAAAGAGAATAGAAAATGCAAAGAGGCCCGCCATTTGGGAAACGCACTGTTTCCTCCGGTTCGGGTCTCTTTTATGTTCCATTGGCTTTAGGCTGTTTTTCATATACCGGAATCGATTGCCTCTTTCTCCCAAAGTAGCCGGGATCGGTTCCGGCCCGATATATGCATTATATCAGACTATACTCGTTGGATGTCCGGCAGCTCCGAAATGGTCTCTTCCTCTTCTTCCACCTTGGCATGCTTCGTTTTCTTACCATGGAAGATCGCATAGATATATCCGCCGGATGTCAGCATCAGGATGATGGAAGCGATCAGCATCTCTGCCCAGAATACCACATACTGTTCTGCCAGACGGGCGGACCGTTCATGGAACGGCAGCGTCATATCGGCAAATCCCGTATATGCATTCTTCAGCGGGAAATACTTCTTCCATAAAGTAAGCACATTGAAACGGCCTGTGTTATTGATGACCTGAATGTCCAGCGAATCTTTGTTATATCCGAAAGAATCCGTCATGGCTTTTGTAAGGTCGTTCTTCGCAATATTTTTAATGGGGTCGACCATCAGGACTTCATAGTTCATCACGGCCAGATCTTCCAGCCGGACGGAACTGTCCATATCCGAAGAATTGATCGGCGCTTCCGGACCGTTTGCAAGTTTCACCAGCATAGGGAAAGCCACGTAGCAGCGGGCATCGTTTACGCCGGTCTTTTCCGCAATGGCATCGTCGCCTTCATTTACGACGCCGGCCACCTGGAAAACGATTCCGTTCATTTCGACAAAAGCACCGGCAATATCGTACGAGTGGAAAAGATTCCATGCCATCTTGGTGTTGAGAACGATGGCTGTCTGGTCCCCTTCTTCACCCGGCAGAAATCCGCCGCATTCATACCGCAGAGGATGTACCACCTCATACGCACCACTGACACCGACCACCTCACAACGCTGGATCGTGCCTGTTTCATTCTTCTCAATAATTCCCCGTGCCGGGTAATACGCAAAGGACGAATAGCAATCTTTCCACAGACGACTGGTATCGATCTGCTCGCCGCCCTTTTTCTGACCGTTTTTACCGACAGTGGAGCCTTCGGTGATTTCGATTGCTTCATGAAGCGACTTCACTTTTTCCACATCCAGACCGTTCATGGTCTTCAGGGGAGCCGACCCATCCATCTGCGGAAGGCAGGTAGACACTACTGTCATCTGGCGATAGGGCATTCTTTTCGACTCATACTCTTCCGCTCCGTACTGCATTCCCTGCCCGTCCAGCACCTGGTTGATCCGGACGACAGAGGCAATGGAAAGTACCAGCGAAGCCGTCAGAAGGACAAAGGGAAGTCCCATGAGCACATAGTGGGAGCGGCGGCAAATATCGCCCCATTTATTCACTATCCATTTTTTCAGTTTCGGACGGATCTCCATCAGTTGGTCTCTCCCTGTGCCAGGCGCACCTGTTCACCATTCTTAATTTCTTTTTCAGTTCGTACGATGCAGTAAGCATAATTGATGCCGGCGCCCTCGATCGCACTGGAAGTGGAATCGGAAGCCAGTACCTTGACAGGTACCTTTCTGGCAATATAACGTTCACCCAGAGGACTGTTCTTTGTGACGAGGATATAGATAAAATCTCCTTCTGTATCCTGGTGCACCGCGCCCTTCGGAACCACACAGTCATAACTTCTGTTCGAAGTTGAGATCGTGCAGTTTACAGTCGTCGCACCCGGCTGGATGTAGTACGCGCTCAGGGAGATACGAAGGATGCAGGAATTCATCGGGTCCATCGGATCCGGACGGATCGATTCCACGGTGGCATAGTCACAGTAGTCCGCATTCACTTCCGAACCGATAAACATGCCTTCTGTATCTTTCTTTGAAACAGTGCATTCCACATAGAATCCGGATTCCATATCTGCGATGACAAAGAGGACATCGCCCTTGGTGGCAGCACCGCCACGGGTGGCATTGACCGCGATCACGCTTCCGGAGATCGGCGCAACGATTTCAGTCACGCCATACTGTTCCTCGAGTTTTTTCACCTTTTCACGTTGTTCTTCCAGCTTCTCCAGTTCTTCTTGTTTTGCATCCTGTGCCTGATCGCTGCTGATACCTGCATTTACACGGGCATCGTTCAATGTCTTTTCAGCTACAGTCACGGCATGCTCTGCATCCTTGACCGCTCTTTCTGCATCTTCCACAGTCGGCAGAAGATCATACTCGCCCTGCAGTTTCTGCTTTTCGGCAAGTTCTGCCTGCTTTTCAGAAAGAGCATTATCTTTTTCTTCGAGCTGGCTATTGATGGAATCGATCTCCGAACAGGCATTGTCGTATTCACTCTGTGCCTGATCATAGATCTCCTTTGCGGAATCCGCCGCACTCTGGGCATCATCCACCTTCTTCTGGGCTTCGTCCACGGCGCTCTGGGCTGCTGTGACCTCTGCCTGACAGGCATCCAGCTTGGCCTGGTCGAAAGACGGATCAGAAGGATCTGTCACGCAGGCATCCAGTTCTGCCTGCTTTTCGGAAAGAGTGCCCTGGGCGCTTTCCAGATCCGGAGTCACCGAATCCAGATAGGCGGCTGCATCTTCGTATGCTTTTTTACTCGGTCCCAGATTCTCCTGGGCAGATTCTTTTCTCATCTGAGCCGCTTCCAGCTTTGTGCCAAGTTCTGTCTTACTGTTTTCAATATCTTTGATCTGGCTATTGATCGACTTGATATCGCTCTTGACCTGGTCTACCAGAGAGTCTTTATTTTTTGCCTGTTCAAGAGTCTTTTTCGTAGTCTCGACTTTTTTCTTGGCATCTTTGACGTCCATTTCCAAAGTGTAGAAGTCATTGCTTTCAGCTGGTTTTCTTGCATCGTAGCCCAGCTTCTTTTCCATTTTTTCCAGTTCGTCTTTCGCCGTCTTGAGTTCTTCGTTGTTTTCCGGGATCTCAAGATGGGCCAGCACATCGCCGGCTTCCACCGTCTGGTAAAGATATACATCGACCGTATCGATCTTCATATCATTTTCAGCCTTCACTTCTTTTTCCACATTCGAATGGCAGAGACCGGAAGCCCGGGTAATATTACTCAAAGTCGCGCCATAGATCTGCTGGGTGCTGACCTGGGTAAGTGTCATGTTCATGATAGTGTTGGAAAAGAACGTCAGGATCCCCATCACGACCAGAAAGATCACGAGTGCTTTTATGATCCACTTTTTACTTTTCTTTTTCTTATTCTCGTCTGACATTGTCAAAACCTCCTCAAAACTACCATCGAATCATTATTTGATTCCCGAACGGGAAATACCTTCAACCAGATACTGCTCTCCATAAAGGAAGATCAGAAGCGGCGGGAGCATGAATATAAAGGACGCAGCGAAGGCGATACCGACTTCGGAAGCGTTGATCTGCGAAAGGAATACCGACAGCGGCTGTTTCCCGGCATCCTCCAGAAGGATGAGTGGCTGCTCGACCATGTTCCAGTAGTCGATAAACAGAAGGATCGCCATGGCATATACCGCACTCTTACACATCGGCAGCGAGATCCTCGTGAAGATCTGCCACTCATTCGCACCATCCAGTTTGGCCGCTTCAATATAGGAAGACGGGATCTGACGCATATATTTCGTCAGAAGAAAGATACTGAAAGTGGAGAAGATACCCGGAAGGATAATGGACCACCAGGTGTTATAGATCCCCAGTTTATTTGCGATCAGATAGTTCGGTACCAATGTGACCTGGAAAGGCATCAGCATCAGGATGACGTAAGAAAAGAACAGGACTTCTCTTCTCTTTCTTCTGTAGCGGGAAAAGCTGTAGGAAGCAAGACATCCTACCGCGATCTGGCCCAGCACGATCGGTACTACCAGCACCACCGAGTTCCAGAACTTCAGAAGGTATGTCGGGCTTAAGAACAGAAGCGTCTTATACTGGCTGAAAGAAACCATATCCGGGATCATCTTCAGTTTCGGTGTAGAAGACAGATATGTCTTGGTCTCGGCAGAAGCCGAAGACAAACTGTTATATACCGCGCTATAGTTCGTCTTGATCTCATCGGTGGACATAAAGGAGTCCAGGATCGTCAAAACGATCGGCATCAGGGCAAAGACCGCAACCAGGACAGCCAGTAAAAGACCGACAGCGATCCAGAATCTCTCGGCAGCCGTTCTGATCTTCATTCTGCGGCGGGCATCAGCACGACCCTTGGCATGAAGGGCTTCCAGTTCTTCGTCAGAAAGACGGACGATCTCGACTTCCTGTATGTCACGGATGGAGCCGTGCTCGTGTTCATTTTCATGGTTCGCATTCTGCACCTGGGAACCGATCGTCTGTAAAGGAGTAATCTCGTTTCTTTTCATTTTTTACTCCTCCGTATCTCTTCCCAGACGGTTCTCTGCGATAAAGAGTCCGCCTACGATAATGATCATGGCAATACACATGATGATGGCTGCGGCTGTGAGCTTCGCATTATCCAGATGCGAGAACATGTTATTCATAAAGTGCTGCAGCATATACAGTTCATTTACCGGATAATCACCGGTCAGAAGATAGACTTCACGGAAGATCTTAAAGGAGTTGATCAATGACATGATTCCGACAAAGAAGATCGTCGGCCACAGATACGGAAGCTTGATCGAAAAGAAGCGCCGCACTGCATTGGCACCGTCCATCTTCGCGGACTCCAGCTGCTCGTTCGGAACGGCAGAGATAGCGGAGATAAAAAGGACCATATTATATCCCAGGTTCTTCCACAGGAACAAGATCAGGATCACGATTCGGGACCAGTTGGACTTCATCCAGTCGATCTTGTCGATTCCGAACCATCCCAGGTAAGTATTCAATGCACCGTTGTAACTGAACATGACCTGCCAGATCAGCACGATGGATGCAACCGGTACCATCATGGGGTTCAGCATAATGCTTCGGAAAGCACTCTTCGCGGGGATCTTCGAACTGAGAAGCAAAGCCAGGAGAAGGGACAGAAGCACCGCCAGCGGCACAGCAAGTCCGGCAAAGATGAGAGTATTTTTCGAAGCACTCTGAAACGCCTGGTTCTTCCAGACATTGACGTAGTTATTGACTCCGACGAATTCAGAATTCGTCGCACTTCTCTGGAAAGACTGGACCAGAACAATGAGCATCGGTCCGAAAAAGAAAAGAAGGACACCTAAAAGGCTCGGTGTGAGATATCCGGTAAAGACGACCCATTCGCGGAGATTTTTCTTTCTTCTTCCGCGTAGTCTTCTCTTTCGCACTTCTTCCGGATTATACTCGTGTGTGGCCATGTAGTGTCCTTTGCATTTATCATCGCAGTAAGATTGAATTCATTCTATCATACTGTATCGTTCTTTTGTTATTTTCTCTATTAAGAGGAGGGGTGGGAGCGAGGGGGGGTGATCCTCGCTCCCGGGGTATGAAAGTAAATAGAAGATAGTAAAGGTTCCATCATTCTATCGTCGGGGAGATTGGGTATGAGGTGTTTCTCCCTTTCGACATTTTCATTGTCGCATTCCGGAATGACTATCAAGTGACCGCAAAGTGACAGAAATGTCACTTTGGAAAAGACATCCGGAAAGGACAAAAGATCATCTCTCCTGAACCAGCTGCTTAGCGCGGTTCTGAATGTTCTTGCAGACATCTTCCGCCGATCTCTGGTTCTGGAAATAGGCCGCCACTTCTTCATTGATAATCGCTTCCACACGAGAGTCAAAACTATATACATTGGTGACCTTTTCCATAAGTTTGACCATCTCTTCCTTCATTTCCGGCGTCACATCATAGTTGACCTCGCCATAGCAATATGCAGGAGAGGAATCAGAAGACATTTCTCCCTCCAGTTCCTTCTTATAGTTCTGGAAACTCTCATATTCCTGATCCATTTTTTTAGAAAAAGCCAGGCGGGACAGCGGCATACCGGAAGAGTCCTTCGAGAAATTCAACTGTTGCTCTTCAGTGAACAGGAATCGGATAAAATCCCATGCTTCCTGCTGATGGGAAGATGTTGCCGAAATCGCCAGATCCGTACGGCTATATCCGGTCAGTCCGCCACCATTTACAGAAGGTACACCGATCAGTTTAACTTTTCCGCCCCGCATATTCATCAGACGGGCATATTCATCAAGACCAAAGAGCGATGCATTTGTCATCATCAAAAGATCATTCTCAAGCATATCTTCCGGATCATGATATTCCATTTCCATTCCCGGGGCATTGGGATGGATATTCGGATCACCATATTTTTTTGCGATCTCCAGGATTTTCTTGAAATCCTCTCCATCAAAATAGGTCTCTTTCTTTTCGTAGTCGACAAAGGCAGAGCCGGAAACACTCAGAAGTTCTCTCAGAACAGACTCACAGCCTGTATCTATAAATACAGACATCTTGTCCGGAAGCTGTGAAGTCACCTCAAGGAAATCATCATATGTCCAGTTCTCACGATTGCCGACCACGTCCGCATTGGCCAGATATCCGGTAATCATCACAGACACCGGGATACTGAAAAGCTTCCCGTTATATTCGAATGCACGCAGTACGTTATCAAAATACTCGTCCCGATTAAAACCGTTTTCTCCATCGATCATTTTATTCAGATCCAAAAGCACGTCTTCCGTATAGAACTGACTATACTTTGAAAAGTTCAAAAGGATATCCGGGCCATCACCGGAAAGCATATCCAGATAGACCTTGTCACACGCTTCCGCCTCACTTTTCTCAGAGTCAGTCACACTCATGTAGTCCATGTAGCAGCGGGTATAGATACGCGACTTATTATTCGGATCCTTGTTGTACTCGAGAATATATTCCTGGATCTTATCATCAATATACTGCATCGTACCCAGGTTGATGATCGTCTTTCCGGCATGCGGATTCTTTTCACAACGGGACAGTTTTACGATGGCATTTTCGACAGACTCTGTTTCCCACTTATCATTCACAGTGTACTTACTCTTCCACATGAAGATCTCATCATCAGACTTGATATGGCAGACATTCGTGCTTAAATTGTTCGGGTTTACATCTGTACTATTCCAATTCAGGATCATCTCCGTCGTACCGTCTAACAGGTTGTACTTCTGGATACCGTCCTGGCCAACAATGTAAAGACCGTCGTCTCCCTGCATCGCCATCTCCACTGCATATGAAGCATCGATCGGTTTTCCTGCCAAAGAAAGATCCGAAACATTGAGTTCCTGAACCGTTATTTTCTCTTCATAGGTCTGCTCATTATACTTGATCTGGAGAACATAATACTTTCCATCACACTTCAGGACTCGTCCGGAAAAATCCTCGATCGCCTTATTGCCAAGGAGCTTACCATCCTTACTGATCTTGTAGATCGATCCCCATGACGGCATAAGAAGACTTCCGTCTTCCAGCGGAATAATTCTTGCATCCCAGACATCCTGAATATCCGGATCCAGATTTATCGTCTCCGCATTTTCTCCTTTACTGTCCATCCGGGTCATCACCAATGCACCCAGGCACGTTCCCGGATCAGGAGTACCGGTAGAAATAATATAGATATTTCCATCCGAAGCCGCGCATGCGGAAATAATATTCTGCTCCCCGCTTCCTTCCATCTCTTTGATGACATTTCCGTTCGGATCCAGAAGCATCGCACCACTTCTATGGTACTCACTCATCTTATCCATCAATTCCGTATACTTTTCTTCATCGATGACATCTGAGGAATAGAGCTTTTCCATTTCCGCCATAAGATCCTGCGGCATTTCATATTCGACTGAATACGTGAAGAACAGATTGTCTCCGACAAAAACCGGATCCCAGATATTCTGGTACTGAACTTTCTTATTCGGGTCTGCTGCCACTTTCAATTCTACTTTCGCCTCGGACACCTCGAAGTACGGATCATCTTCCTTTACTTCTCTCTGGTAAGCATCAGACGATGACGAATTGCCCGATCCTGAACCGTTCTTTCCGGACTTCTTTTTACATCCAGAAGCAGAAAAGATCATGGCCGTGGTCAGCGTCAATGCCAAAACACTCCTGACGATTTTCTTCATAAGTAATTACCTCCAACGTTCTCGTTTCGGTTTTATTATAGGGAGAGTTTTTCCTATAAAAATGAAAGAAATGTCATTCCTGACATTTCTTTCAAAAAACATTTGTTACAGTATTTTTTCGTTTCCCGGGAAAGGGATTTTTTATCTTTCCCGGACGATATTTGCCGTACGGTTCTGAATGTTTTTGCAGACCGTATCGATATCCTGCTGGCCGGAGAAATAAGCAGCTGCTTCTTCCTTAATGATACTGACTACAGCCATATCCGAGGCTGTGATCGTGCTGATACTCTCTACCAGTTTCTTAAATCCTTCCTTATGCTCATCGGTGATTTCCGGGATACTGTTTCTCCACATCTCGTCTTCACCATACTGCGCCGCATACTCTTCATAGTCCTTACGCTGTTGTTCGCATTCCTTGATCACATCTTCATTGATCCGGTCAAAGGCCTTCCGGTTAAGCGCAACGGAGTTCATAGAACGGGTGTACTTATACTGAGATTCCTCATCATAGAGGCGGCAGATGAAATCCCATGCTTCTTCCTTATTATTCGAGGCAGCAGAGATCGCAAGAGTCATCATCGGTGCGGCAGAAACGCCTGTGCCATCCGGAGAGGGCATACCGACATAGATGCATTTTCCGTTACAGATCGAAGTATTCTCGGCATACATGCGGATGTCATACACATATGTGTTCATCAGTGCCAGCATACCCTCATTCATTCTATCTTGAGGTGTGTTTCCCGAACCCATCGGTTCCATCATACCGTCGCCATAGACCTCATATGTAGAAACCTCACCCATTTCTTCGGGAAGCTTATCTACGCCGTATTTCTTAGCGATCTGCAGGATCTGTTTAAATTCATCACCGTCAAAATAGACTTCTTTTTTGGCATAGTCGATCAGATTTCCCATCGCATGGGAAAGAAGTTTTTCCAGAAGCGTTTCATGGAGCATGTCTTCAAATACAGACACATCTTCAGGAAGACCTTCCACGATCTGAGTAAACTCGGAATAGGTCCAGCCGGTTCTTTCACCGATCATGTCTTTATTACCCAGAAGTCCCTGAATATCTACACAGATCGGGATCTGGAACATTTTGCCTTTCGTTTCAAAAGCGCGGAAAATGTTATCGAAATACTCATCTCTGTTCAATCCGTTACTGCCATCAATATAGGTATTCAGATCGACCAGTACTTCTTCGCTATTAAACTGACTGAATCCGGAGAAGTTCAAAAGAATGTCCGGACCGGATCCGCCCAGAAGATCCAGATAGACCTTATCCGACATTTCTGCCAGAGCCTTGTCACCGCCATCACTATAGTCGATCCCTTCCGAATAGTCATAGAGCCGCATTCTGGCCTTGTTGCCTTCTGTCTTGTTATATTCCACTACGTAATCTATGAAGTCCGAGTTAGGCATGCCGAAAGTCCCCATCTCAATATATGTCTTGCCGGCATTCGGATTCTTATCTGCTCTGGTAAAGCGATCTACATATGTACTGGTTACCCAATCTCCGTTTTCCTCTTGATACCATTTTTCCCAGACAAAAAGCACTTCGTCATCAGAAACAACTTCGAAACTGGAGTTATTCATGAGGTTGGCGTAGTTTACATCTGTACTATCCCAATTCATATATTCTTCCGCTTTATCGGAAAGCGGATCCATTACCATAATACCGTTGCTGCCGAGCATATAGAACTTTCCGTTGGAATTGCTGCTTGAATTCCAGTATTGAAACTTCGATTTTTTCTTTTCCTCCTCGAGTTTAAAAGGATTTAAACTGATCTTCTGGAGATATGACTCGCCATGATCCGACTCGTAGGAGTAGCTGGAAAGATAATAATCATCTCCGACAGAGATCACCTTTCCACCGCCGTCGCCTTCCATAGCGATCTCTCCCACCTGATTTCCCTGTTTATCAATGAGGACCATCTTATCATACGAGATCAGGAGGATCTGTCCGTCTTTCATGACCTCCATATTCTCAACCCAGAAATAGTCACCACCACTACGGTCGATCGCTACCTCCATCTCTCCGATCTTTTCTCCTTCCGGAGAATAGGTAACCAGAATATCTTTTGTCTCGGCCATAGGATCATACATGTCATACCGCTGCAGGAAAACCAGAATGTTACCATTCCCGTCATCCTTGAGCTGCATAATGCTATCACTCTGCTCCGTATCGATCTTGGAAACCAGTTCGCCCTGCAAATTAAAAAAAGCAAGACCGGTAACATAATAGGCCCTCATCTTTTCACTGATCGCATCGACTTCCTCCTGGCTTGGCATACTGTTTATATTGGAATACAGACTTTCCATTTCTGCCATCAATTCTTTCGGCACCTCATAGTTGATATTATAGGATGCCACGATCGAATTGCCGATGATCTTCGGATTGTTCAGGCTCTGGTACTCGACCTTCTTATCCGTATCCAGATCCAGCTTGATCTCATGCTCTTCCACATTGAAATACGGATCGTTTTCTGAGACTTTTTGAGTTTTCTTACCGCTCTTTTTCTTACATGCGCAAAGGGGCAGTACCATCGACACTGCCATAATTCCCGCGATCAGCGGACGTATGTATCTTTTCATTCCCTATTCCTCCATTGTGTTCCACTTACCTGGTTCTCCAAATGACCCAGCTACCTGATACTAATTATACGCAATACTTCCGTGTACTAGGTTACTAGTTCGTCACTTTCCGGATTTTGATGCATCAAAAAAATCACGCACGAAACGCAAGATCAGTCGCGGTACTGAAGGATGCTTCGGGCACTATAAAAGAATACGAGTGAAAAGAGTGTATTAAACGCCGCCATAACAACAAAGACCAGCGGGAACATGAATTCGGAAACAGCATAAAGACGTGTACCTAATCGGACGCCTACAGAGATCTCAAAAAGGAATACGGCCGACAAGATCGCAAAAGAAAGGACCGTATGGGAATACTTGGAGTTCGTAAGCCCGATGACCCGGATCGATGCCAGGTATGCGGCACAGAAAAGAAGCGCCGCAGAAGTATAAAAGGCGGTACCGCAAAGGATGAAAAGAGGATTAAGGTTTGCAAAGAAAGTAATGATCATCATGGACAGAAGCCCTTCCAGGAAAGCTTTCGCCACAGATGCCGAAGAAGCATAGAAAAGTTTCCGTACCGGTGTACCGGGCATCAGGAAAATAAATGGCTTTTTCAGTTCTTCCACGAAACGTCCCATGGGGATCGCAAACAGCATCGCATAGCAAAGGACCGCAAGTCCGATGATCTGCATGATCACCGGATACATGCCCTTTCTCATCAGAGAATGGAGGATCGCGCCGACAATTACGGAAAAAGAAATCAGTCCCAGAGAATTCTTATCCAGGATCAATATCAGACTCCTCTTCTGCTCGGTCAGCTGCCGCTGCATCAGCGCCACCTCACCGGACTTCTTTCCAACCAGACGGGAACTTCCTCTCTTTGTGTTCCGCTTTCTCACATCTGCCGTGGTTGCCGTCCGTTCTTCTTCCACATTTCCATATGTATGGCCGATGGAAGTCAGTACATCTTCATAGTAGGCAGAGCGGTCCTGATATACCAGCACCAGTCCGATCAGCGGCAAAAGCACCAGAAGACCGGCGTAGACCGCCGCCTGGTAATATTCCCCTTCCATTGCACAGACCAGGAAGCCGGACGCCCATCCGCCCAGCGGAACGATACGGAGATAAGGTTTATTAAAGAAAGAAAGCAGTGCCGTTACCGGCTTTCCGCTTTTCCATAGAGACATCACGATCCCTATAATGATCATGGAACTGAGCGCATATAAGAAAAACAGGACCAGTTTCCGGATCCAGGGATGGGTGGCCGTTACGGAATATACTCCCAGCGACAAAACCGTCAGAGATATCGACAGCATCAGCCAGGCACACATCAGAAGCAAAAGCTGTTTCCATCCCAGCCCGAAATAAAAACGCAGATTCGTAAGCTGAGATAAAAGAAGAAGTGTGGCTAAAAATACACCCACGCATTTTCGGAATAATCCGTAAAGCAGGATCTTGTCCGCATGGATCGGAGATACAAACAGATGGGTCACATCGCAGGGGCGGAAAAATGTATTGCCTCTTTTTAATCCCACTCCCAAACCAAGAAAAGCAGTAAAAAGAAAGACCAGCGTCACTCCGCCCTTATAAACCGGAAGCGGATCGTCGATCACGTCTGTAATGCCGGTATGGGAGATCTCCTGATAAATATACAGTGCGAAATAGGCGCAGATCACCAGGACCCACAGCCAGAAATGCGGGCGCTTGATCTTCTCCTTCAGGATATTCTTCCATTGTTTTCTGACAATATACCAGCAGGCTCCCATAGCGCACTTCCGTTACTTTTTCTTCTTCGACTTTTTCTTCTGTGTCTTCGGACGCGTCACAGCGTGGGCTTCAGAATGCGGCTGGGGAGTATTCGCCCCATGAGAAGGCTGAGCCGGAGAACCGGCCTTGGCTTTCGATGCATTCTGCTTTTTGTTTCCGGTATTCTTCTGGTTCTTTCCGGAAGGCGCCTGCTCTTCCATGTAGATCGGTTCTGAATGCATCTGCCAGGACGGATCGTAAGACTCGGTTTCCGCAAAGAAGATACGTTCCAGGGAATCCGCCCAGACGCCGACCATCTCATTCTTTCTATGGCAGGAGATAACGTGGCCTTTATTCATGATGTAGGCCTTCTCCCAGATGCCCTCTACGGTCGCGATCATGTGGGTGGAGATCAATATGGCGACACCCTCTTCAGCAAGTTCCGTTACAAGAAGCCGCAGTTCCTTGATCGCATGCGGATCCAGTCCCAGCATCGGTTCGTCCAGAAGAAGCAGTTTCGGCTGCGGCAAAAGCGCGCAGATAATGGAAACTTTCTGCTGCATACCTTTAGAAAGGTCTTTGCAAAGTGTGTCCATCATATCCGTAAGACGGAAACGGTCCATCAGATCCGCCACCAGGTTCGTGGCTTTCTGCCGGTTCAGATTATATGCACGGATAATAAACTCAAAATGCTCTTTGACAGTCAGCATTTCATAAAGACAGGGGAATTCAGGTACATATCCCAAAAGGGCCTTGGCTTCCGCCGACTGGGCAGGATGTCCGCCGATGGTGACCTCTCCTTCAAACCGGAGAAGGCCCAGGATGCACTTGATTGCCGTAGATTTTCCAGCACCATTCGGACCCAGAAGGATTCCGATCTCCCCGGGATTCAGAGACAGCGAAACATTTTCATTGGCGACCTTCTTGCCAAACCGCTTGGTCACTTTGTTAACTCGAAGCATGCACCCCTCCTGCATCGATAACAGAAATAGTCAAAAATAGTCTAGCATTTTTTGACTATTTCCGCCATTCTTTTTCTCGATTCGGAGAATAATATTGATTTTCATTTCGCTGTGGTATTTAATGAAGGAAGTGATTTTCATTTGAGATGCACTGCTGAAATCAAGGTGTTTTCCGCATCAGAAGCGGATGCAAAAGCATCTCAGAAGGGTAGGAAAGTATGTATAAGATCGTTGCCAAGCGACAGCTGAACGAGGCCGTTACACTCATGGAAGTGCAGGCGCCGTATATCGCAGCCAAGGCCAAAGCCGGCCAGTTTATCATTTTCCGTATCGATCAGTATGGCGAGCGTGTCCCGCTGACCATCGCCGACCATGATGCGGAGAAAGGCACGGTCACCATTATTTTTCAGGCCGTCGGTTCTTCGACAAAGGCTCTTTCCCAGTTAAATGAAGGAGACGAGATCCTGGATTTCGTCGGTCCTTTGGGAAATGCAACCGAGATCGAGGGCTATAAGAATGTATGTGTCGTCGGCGGCGGTGTAGGCTGTGCCATTGCCTATCCGTCGGCAAAAGCACTGCATGAGGCCGGCGCGCATGTGGATATGATCGCCGGATTCCGTAACAAAGACATCGTGATCCTGGAAGACGAGATGCGTGCCGTCAGTGATAATCTCTATGTCACCACCGACGACGGTTCCTATGGCGAAAAGGGCTTTGTCACCAATAAGCTTCAGGCTCTGATCGACGAAGGAAATAAATACGATCTGGTCATCGCTATCGGCCCGCTTCCTATGATGAAGTTTCTTTCCGAGGTCACCCGTCCTTACGGCATCAAGACCCTGGTCAGCTTAAACCCCATCATGATCGATGGAACCGGAATGTGCGGCGGCTGCCGTGTCACCGTCGGCGGCAAGATCCGTTTCGCCTGTGTAGACGGTCCGGACTTTGACGGCCACGAAGTGGATTTCGATGAGCTCATGCGTAGAAATGCCTACTATAAAGCCCAGGAACGGGAAAGTGCGAATCACGAGTGCCGTATCCTGAAAATGGGCGATGCGGCGAAGGAGGAATAAACTATGGCGAATCTTTCCCAGACCAAAATCCCGATGCCGGAGCAGAAGCCGGAAGAGCGGATCAAGAATTTTCAGGAAGTCGCTCTGGGCTATACCGAAGAGATGGCCCGCGAGGAAGCTACCCGTTGTTTGAATTGTAAGAACCGTCCCTGCGTCAGCGGCTGCCCGGTCAATGTCCGTATCCCGGATTTTATCGCTCAGGTCGCCCAGGGGAATTTCGAAGAAGCCTATAAGATCATTACGGCGACCAACTGTCTTCCGGCTGTATGCGGACGTGTCTGCACCCAGGAGAGCCAGTGTGAAAGTAAATGTGTCCGCGGTGCCAAAGGCGAGAGTGTGGGTATCGGCCGTCTCGAGCGTTTCGTCGCCGATTACCATATGGCGCATGCCAAAGATGAAGAAGTCAAGATCGAAAAGAACGGTCACCGCGTAGCCGTGATCGGTTCCGGTCCGTCGGGTCTGACCTGTGCTGGAGACCTGGCTCGGCTTGGGTATTCCGTCACCATCTTCGAAGCTTTTCATAAAGCCGGCGGCGTACTGGTATATGGTATTCCGGAGTTCCGTCTCCCGAAGGCCATCGTGCAGAAAGAAGTGGACCGCCTGGAATCTCTGGGCGTAGAAATGCGCACCAATTTCGTTATCGGTAAGACCCTTACCGTAGACGAGCTTTTCGCCGAAGGATATGAGGCCATCTTCATCGGCTCCGGTGCAGGTCTTCCTTCCTTCATGAATATCGAAGGCGAATCCCTGATCGGCGTATATTCCGCAAATGAATATCTGACCCGTGTCAATCTCATGAAGGCCTATAGTGATAAGTACGACACGCCGATCCGCCACAGTAAAGCCGTAGCCGTTGTCGGCGGCGGAAACGTGGCCATGGATGCCGCCCGTACTGCCAAGCGTCTGGGCGCCGAGAAAGTGTATATCGTGTACCGCCGTTCCGAAGAGGAAATGCCGGCACGTGCCGAAGAAGTCCACCATGCCAAGGAAGAGGGCATCGAGTTTAAGTGCCTGAATAATCCGACCCGCATCCTGGGTTCAGAAAACGGTGAAGTCCGCGCTATTGAAGTCATCTCGATGGAACTTGGCGAGCCGGATGCTTCCGGAAGAAGAAAACCCATCGCCATCTCCGGATCGGAGCATGAGATCGAAGTCGATACCGTGGTCATGTCCATCGGTACTTCTCCGAACCCGCTGATCCGCAGCACCACTTCCGGTCTGGATGCCAATGCCCGCGGATGTCTTGTGGCTGACGCGGAGATGGCCACTTCCCGTCCGGGTGTGTTTGCCGGCGGAGACGCCGTAACCGGAGCCGCCACCGTTATCCTCGCCATGGGCGCAGGAAAGACGGCCGCTTCTTCTATCGATAAATACATCAAGGAGAAAAACAACGGCTGATCCGTTGTTCTGAACACATGAAGATCGTTGTATTAGATGGATACACTTTGAGCCCGGGAGATATTTCCTGGGCTCCTTTTGAGAGACTCGGAGAACTCGTGGTCTATGAATACACCAGACCGGAAGAGATCTTTTCGCGGCTGGAAGGGGTTTCCATATGCCTTACGAATAAGACCTGCTTTCCCCGGGAAGTACTGGAGAAACTTCCGGATCTGCGCTATATCGGATGTCTTTCCACCGGATTTAACGTGGTGGATGTGGACTACTGTCATGAACACGGGATCACCGTGACGAACATTCCGGAATATGCCACCTTTGCCACCGCCCAGATGACCATTGCCCTGCTTTTGGAAATTGCTTCGAAGGTGGGTCACCATAGTGATCTGGTCCATCAGGGAGTCTGGTCGAAAGGAAGAGATTTCTGTTTCTGGGACGGCACGCTTACGGAGCTCTGGGGAAAAACACTGGGCCTTTTCGGTTTCGGAAAGATCGCCTCACGGGTTTCCAAAATTGCCTCTTCCCTGGGCATGAATGTTCTGGCCTGCCGCCGTTCCGAGGTGACAGAAGAAATGCGAAAAGCCGATCCGCAGGTGGAATTCGTCGATCCTTCCACTCTCTTTTCCAGGTCCGATGTGGTCTCTTTTCATTGCCCGCTGACAGCAGATACGAAGGGACTTGTGAATCAGGAAGTGATTTCGAAAATGAAGGACGGCGTGATCCTGATCAACACTTCACGCGGACCTGTCCTCGATGAAAAAGCAGTGGCGCAAGCTCTGAAGAGCGGAAAAATCTCTGCTCTCGGCGCCGATGTGGTAAGTGTGGAGCCCATTTCCGAAGAGAATCCTCTGCTATCCGCACCGAATACCTACCTGACCCCGCATATCGCCTGGGCTCCGAAAGACACCCGCATCCGTCTCATGGACGTGGCGGCAGCAAATCTTTCCGCCTATCTTGCCGACAAGCCGGTAAACGTGGTATCCTAATAGCCGTTTGCAGCCCAGCGGCAGTGCATTTGCCGTGGATAAAAGAAAGAAGGAAAAGACATCATGCTCAGCAAGACGATCTACATGTTTTTGATCTCGATGATCCCGGTGGTGGAACTTCGCGGAAGCATTCCCTATGCCGCAGCAGTCGGGATCCCGTGGTATGTTGCTCTGCCGTTGGCGATCGTCGGCAATCTCCTTCCGGTTCCGTTTATCCTGCTTTTCGTAAAGAAGGTCTTCGACTGGATGCGTAAGTATCCCAAGCTTAAAAAGATCGTGGATTTCTGTGAAAATAAATTTGCCAAGAAAGTGGCCAAGGCCGGAAATACCGCCTTCTGGACACTGGTCGGTTTTATCTCTTCCGGGCACCGGTGCCTGGACCGGAAGCGGCATCGCCGCCGTGTGTGAAGTTCCTTTCAAAAAAGGCATCCTGGCAGCGATCATCGGCGTATGTATGGCCGCTGTCATAGTTACGCTCATTGCTTACGGTGCACTGGCAGGATTAAGTTTCCTGCTCTAAACATAAAAACGGCCCCTTTTCCGGGACCGCTTATTACGCTGGTCGGAAAGAAGCTTACGCCTCTACTTTCGGGAGCGTCGAACCGCCGTAAGGCATAACGACGATCTTGGCATCTTTTCCCTTTTCTTCAATCGCCGCATCGATGGCTGCCTGAATATCCGAATACGGCTCCAGGAATACTTTCTTTACAAAATCATGCGGGAGATCCGATACGAAGAAAATGCGGGCGCGCTCGAGCACCATTGCGATCGCTGCGGCTTTATGTCCGCCTAAGACGAAGTCGGTCTTAATGTGGGTGATCATGTCCGAGCTCTTCTCATGACCTGTCAGCCACTGCTCGAAATGCTTCTCGCCAAGGCCCTCTTTGCAGGATGCGATCCATACGATGATGCCGCCGTCCTTGACTGCATGCTTGGCGTTATCCAGTGCTTTTTGAGCCTGATACATATTGATATCTTTGGGAAATCCACCTGCGGAAACCACAACGATGTCCGCCTGCTCGGGGATGCTGACCTTATAGAAAGAATCCAGGAACTTGCAGCCTTCACGGTGAGCCAGGATCGGATCTCCGGCGAAGCTTCGGATGATTTCCTTTTTCGCGTCCAGAACAACATTTACGATGTAATCCACACCCAGGATCTTTCCGGCTTCCTCAATGTCCTCACGGACCGGGTTGCCTTCCAGATGACCGGCGCAGGCAGCAGGTTCTACCATGGCACTGTGGTTGGCCTGAATGGCATCCCATGTGGAAACGCCCGGCATGATGGCTTTATAGCCTCCGGAATAACCGGCGAAGTAATGGTATTCGATATTTCCCAGGCAAATTCTACGGTCGGCCTCTACGACAGGGCGGAAGATATCAACCGGAGTGCCGCGGGATGTGGTGCCGACATGAACAGCATCATTTACATCGGAATCAATGCAGCGGATCCGGTCATAGACAGCATCGCCTACCATGTAGCGCATGCGCTCTTCGGTGTGACCTCCATGGGAACCGAGGGCAAAAACGATGGTAATGTCGGAATCCGGGATACCTGCGGCGGAAAGCTCATCCAGCACAGCAGGAAGTACTTTGTAGCTTGGGATCGGACGGGTAATGTCCGAGGTGATGATGGCCACGGTCTCGCCTTTTTTTACCACTTCACGAAGCGGCGGAAGGCCGATGGGCTCTTTCATGGAACGGTACACTTCTTCACTTCCGGTCAGACCGATCTCTGCCTCATTGGGAGTCAGTACAGCCATTACCTGACTGTCCGGTACCTGTACAGGGATCTTCTCTTTACCAAAACCTAATGCAACTTCCATGCGTGGCCTCCTATTTCTCTATGCCTGTTTCGATAACAGACAAACTTTTATCCGTATATTCTCTGTTAACCGGCTCCCCGTTCTTCCGGCGGCGGAACCAGACCGGGGTTGCGGCTGGAAAGCTCCCTCGGATTCTTCGTCCTGGTGAGCCACTTTTTCACCGTCACATCCATAAGGATCGCACCAAGCGGCGCCGTGATCAGAATGGAAAGAACGGCGGTAGTCAGAACCATCATACCACAAGCCAGGCCTTCTGCCAGCGGGATCGCACCGACGGCTGCCTGTACAGTGGCTTTCGGGAAGTAGGCCACATCACAATAGAAGATCTCCTGAAGGCTCAGTCCGGAACCCAGGAGGCTGACGATAACACCGATGGAACGGAATACCAGAGCGCCCAGGATCAGAAGAACGGAACCGATACCGGCAGACAGCAGAGCTTTGATCTCTACAGCCGAACCCAGCATGATAAAGAGCAGAAGCTCGGCGCCGACCCAGATCTTTGCGATCTTGGCCGACAGTCTCTTTGCCACGGTAGCACGGCGGTTCAGGATCGTGCCGCCCAGTGCCATAACGGCCAGAAGTCCGGAGAACGGAACATATTTCGAAATGAAGGTCTCGCATCCCACAAAGAGGAAGGAGATGCCGAAAAGAAGAAGGATCTTCACGGTGTCACGCAGATGGATCAGCTTAAAGAGCTGCGCCATGACAATACCGAATACGATGCCCACACCCAGACCGGTCACGATGGAAAGCGGAATGGAAACAATGGTCCATGCGGAAATACCCTCGCCCTTACTCATACCGATGAAGGCGGTAAACATAACGATCGCGTAGATATCATCTGCAGATGCGCCGGCCATGATGAGCTGTGGGATGTGCTTATCCACACCGTAGCCTTCTTCCATGAGCCACAGCATCTTCGGCACGATGATCGCAGGAGAAGCGGCACCCAGCATGGCGCCGACGATAGCAGAATCAACGCGGGACAGACCCAGGCAGACAGGACCCAGAACAATAGCGCCGACGATCTCAAATGTCGCCGGAACAAAGCACAGCATGATCGCCGGACGGCCGATCTTCTTCATGTCGCTTAAGTCCAGACTGAGACCTGCGCGGAACAAAATAACGATCAGCGCGATTTCACGGAGCTCCGAGGAGATATTGAGGATCTTCGGATCCAGAAGGTTCAGCACCTCCGGACCGAGAATGATACCGGTAACGATCAATCCCAGAAGCGACGGGATATGCAGTTTCTTGAAAATACCACTGATGAAGAATCCGATCAGAAACATCAGTGCCAGACTCATGAGCATATTGTTCATTTATGATTCCCTCTCTCTTACACATGACCGTGATCCCCCACGGTCCTTTCGCACAATTTTGCATTATATCACGCGCGCGCGTATAAGGCACAAGAAAAAGCACTGGCAAATCAATGATTTTCCAGTGCTTTCTTCTTCTCTTTCTGGTGAAGTCGGCAACGACCTGTCAACAAACTTTGTCAGTCTTTGTACATCCTCTGAAGGAAACACGTATTGTCCGGCTTCATCAGCTTCTGGGCCGCCTGGTCAGCCAGGCGGATCACGTTCTTTTCATATTCACATTGGAGGCGGGAGACCTGGCACATGCTTCCGGTATGTCCATGGTTAGCGCAGGCGCAAAGATGACGGCACCGGTCTTTATATCCGCAGTCCCGGCATGTTTCCGGCTCCACACGCTGCCGGTCCAGGCTTTGGATCTTATCCATATCCGGGCCATCGGCTACATTTCCGATCAGGAACTCTTCATTTCCGATAAAGTGATTACAGGGGAAGAAACGTCCGTCCACATCCACCATCAGCTTATCGCCCATAAAGTGGCACATTCTGTCGTCCGAATTTTTTCCTAGAATGTAGTTTCTGATCTTCACATCAAAGGGAGCGAAACGGAAGCGTCTGTCGCCTTTATTCCACTCCACATAGTATCGGGCGAGGGTCTCCATCTGGGAAATAAGTTCTGCCTGATGCTCTTCTGTCCAGTGCACTTTCGCACCATGGGCCAGCGTCAGATTTACACAGTCCACGCCGGAATCACGGAAGAATTTGATCGATTCCGCCAAAGAAGAAACCATCTCCGGGTGAAGTGTCATCATGATCACTGTTTTGGGGAAATACGAAAGCATCCTCTTTAGAACCTCATCCACCCGTTCTTTCGTCGGCTTTCCTTCTCTGTCGATCCTTCCGAAATCCTGACCCAGTCCATCATGGGACAACGCCAGCATGATCTTATGTTTTTTCGCATAAGGCAGAAATTCATCTTTTAAGAGAAGACCGTTGGTGGTGATCTCAAAACGCATCTCTTCCGCCAGATCCGGAAGAAGTTTTTCTTCCGCATAGGAGATGACTTCTTTGATGAGTTCTTCCGCAAGAAGCGGCTCTCCGCCGTAAAAAGAGATCTGTACTTTGGGCCTGGGAAGGTTCTTTTCACGCCGGATCTGTTCTGCCAGAAGGTCCACCGCATGAAATGCCGTTTCCCGGGACATATGCACATCTTCATGTTTCTGCACACAGTACCGGCAGCGGAAATTGCACTGATGGGTCATCACCAAAGTCAGCCGTTTCATGTCATGTCTCCTCTTATCCTTCGGGGATCTCGCAAGGAACGCCTCCTTCGATCCGGTATTCGGCCGTCATATCCGTTGTATCCGTGATCACCGCAAAATCGTCTGTCGCATCAGTCATATCCGGCGGAACTGCTTCGCCTTCCGTGACCCACTCGGTATCATCAGTCGGATCCGTGGCAGGCTCATCGCCGCCCAGGGCCCAATCTGTATCATCAGTCGGATCCGGAGCCGCCACATCGCCGTCCATATGCCAATCCGTATCCTCAGTCGGGTCGATAACCTCTATTTCTCCGGCCAAAGTGTAGTCCTCTGTCCCCAAGATATCTTTTGATTTTTTCAGTTCTTTTTTGAAAAGTTTCTTCGCGCTGTTATTTCCCGTACTTTCTCCGCATCCGGCCAAAAGGCCCATGGAAGCAACAATAGCTGTGGCAGCCATGATCTTCGGAAGACGGGAATGCTTTTGTATGGCACGTACCTGAGCAAGCGTCGGGTACGATGGCGCGTTATATGTATTCTTATCTGAGGTATTCATAAATCATTCCTCCTGATTGGCTTTCTGCTAATTAGACGAAGCGCCAAAAGGATCTGTTGCATTTTTCGCCGGCAAATGCACTCTTCTCTCTTTCGTCCCGAAAAGTTTTCAGCCATCCCGCTCCCGCAGCTGCACCGCGCTTCCGAGTCCGATAAACACGGCCCATATGAAAAAAGCCACCCAGACGTTATCTTTCCCCTGTTCCAGAAGTTTCACGATTCCGGACGGAAGTCCCTTGATCAGAAGGAGTTTTCCCATTCCATCCACCAGCGCGATACGGATCGCATCGGCACCGATCACGGATGTGGCGATCTTTACCGCCGGCTCCTGAATGAGCATGATGAGAACTCCGGCCAGGATTCCCAATGCCAGAGAAAAGATCAGGATAAAAAGGAGCTTTTGCCAGCCCGCCTGACCCTGGATCTGGGTAAGGATATTTCCGACTTCAGCATCAGTCAGAAGTTTTTCTGCCCCGGTGCCACTGTTTTTCAGTTTCTCTACCGTCTCCGGCGAAAACTTAACAAGGATATCCAGATTTTCTTCCGTCTTAATGAGATATACGACAAACACCTTCATGATGGCGAAAGTGGTAAAAAACAACGTCAGGAAAAACAGCGCACGCTTATATATGGCATAAGAAAGCAGCGCCAAGATCACAGCCACGGCAATGGGAATGATTTTTTCCGCATTTCCTCCAAAGGAATCACCGATATGCTCAGAAAAGAGGCCATAAAGAAGATTTCCCAGCTGGGTGCCGACATAAAAACCGGCCAGGGCCATGGAAAGCCGGAACATTTTGTACCCGTAAAAACACAGGAGTATGCCCGCAGATAAAGTCATGGCCAAAAGGATGTATTCCGTCATGGAAAAGATTCCTCCCCGATTCTAAATTTCCACTTTCCATTATACGAAGAAGAAAGGATGTAAACCGTTACAGAACTTTTTCATTTCTTGGGCAAATTGACCTAAAATCTCCTTGCGATTCTCCTTTCTCTTTGCGAAAATAGAGATAGTATTTCTATCTTTTCGAGCAGGAGGTTCTACTATGCTATACGATAATAAGATCTGGGTCGGCGGCACCACGAACAAGTGCTTCATCGAACCCTCGAAGGCAAATCGTCACGGTCTCATCGCCGGTGCAACCGGTACCGGTAAATCCGTTACACTGAAAGTTCTGGCAGAGAGTTTCTCGGATATGGGTGTTCCTGTATTCCTGGCTGATGTAAAGGGCGATATGTCCGGTATCTGCGCAGCCGGCCAGAGCAACGAGAACATGGAAGAGCGCATCGCCAAGTTCGGCATAGAGAACTTTGAATATAAGGCATACCCCACCACCTTCTACGATGTATTCGGCACCATGGGCGTTCCCATGCGTACCACCATCTCCGAGCTGGGCCCGATCCTTCTGGGCAGAATGCTGGGGCTGACTGATGTGCAGCGCGCTGTCCTTTCCATGGTCTTCCGTATCGCCGATGATCAGGGCTTGCTGCTTCTGGATCTGAAGGATCTTCGTCTTCTTCTGACCTATATCGGTGACCACGCCGATGACTATAAGCTGACCTACGGCAACATCGCCAAGGCAACTGTCGGAGCGATCCAGAGAAATCTGGCTCTTCTTTCTGATGAAGGCGCCGACGCTTTCTTCTCCGAGCCGGCCTTTGACGTTCTGGACTTCTTTAAGACCGGAAGTGACGGCCGCGGCATGATCAATGTGCTCAATGCCACCGAGCTTTTCAGCAAGCCGCTTCTTTATTCGACATTCCTTCTGTGGCTCATGAGCGAGCTTTACGAGAATCTGCCGGAAGTCGGCGATCTTGATAAGCCGAAGATGGTCTTCTTCTTCGATGAAGCCCACCTGCTCTTTAACGATGCACCGGCGTTCCTGATCGAAAAGATCGACCAGATCGTCCGTCTCATCCGTTCCAAGGGTGTTGGCATCTACTTCATCTCCCAGAGCCCCAGCGACATTCCGGATACCATCCTGGCCCAGCTCCAGAACCGTATCCAGCATGCCCTCCGCGCCTATACTCCGGCCGAGCAGAAGAAGCTGCGCGCCGCCGCCGAGTCTTTCCGCGCCAATCCGGAATTCGATACCGAAGCTGCTCTTTCCGAGCTGGCCGTTGGTGAAGCCCTTGTTTCCCTGCTTGATGCAAAGGGTACTCCGGGTGTCGTAGAGCGTGCTTTCATCCTGCCGCCGCAGAGCTTTATCGGGCCTGCCGGATTTGAAAAGATCCAGGAGATCACTTCCTCGAATCCGATCTATGAGAAATACCGTCTCCCGGTAGATCCGGAATCCGCCTATGAGATCCTGATGGCCAAGTACGATCAGTCCAATGCTGCCACCTCCGAAGCTGCGGAAGAGAAAGCTGCCATCGAGGAAGAAAAGCAGGCTGAAAAAGAGCGTCTGGCCGCAGAAAAGCAGGCCGAGAAGGATCGTGCCGCCGAGATCCGCGAGCAGAGAGAAGCGGACCGTCAGGAAGACCGTGAACGCCGCATCGAAGAAAAAGAGCGTGCCGCCGAGATCCGTGAGCAGAGAGAAAGAGAGCGTCAGGAAGACCGTGAGCGCCGTGAAGCTGAGCGTCAGGCCAGAGCGGAAGAAAGAGAACGCAAGGAGCAGGAGCGCCGTGAAGCCAGAGAAAAGGCTGAAAAAGAGCGTGCCAGAAAGAACAGTCCGGTTACGAAGATCGTCAACTCGGCGACCACTGCAGCCGGCCGTCAGATCGGTTCTTCCCTGATCCGCGGTATCTTCGGAAGCCTTCTGAAGAAGTAATTAAAATTTCAAAAGTCAAAAGAAAGAGGGCGGTCTCCTTACGGGAACCGCCCTCTTTCACTTCTCCTCACATGACGCAAATCGGGAAATTTGTACTTATTTGATCTCGCATCCGCCCCACTCGACAACAGTAAAGCCTTTTCTCTCGAAAGGTTCCGGCATTGTCATCGCCGAATCCGTCGGTTCATCCAGCGCCTGGAATACCATAAAGATCCGAAGCTCGCTGTCAGGCTGGGGATATACGTTCAGTCTCGCCTTCTCCGAATAGATCTCGGTAGGGAAAGCGATCAGGTTATAGGCATTGCCTTCCATCTGCGGAAGCCAGTAGGAAATAAAATCGTCGATCTCGCTATCGTTAAGTCCTGCCGCAGTCAGGTATTTCTCCAGGAAAGCGACAGTGTCTTTGCCGGCTACACATTCAGCATTCGAAAAATCTGCAAGTTCCGGACCCATGGTTCCTTCCCAGAACAGGTAGTCATAGTTTCGTCCATCTGCCAGATTGGTCATGGAACCATCCGGATGCGCAATGACATGCCAGCCCTCTTCTTCATCTGCGTTATAGTCCGGAAGACCTGCCACGCCTGCCCACTGATACATGCGGTACGGATTTGGCTTAATGGTCTCTCCGCTCCAGAATATGGCCTCACAGTTTTTCGCCATTTCAAGTCCCGGTAAAAGATCGTTGAATGTCGGCGTGACCGTCCATGTATGACCGCCTACGCTGTAGCTGGAAATGCCTGCCATATCGCTCTTTTCGCCATGTCCGTAGCGGGGATAGGTGCAACGGAGTTCACCATCCAGATCCAGTGTAACGTACACTTCCATATCTTCCTGCGGATACAGATAGATGACCGGTTTGTCCACCTGAACATCTCCGATCCTCTCTTCCGGGTGCACATACATCGGTGCGAAAACACATACCTCATCCCCGTTTGTAATGAGCAGATCCGCGCCGCCGGAAAAATCGCAGGGAATATGGACCTGACATTCTGCAGATTTGGAATTCTCCACAGCGATAAAGTCTACCGGGGAAACCAGTGCTTCTTCCAGATCGTATTTATAGTTTGCTCCGGACGGGAACAGATAAGCAGTGAATTCACTCTTTCCTGTAGAGGAAGAGAGATTCAGTTTTACTTTCAGATCTTTTCCGGCATAGTACGGACCTTCATGGATCTCCACATGTTCGAAGTCATCCTGGACCACCTCGGAGATCGTTACTTCCGAGATCTCACAGGCTGCATCCGGAATATTCTTGATCTCCGTCTCAAGAGGAGTGGCCGGAAGACGTGTCTCCGGATACTGTCTCTCCATATCCGCCTGAATCTTTCCGGATTCATTCTTTTCAGATGTCTCGTTCTTATTCGAAGACTTTTTCTTCGAAGACCCGTCCTTTTTCCCGCATCCGCCAAAAAGCATCGAAGCGGAAAGAAATAAGGCCATGATCTGTATACTCTTTTTCATTTCGTATTTCTCCTTATTGGCCGGATCCGTCATCCGGCAGGACCCGAATTCATTCTACAGTTTTGCCTGCCTCATAAGCAACTCTGTAAATAAGACGAGAGAAATGAAAAATGCGTTGCACTTTTTGACAATTACTTTTCTTCCTTTTTTGCGAGGAACTGGTGAAGCGGAATGTAGGCCATGAACGTCGCGATGGAAATGGAAATGCCCTTAAAGAGATTGAAAGGAACGAAGGTCATCAATATCACGTCCAGCTTACTGTCGATGGTGCAAAGCACATTGGCCTTGTCGCACATGCCGATCACGGCAACTGTCGGGAATCCCATCACCGACTCATAAAGCGGCAGGCTGAAGAAGTAGTTGACGAAAGAGGTGGCGATCGCCAAAGCGATGGTACCCAGTGCAAGAGAAAGGATCACTCCGTTCTTATCTCTCTTTTTGGAGTATACAAATGCACCTACGAATACAAAAACACTTCCGGAGATGAAGTTGGCCACTTCACCGATATACTGGGTGTTGGTAAAAGGCATATGGATCAGATTCTTCAGAAACTCCACCACGATTCCGGCCCAGGGAGCGATGGCAAATCCGGCAAAAAGCGCCGGGATATCGGAAAAATCATATTTCAGGAAGCCCGGCATCAAAGGGAGCGGGATCTCCAGCATCATCAGCACTTCGGCCAATGCGGTCATCATGCCCAAAAGTGCGACCCGATAGTTCATTGCTTTTCTTGTCTGTTTCATTGCTTTTTCTTCTTGTACTGCCATTTTTCTTACCTCATACTTTCTGGCCGGCTTGCCACAAAATCTTCGAAAGCAGCAAAAAAGCGGTCCCCTTTTCGGGGTACCGCTTCATGAAAAATCTTCCTATGCTGCCAAGTACGGTATTCCGTCTTAGGTCAGCTATCGAATCTTCTTCCATCCGGACTATACCGTCGGCACCGGATTCACACCGGTTCTGCATTCTGCTCGCGGGCTTATCTCTCTGTTTTAGAAAGCATCACCGCCGGTGGGGAATCACACCCCGCCCCGAAGTTACGGTAGGATTATAAGACTGCCTTATCCGGAAGTCAATACCTGCTTTCACTTCGGCAAAAAACTTTTTTAGTTGGCAAATACCGCGTCGTATTCGCCGCTTTCGATGGACTCATCCAGTGCCGCCTGAAGCTTACCGTAAGCGATACGCTGCTTCTGGCTGTCATCTGCAGGAACAGCTTCAATGTAGTACATAACATGGTAGCCGTATTGGGTCTTCACGATGTCTACATCACCCGGCTCATGCTTGGCATAGCACCATGCCTCGAACTCCGGAACCATCTCACCGATGGAAACCGTATACTCGGAAGCCTCCGCCGCCTCACCGGAAGCAGTCTTCTCATCACCTTTGGTCTTCATATCGTCCAGACTCGTGACAGATGCCTTGAATTCTTCTGCCCTCTTCTTTGCCGCTTCCTGTTCTTCTTCAGAGAGCTCCGGATACGGATAAGCAGAAAGATCCACTGTCGGGAAGAGTACGTGATACACCTTCGGAAGCGTATCCTCGCCCTCTTCGAACTTGTAGTTGTCCACGTAAGTCTTCATGGCCAGAGTCACCAGCTCGTATCGCTGAAGGATCTCGCGCATGCCCTGCTCGGTCGCTTCCGGTCCGTAGTAAGACTGCAGATACTCATCGAATGTGATACCGTACTGCTGGGCACTTTCGTTGGCAGATTTAAGAGTATCGTCGATCTTGGCAATGACTGTATCATCCAGTTTCAGATTATTCTCCTTGGCATATTCCAGAAGGAAAACTTCGCCCTGAAGATCAGAAACCACCAGTTCCCGCAGATAGTCTTTGGTCTTCTTATCCTCGGTCAGCTGGCCTTCCATATCCAGGAATCCGGAATCAGTCATCGGGATATTATATCCGCCGGAAGGATTCATGGTCATGGACATCAGCTGGGTGTACTCATTGGCAAAATAGTAATTGTACTCCAGTCCGGTAAACTGCATACCGTGGATCGTCACGACCTTGCTCATTTCTTTGATCGCCGCCTGGTCGTAGTTATCTTCGAAAGTCATCTTCACATAAGCCGGCATGCTGCTATCTCCGGGTGCACCGGAAGCATTGGTATTGCCGCCTGTGACATTCGGGTCTATGGAAAGGCTGACACCTGTGTCGGAAGAAAGCGTACTGCTTGCCGAAGAAGATTCATCCTTCTTGCTGCAGGCTGTTCCCAGGATGGAAGTCATAACCATCAGCGCCGTCAGAACGGCTACGATCTTTGTCTTTTTCATTTCTTTTTTCCTCTCAGTCGTGTGCCGCCGAAGGCCCCATATCGTCAGACAGGGCAGATCCCGGCGCACGGATTCTACATAACAGTGGCATTATAACACACACAGATAGACGATTCACTATGTATTTTGTCACGCAAGGTCGATATAGATCGGACAGTGATCCGAGCCCATGACGTCGGAAAGCATCTCGGATTCCGTGATCTTATCTTTATGCGCCCGGTCGACAAAGAAATAGTCGATACGCCAGCCCACATTCCGATCTCTGGCAAAGGTCTTATATGACCACCAGGTATACTTTTCTGTTGCATCCGGATACAGCATGCGGAAGGAATCCACAAGCCCGGCTTCGGCAAAATGATCCATGTAGACCCGCTCTTCCGGCAGGAAACCCGAGATCTTACTATTGGCCTTCGGATTCGACAGATCGATCTCTTTATGGGCGGTATTCACATCTCCGCACACCAGTACCATACGCCCTTCCGCCATCTGTTTTTTCACCTTATCCAGAAAGCAGTCGTAGAATCGCAGCTTGAAATCCACTCGCTCCGGGCCTTGCCCGCCGTTGGGAAAATAGATGTTATAGAGAATGAAATCCCCAAAGTCCAGTTCAATAGTCCGTCCCTCGTGATCGAATTCATCTGTCCCCAGCCCGTAAGAAACACTGACCGGTTCTCTTTTGGTATAGACCGCGGTACCGGAGTAGCCTTTTCTTTCTGCCGAGGAAAAGTAACTGTGATAGCCGGGGATATGAATAAGACTGTCATCGAGCTGGTCCACCGATGCTTTCGTCTCCTGAATACAGAGGATCTCCGGCTGAAGATTTTCCACTGTCTCCAGAAAGCCCTTCTTCGCCACGGCACGGATTCCGTTCACATTCCAACTAATTAACCGCATGTTAACATTTCCTCACTATTTCTTTTATCTTTCTTGTGTATTATATCAGAGAAATTATAGATTTTTAGCGATATAATGATCGTATCGGGGAGAAGACGTATCGGTCGGGGGAAAGCTCCTTTCGAACTCTTCTCATTTTGTCCTATTTGAGGAGGGTTGACACATGGCAGATAGTAAGAAGGTCCTGATGGTATTTACAGGCGGAAGCATTTCCACCCGTCTTTCGAAGAAAGCGCTGGAACTGGGTACCGCTCCTTATGCGGTACTGGATGCCGCCGGAAAATTCGGGAAAGATTTCACCATTATCGAGCCGGTCGATGTCTGTTCCGAAAACTTCACTCCGCCGATGTATAAAGTTCTTTTCGATTCCATTAAAAAAGCACTGGATTCCGGCGATTACGGCTGTGTACTCATCGCCCACGGCACCAACACCATGGCCTATACCGCCCAGCTGGCAGATCTTCTTTTGTCGGGTTATGAGATCCCGATCGTATTCTTCGGAAGCAAGATCGCCCCGACAGAGCCGGATACCGATGCGGTAGTGAATCTTAAGGCTGCCCATACTCTGGCCATGGAAGTGGAAAAAGGTGTCTATGTAGTCGGCAAAGCCGCTGACGGAAAGATCTACGTCCACTATGCCGCATATCTCATGAGTCCGAATAGAAAAACTGACGACTATGCCAGCTACAAGAACCGCGTGGCAGGTAAGATCTCCGGAAAGAAGTTTACTCCGGCAGAAGATGTGGAAGCTCCGGCAGAGTGCCCCAATGCCATGAAGAATCTTCGTGCATTAAGTAAGCTTATGACTCTTCCGAAGGAAGATACGATCCTGACGATCGATGCTCCGGTATGCGTCAATTACGCCAACTACAGCATCGCCCGGTCTGATTATAAATATGTACTGCAGCGCCTTCATCACGACGGCACCGTCAATACACTTTCCGAGGAGAATCCCTTCTCCATTTTGTATCTGAAAAATGCTTGTGCCCGTTATGAGAAGCAGATCTTTGTCGCGCCGATCGACAGTACGCTGGTACCGTCTGCTTCCACGAAAGCGATCCTGGCAGCGAAGATCAAGCCGCTTTACGATATTCCGTTTGAAGCTGCCTGGGCATATCTGATGCTTTCCACCTGGCTGGGAAAACTGATCAAGAAGTGATCCCCGGTTTTTCCGAAAGAGAAGTTTCTTTTCGGAAATGAAAAAAGTATGAACGAAAAAATGAGCCGCACGGGAAGATCCCCCCTGCGGCTCATTTCTTTATTCTGTTCACAAATTCACGCATTTTTTCAAAAGAAGAAAATCCGGGCAAAAAAAAGCTGCCATTTTTAAATGACAGCCCGGAACTATTATGATCAGCAATGTAAGTTGGTGCTCAGCTAAGATCTATAACAAACAAACTCAACAATCAGATCTCACATCAGCTGCGCTAGAACCGGTCTCTCATCCGCTTCTGATTCTATTATACCTATCTGGATTTGGAAATATACGCTATTTCTGTAAACGCTTTCGTAAGAGAAGTGAAATCCATGCCATATTTGCACACATTTTCTTCACAATTGGCAGAAATTCACTTGCCGGCTGTCGGAACAAACAGGGTTCCGATGTCTTCTCCCTCCAGGATATCCTCCAGGATCTGGGACTGGGATCCCTCCGCGATCACGCCGGCGATTCCGTGCTGCATCAGCATATTCATCGCCAGAATCTTCGTCTGCATGCCGCCTGTACCTAAGGCAGAACCGGCTCCGCCGGCACCGGAGATCAGGGCATCGTCCACTTCCGTGACTACAGAAATGCGCTTGGCATCCGGATTTTCACGGGGATTGGAATCATATACGGCATCGATATCCGAAAGGATGATCAGAAGATCCGCGTTGACCACACGGGCAACCAGTGCGGACAATGTGTCATTATCTCCGAATGTTCCGGCATGAGGGATCTCAGCTGTAGATACGGTATCGTTTTCATTAACAACAGGCAGGATCCCCTTTTCCAGAAGGGACTCCATGGTATTGGAAATATTACTTCTCGTAATGGGGTCATCGATTCCGTCTTTGGTCAGAAGGATCTGCGCCACAACACGGGAATACTCGGCAAAGCAGCGGCTGTAAACATTCATCAGCTCGCACTGGCCCACCGCAGCGACAGCCTGCTTGTCACGCATTTCGCGAGGACGCTCCGGAAGATCCAGACATCCGACACCGACACCGATCGCACCGGATGTAACCAGCACGACCTCACGGCCGGAGTTCATCAGATCGGCAATGGCACGGGCCAGACGATCCATATTGCGCATATTCATACGTCCATTCTCGTAGGTGATCGTGGAAGTCCCCACTTTCACTACGATACGCTTCGCTTCCCGGACCAGGTTTCTGCCCTGCTTCTCTTCTTCGCTCATTTCTGTCACAACCTCATTACTCTTCTAATACATATATAAAGCACTCAATAGAATACCCCCTTCCTGCGGAAAAAGCAAGAAATTTCGGGCTGTCAGTCCGAATGTGCCTTTCGCGGAAGATGATTATTTTCCCTATTTCTGCTATTATGTTTTCGGAAAAGCATGGCATCGGAGAAAAGGATTTCTCTTGCCATGATAAGGAAAAGGAAGGGGACTTCGGAGTTTTTCGAAGAACTAAAGATGAAAAGAAAAAGTACACTTCTTCGGAAGATCGCGGCATTTTTTGTATCCGTCCTCATGACGGCTTCCCTTATTTTGTCCACCGGCTGCGATTCCCGAAAAGAACTGGTCGTATATAACTGGGGCGAGTACTTCGAAGAAGAGATCATCGCAAAATTTGAAAAAGCCTATCCCAAGTATAAGCTGGTCTACCGTACTTTCGAGAATAACGAAGCCATGTATCCGAATCTGGATAACTCCTACGATGTGATCGTCCCCTCGGAATACATGGTGGGGCGCCTGATCCGGGAAGGCAGGCTCAGAAAACTCGACTGGGAAAAACTTCCCAACGTGACCACCTATATGGATCCTCTCTTCGAGAATGTCCAATATACCCAGGATCCGGAAATTTCCGACGTCATGCTTTCGTATGGCATTCCCTACCTTTACTGCACTGTAGGTCTCATTTACGATGCCAACCGCGTCGACCTTCCTGAAGATACCACCGATCCGGAAGTGATCTGGGGAGTGCTTTTCGACGAGCGTTATAAAAGAAAGATCGGCATGTACGACAGTATGCGG
Organism: Oscillospiraceae bacterium; assembly: GCA_902802325.1. Classification (GTDB taxonomy): domain Bacteria; phylum Bacillota; class Clostridia; order Saccharofermentanales; family Saccharofermentanaceae; genus Scatonaster. Next base: position 56,998 of record CADCLV010000010.1, on the reverse strand, counting down.
GAGACCCTCGGTGTCGCACTGAATTATTACGGTTACAGCGTCAACTCCCTCGATCCCCAGGAACTTTCAAAAGCCCGCCAGCTTCTTCTTGACCAGAAGAGCCGGCTCTCTCCGATTTTTGGTGTCGATGCCATCAAGAACATGATCTTCTATGGTGATCTTGTGGCGGCAGTCGGCTGGTCCGGCGATTATAAAGTGCTTTGCGACCGGATCAAGGAACAGAACCGGAGTGCATATATGGATCTTCGTTTTCTCCTTCCTGAAGGCAGCAACTGGTCTGTGGACATGATGTGCATCCCGACCAATGCCCGGAATGTGGAAGGCGCCCACGACTTTATCAATTTCATGTATGACCCGAATATCGCTCTGATCAGCTGCGAATCCGTCGGTTACTCGACACCGAATATCGCAGCCAAAGAAATGCTGGACAAGAAGATCTCCGGAGATCCCCGCTTCTATCCGACCATCGACACTCTCTCCACTTTGGAAGTGTACTACACGTCCGAGGAATATGAGAAGAAATATAACGAGCTCTGGAATCAGATCCGCACCCCTTCCACTTCCGGAGGACAGTGATCCCATGCGCTTTGAACCGATCGAAAAACCAAACGGGAAAGATACCTCCATTCTCTTTTACCTTCGTTCCTCTCTGGTGCCGGTATTAGCGGATCTGATCATCTCCAGCTGCATGGGCTTTCTCTATCTTTTTACGGATTATTCTTCCCGCATCGGACGCCTGATCAGCCTGCTTTCATTCGGCTTCTGGGTCATTGCCTTTCTGGGATTTTCCACCGCACTGATCGCCCGTATCAGCACTTTGGTCTTTGTAACCAAGTACCGTCTCTACGGGCAGGTATATGGCTTTCTTCCCTCCCATAGAAGGATCGAGATTTCTCTGGATGAGATCAAGGATGTGGAGATCCGCGCCACCATCGGCACCAAAGTCTTCCACTATGCTCATCTGATTATTCATCCCTATAACGGAAAGAAGATCCTTCTTCGGAATATCCGCAACGCGGAAGAACTGGCCGTCATTATCCTTAAGCTTCAGGACAAGCTTTTAAAGGGGCAGGCAGAGAAGAAATAGAAGACACAAAAATCCCCGGGAATGTCTTGCATATATCCTATGCAAAAGCACTTTCCGGGGATCTTTTTTCTTCTTGTGACCGTATTATTTCAGATCCAGGTCCATTTCCAGAAGATAGATATCGTCAAGATTACTTCTCGTACGGCTTAATGGTCTGGATCGTACCATCCTCGTTATACTTCAGTTCAGTATACTTTACGCAGCGGCGATGGTTGATGCCGTTACTGAGTTCGCAGTCATGATAGAACAGATACCACTTGCCCTGATACTCCACGATGGAGTGGTGGGTCGTCCAGCCGATAACCGGCTCCATGATGCGTCCGCGATAGGTAAACGGACCATCCGGGTTCTTGGATGTGGCATATACGAGATAATGGGTCGTACCTGTCGAATAGGAGAGGTAGTAAAGGCCATTATACTTATGCATCCACGGACCTTCGAAATAACGGCGGTCTTCGTCTTCTGCCTTCAGGGGCTCGCCGTTCTCATCCAGGATCTCCAGATGCTTCGGCTCGGTCTTGAGAGTCTTCATATCCTCATTCAGTTCTGCGAACATCGGTCCCAGAGCCTTGTCTTTTCCAACCGGACGCGGTGTCTTTTCATCGAACTTACCTGTCTGCCACATTTCCAGCTGACCGCCCCAGAGGCCGCCATAGTACATGTAGGCACGTCCGTCATCATCTACCAGCACAGCCGGGTCGATACTGTAAGTACCCTGAATATAGTTGTCTTCCGGAGTAAACGGTCCTTCCGGCTTGTCAGATACGGCTACACCGATACGGAAGATTCCGTCCTTGTCACGGGCCGGGAAATACAGATAATACTTTCCGTTCTTAAATGCACAGTCCGGAGCCCACATCTGCTTGCTGACCCACGGAACATTTTTCATGTGCAGCGCTTCGCCGTTATCGACGCAATCTGCATCCAGATTATCCAGCGAAAGGATATGGTAGTCTTCCATTCTATACTCGTCGCCATCGTCGTTATCCTCGCCGTCATGCGGGATATCGTGGGACGGATAAACATAGATCTTTCCGTTAAAAACATGTGCGGAAGGATCGGCTGTAAAAATATGTGTTACTAATGGTGTTCTTTCTTTCATACGAGTACACGCTCCACTTCAAGATAATATTTATAATATCATAATATTGATATTCAAAAAATACCTGAAACGAATATCTCGAAACCGATTACGAAAAGTTTATTTATCCTATGGGAAACAGGCTCATTCCCGGTTCAGAAAAAAACGATCCCGATGCGGGGAAAACCTCACATCGGGATCGGAATTATTTAGATCAGACCTGATCAGGAAGCATTAGAGCTTCGGGCCAGCCTCAACGAGAGCCTTACCGGCATCGTTGCCTTCGTATTTCGCGAAGTTCTTAATGAAACGGCCGGCGAGATCCTTCGCCTTCTCTTCCCATACGGAAGCATCAGCATAGGTGTCACGCGGATCGAGGATACCGGAATCTACGCCCGGGAGCTCGGTCGGTACTTCGAAATTGAACATCGGGATCTTCTTTGTCGGAGCCTTGAGGATGTCGCCATTGAGGATCGCGTCGATGATTCCACGTGTATCCTTGATGGTGATTCTCTTACCGGTACCATTCCAGCCTGTGTTAACGAGGAATGCCTTCGCACCGTTCTTCTCCATCTTCTTTACCAGTTCCTCAGCGTACTTTGTCGGGTGCAGCTCGAGGAATGCCTGACCGAAGCAAGCAGAGAATGTCGGAGTCGGCTCGGTGATACCACGCTCAGTACCGGCCAGCTTAGCTGTGAAACCACTGAGGAAGTAGTACTTTGTCTGTTCCGGAGTCAGGATGGAAACCGGCGGCAGAACACCGAAAGCATCAGCAGAAAGGAAGATTACGTTCTCAGCAGCCGGGCCGGAAGAAACCTTGTTCACTTCTGCAGCGATATTGTTGATATGATTGATCGGGTAAGAAACACGAGTATTCTCAGTAACGGACTTATCGTTGAAGTCGATCTTACCGTCATCAGCAACAGTTACGTTCTCGAGGAGAGCGTTTCTCTTGATGGCGTTGTAGATATCCGGCTCGGATTCCTTATCCAGGCCGATAACCTTAGCATAGCAGCCGCCTTCGAAGTTAAATACACCGTTGTCATCCCAACCGTGCTCATCATCACCAATGAGACGACGCTTCGGGTCAGTAGAAAGTGTTGTCTTACCAGTACCGGAAAGACCGAAGAAGATTGCTGTGTGCTTACCTTCCATATCGCAGTTAGCAGAGCAGTGCATGGAAGCGATGCCCTTCAGCGGCAGGTAATAGTTCATCATGGAGAACATACCCTTCTTCATCTCACCGCCGTACCATGTGTTGATGATAACCTGCTCACGGGATGTGATGTTGAAAGCAACGCAGGTCTCAGAATTGAGGCCCAGTTCCTTGAAATTCTCCACCTTCGCCTTGGAAGCGTTGTAAACTACGAAATCCGGCTTGAAGGAAGCCAGCTCGGCCTCTGTCGGCTGGATGAACATGTTCTTAACAAAGTGAGCCTGCCAAGCAACCTCAACGATGAAACGAACAGCCATTCTTGTATCAGCATTAGCACCGCAGAAAGCATCAACTACGAAAAGTCTCTTGTTGCAGAGTTCTTTCTTAGCGATATCCTTAACAACAGCCCATGTGTCTTCACTCATCGGGTGGTTGTCGTTCTTGTACTCATCAGATGTCCACCAAACGGTGTTCTTAGAGTTCTCATCCATTACGATGTACTTATCTTTCGGAGAACGACCGGTGTAAATACCTGTCATAACGTTAACTGTATCCAGCTCCGTTACCTTGCCTACTTCATAGCCTTCCAGACCAGCCTTGGTCTCTTCTTCGAAGAGCAGCTCGTAAGAAGGATTGTAGACGATCTCTGTTGTACCTGTAATGCCGTACTTGGTCAAATCTACCTGTGCCATAATTCTTCTCTCTTTTCTCTAGATTTTTTGGTATTTTTCGGACCCTTATGAAAGGGTCATACCGACATTTTTAGTGGCAACCCAAAGTTCCACTCGTATAGTATATACCATTTTCATGGATAAGTCTTTAGATTTTCTACACGTTTTTACGAAAAAATACCACTTTTTTGCGGAAGTTTCCCTTCGTGCCAAAAGAATTCTCAGATATCTTCGAGAATTCGAAAAGAAGGGACAGATTCCCCCTCTCCTCTTTCCGGTCACATGTAATGGGAAAGGAGCGCAAGGATCACATAGATCCCGATCAGTCCTCCGAATATCAGTCCCTGCTTCAGCCTATGCTCCGTCAGGAGCCCGACAAACTCTCTGACCGCCGCATTCGGCCAGAAATACCACTTTGTCTTTGCTCCCATGCCGACCGCGCGCATCTTGACTCTTCTTGCGCAAAGGCCGCTTCGGAATACGTGATAATTCGTGGTGGCAAACGCGACTTTTCCCATTTCTCCTGCTTTCAGGATCTTCTCCTTTGAAAATCGCATATTCTCATGGGTATCCGTTGACTGATCCTCTTCGATGATATGATCTTCCGGTATCCCCTGCTCCAGAAGATACTGCTTCATGGACGCACTTTCTGAAATGACCTCATCCGGGCCTTTCCCGCCGGATGTGACAAAGATCAGATCCTTTCCCGTTTCATCCAGCTGTTTTTGGCGGAAACGAAGTGCCCGGTCGATACGGCCTTTCAAAAGAGGCGTCGGTGTCCCGTCTTTTCGAAGTCCGCAGCCGAGTATGATCAGATAGTCCTTGTCCGGATCCGGCTCATAGCGGACTGCCACGATATTGGCAATGATCGAACCCAGAAGCATACTTTCGAAATACAGATATACCGCCGCCATCAGGCTTACCGCCATCGTAAAGAACGTCAGAAAATGCTCTTCCTCAATCATTCTTCCCATAAAGTAGATCACGGCTTCTCCTCCCAATAGCACGAAGGACAGAATGATTCCCAGGACATTTACGACACGCTTTCCTTCATGGCGGATCAAAGACACATTGGAGACAAATAAAGCGATGGAAAATACCAGAATAAACGGAAAAGAGATCAGAAGATAGTTCCGGGCCGACCTCTGCAGGGCAGGAAGCAATGTCACTGCCTCTGCTTCTTCCGGGAACCTTATCATATCGATGGTCATCAGAGAACTGGACACCAGAACCGACAGAAGAAAGAAAGCAAATCCCATATAGTAGATGGTGTTATAAGAGTAAGGGTTATACTGGATCTGCTTGACCCAGGCAGACAGAAGCATTCCGATCACGATTGCGAAGTATCCGATGGAAATGCACCCGATGGCGATATCCGTCTCCACTCCTTCACCAAACAGCGCCAACAAAACGATAGCGACTACGGTCAGACACGAAAGGACCAGGATATTCCAGACTTTCGGTTTCTTATCTCTTGTGTCAAACTGAATACGCATGATCCCCCTCTTTTCGCGTTCCTCAGCCCTCATGTCCTCTTATTCGATTTCGATCACGACCAGTTCCGGACGGTCATAGATTCGCGGGATCAGCGTAGATTCTCTTGCCAGTCCCCGGCTGACGATCATTGTGGTCACCCCGTCCGAATACCGGCCGCCTGCATATTTCGGGAATATCCCCTGATTCGGTGCGTACAATCCGTTCAGTATTCCCGGGATCCGCCACTGACCTCCGTGGGCATGGCCTGCCAGTACCAGATCAAACCCGCGCCCCAGATAAGTCTTATAGAGTTCCGGCCTGTGGGTCAGTAAAATCGAAAAAGCATCCTGGGGAATATTCTGCGTGACAGTCTGCAGCTGCTGATAAAAATCCCCTTCTTCATGATACCACAGGTCCGGATCATCCACACCCGCGACGGCGATGCTGTTGCCATTGATCTCCAGCACTTTCACTTCCCCCCGAAGACGTGTGATCCCGTACTTTTCCAATATCCGAAGGTCAGATTCGAAATCTTCTTTGCTGGACCAGTATTCATGATTTCCGGTTACATAGTAGGTGGGGTATTTCCCGCTGATTCCGGAAAGAAATGCCTCTGTATTGTCACTGGATAACTTATCATCAAAGATATCTCCACCTAAAAGCAGAAGGTCCGGATTTTCTTTTTCGATCGCTTCGATCAATTCCTTCTCTTCTTTTCCATATTTACAGGAATGAAGATCTGTCACCAGAACGATCCGTACAGGCGTGTTTACCTTCTGTGAATCTACCTTGTAGCGCACGATCTTCAGGCGGTTATACAGCCCCGGAAGGATCAGTATCAGCATCACCGCAAGAATAAGAAGCGCGATCTTTCTGCCCCGCGTCAGGGACGGGAAAGAAAACTTTCTTTTCCTTTTACTATCCTCTGCCATATTCTCTCCTGCAAATATATCTCATACACATTATATACAAAAAGAACTACGGAAGACTCCATAGTTCTTTGAAGCAGCAACGTATTCAACGGAATACTATCCATAGTTTTCCTGGGCAAATAAGTCCAACCGTTCCTCCAGCGACTTGGCAATCTGTTCATAGGATCGGTTCTGCGAGTAGTAAGTCTGGACTTCATCTTCAATCAAGAAAAGAAGCCGTCTATCTTCAATGAAAATGACATCTGCTGAATATACCGCCTTTAAATATGATTCTATAATTTCCTTTTTCGCCGGAGTCTTATTCTGCACAAGACTTTTGATTACTTCATCCTCGACCTCGTCAGGTTTCATCAAAGCCTGGCAAATCATATCCATTACCTTTTGATTGATTGGGGCGGCACCACCCTGGTCAATAGAAGTTATTTTCTGAATTTCCTCAGAAAAAATGCCACTCATCAGTTCCCAGCACTTGTCCGGATAATTTGTAGCAGATGACATCGCCATCTGGCAACTTGGAATAGCCGGGTGTGCTGAACCATCCACACTTGGAAAACCCACATAGACAATTGGGCTACCGGCCCGCTCTTCGATCCGAGCAAAACTGTAATAATCTTTAATCACTGCCGACTGAAGCAAGACAGACTGATCTTTCAGCGAAATATCAGACACTACTCCATCTCTTCGAGGTATCAGCTTCTGTAGCTCCACAGCCGTATCGACTAATTTATTTAGATCTTCATCCGTAATTACTCTTTGTTTATCATATAATCCCCACAATCTTGGAAAATCATACATAAGAGCAACACTTACAATATCATCTGCGGTTTCGTATGTACCTAAGTACGGCGGTATCGACTTTTCAAGAGCCAATTGATGAACATCAAAAATACTGACTTCATTTCCGTTTGGAAAACTCTCTTCCAGGCCTACGTATCCATCCAGCCAGTAAGACGAAAACAGTTGAAAACACTTTCCTTCCTCATTGATCATCAGTTTTCTCGCAGTTTCCGTAAGCGAGTCGATCGTATCTGAAGACCGGTCAAGATACGGCTTCAGGTCCGAGACCATTCCTGCCCTACCCATATATTCATAATCAAACGTACTGCCATAGAAAATATCCGGGGCATTCCCGTCATTAAAGTACTGGACCATCTCCAGCCTGCCCTTGCGAAGCGCTTCCTCGTTTCCACCAAAAAAGCGATCGTATCGGTCAATTACAGCGCGATATTCTTTATTCGTAGTATTAAATTGGTATATTAACCACTGTAATGAAATATCCTGAGTGGTTCTACATCCACCTATTGTGATTATCGTCTTCTCAGAAGCCTTTTCCGAAGGATCTCGTGATAGAAGTAAAAGTTCCACATTCCTTTCATCATATTCATACATCAAAGCAAAACGATCATCATCCATTGCAAAATACTGCTTATTCTGCAAGGCTTTCTTTGGAGGACGTATGTCAATATTATTCCAATTCACCAGTTCCTGCATGCGCAGATTTGTCATGTCAATCCTATATTCACCTTCGTTGGTAAATACATGATTTCCTGTCACAACAGCTGATAACAGACTCATTTCTCGAAGTGAAACCTTCTGATCACATTTTTTATTCTCAAAGTCTACCTTGTATTTCTCACAATAGGGAACTTCGTATGTACAGTCTTCAGGCAAGTTCCATCCAAACTATATTGGGCGAGATCTCTGTTTCCGATAATGACAAACCCATTATCTACGGGAGATATCGACTCTGCTTCAAAGTCCGGCTTCACCGTTTTTTTCAATTCACCGGTTTTCTTATCGATAAATACTGCAACACAATCTGCTTTCTTCGCAGCATCTTCCCCGACCAGTTCTTTACTTGGCACACCAAGAAATACATACTCATCCGAAATAATAGTCTCGGGCAATTGATTTCCAGGAAGCTCCAGCGTATAAGTTATTTCACCCTTGTCATTCACCGTAAATATATCTGTGTGATTCTGCCCCTCTTTCTGATTTGAATAGAATACAGTTACACAAAAATCTTCATTGTCCAGAAATACATTAGAAAGAAAAGCGTTATACCCTTCTTTTTCCGGAATTGAGAAAAACGAACTATTGTAAACCGCAGCCGCCTCCGTAACTTTGGTCACTCTTTTATCTTTTTTCTTTCCACAGGCACTGGAAAGGAATGAAGAAAGAAACATAGCACAAAGAATTGTTGCAACTCGCCTTCTCATCGATTATCACCTCTACCAAATAATATCAAAAATCGGTAGCAGTTTAGACAAGCATGCTACCGAATCATGTTTTTGTTTAGTCTACATTATCGGGGTAACATAGAGCGAATGCATGATGTAAAATTTTGCTTTACATCATGCATTTTTTCAGCAATCGTTTGATTATTTACTGTGATTCTCTCGAGACTTCTATCACGAGTGAACCTTCTCTTAAGTTGCCTCGAGAGTCTGGTTTATTCACATGCATCAGATATAGAATAAAAATTGCAAGGAGGATACTTATTCCTATCAGAATCACACATATGATTTCTTTTTGATACTTTTTTCTCAGAGCATTGCGCTGGGTCACCTGCTGAAGTTGATCGATAATATATGTTATTGCTTCCGACGATTCCTGCCGAGCACCCTCGATTTGTCCTATTGACTCTTCGATTTTTATCATCATCGTCGGACAATCATCATTATTCCCACTCTTTTCTGATAATTCTTCGGACAAGAGGTCGCAAATATCGATACCAAGAACTTGGGCGATTCGCTTAATTTCGTCTTCACTTGGCTCTTTTTCGCCTCTTTCCCACAAGGATACTGTACTGCGGCATGAGTATATTGCAACACCGAGTTCCTCCTGTGTCATTGACTTGAGTATTCTATATCTTCTAATATTCTTACCAATTACAGATGGTACTTCAATACACATTTTCCTGTCCCAATCACCGATTACACATATCAATCACCAAAAAATATATAATTTCCACCAAAAACAAAATGCAGAAAATGACTATTAGCCTGTTTCTAATCATCCGCATTTTTCTCTCATATTTTTCATTATCGATTGCAATGTCACTTTCTCCCAACTCAGCTGTCTTCTCATGAATAGCCTTTGTTGCCTGCGAAATTCTATCAACCGTTTCGTTCCAAAATTTCCCATTATGAACCATATCCGACTCAATTAAAACATGATAGTTCACATGTAATGCTTCGGCCGCTCTATGAATCATGTCTTCCGTGACAGGCTGCTTATTTGTTTCGATTTTGCTAAGTGTTTGTCTGGAAATCCCCATTTTCTGAGCTAGCTTCATCTGAGTTATATCTTGACTTATACGATATTTTCGTATTTGATCTCCAACCATATGCTTTACTCCAAATAGTTCTGAAGGCTCTTACTGCGTACAGTCTAATTATATCACTTCAGTTGTCTCTCCTTGGAAAGAAAAGAGCTCCGGGATCGGAATCCCGAAGCTCTTTGAAATAGCTTGTTTGATCTACTTTAGGATCGAATTACTCGATGATTGTAGCAACAGTACCAGCACCAACTGTACGGCCACCCTCACGGATAGCGAACTTGAGGCCCTGCTCCATAGCGATAGGAGTGATGAGCTCAACAGTGATGGTTACGTGGTCACCAGGCATGCACATTTCTGTGCCTTCCGGAAGGTGAGCAACACCGGTAACGTCTGTTGTTCTGAAGTAGAACTGCGGACGATAACCATTGAAGAAAGGCTTATGACGGCCACCTTCGTCGTGTGTCAGAACGTAAACTTGACCTGTGAACTTTGTGTGAGGTGTGATTGTACCCGGCTTAGCCAGAACCTGACCACGCTCAACTTCCTTACGGTCGATACCACGGAGGAGAGCACCGATGTTATCACCAGCCTCAGCCTGATCCAGCAGCTTGTGGAACATCTCAACACCAGTGATTGTTGTGCCCTTCGGCTCATCCTGGAGACCAACGATCTCAGCAGCGTCACCAACTTTGATGATACCACGCTCGAGACGGCCGGTAGCAACTGTACCACGACCTGTGATTGTGAATACGTCCTCAACAGGCATCAGGAACGGGAGGTCTGTCGGACGAGCAGGTGTAGCGATGAACTCGTCTACAGCCTTCATGAGCTCAAGGATCGGAGCATACTCAGGAGCGTTAACATCTGTAGATGTGGACTCCAGAGCCTTCAGAGCAGAACCGCGGATGATCGGTGTATCGTCGCCCGGGAAATCATACTGGTTGAGAAGATCACGGATGTCCATCTCAACAAGCTCGAGGAGCTCTTCATCGTCAACCTGATCGCACTTGTTCATGAATACTACGATGTAAGGAACACCTACCTGACGAGCGAGCAGGATGTGCTCACGTGTCTGAGGCATCGGGCCATCAGCAGCGGATACTACGAGGATAGCACCGTCCATCTGAGCAGCACCTGTGATCATGTTCTTGATATAGTCGGCATGGCCGGGGCAGTCAACGTGAGCGTAGTGACGAGCATCTGTCTCGTACTCAACGTGAGCTGTGTTGATCGTGATACCACGAGCTCTTTCTTCCGGAGCCTTATCGATATCGCCGTAAGCCTCATACTGTGCCTTACCCTGGAAGGACAGAACCTTCGTGATAGCAGCTGTAAGAGAAGTCTTGCCGTGGTCAACGTGACCAATGGTACCGATGTTAACGTGCGGCTTAGTTCTTTCAAATTTTGCCTTTGCCATTTAAAATTTCCTCCTTATTCAGCATTATTCTGCTGATAATTTCTTTTTTCGCTTCCGAGCGTCAGATACATCTATTTTACTATGATTTTTCATAATCGCAAGATGCAAATGACAAGAAGCCTTGTTTTCCCTCAAAAATTACTTCTTGAGGATTGTCTCCATAATGTTCTTCGGAGTTTCAGCGAAGTGACCGATCTGCATTACGAAGGTACCACGACCCTGTGTTGTAGAACGGAGAGCTGTCGCATAACCGAACATGTTGGAAAGCGGAACTTCAGCCTGGATCTTCTGTGTGCCGTTGAGTCCTTCGATACCCTTAACAACACCACGACGGGCATTGAGGCCACCGATAACGTCACCCATGTAATCATCCGGAACTTCGACGTCAACACGCATGATAGGCTCGAGAAGAACAGGATCTGCCTTCTTCATACCTTCCTTGAAGCCCATAGAACCGGCGATCTTAAAGGCCATTTCGGAAGAGTCGACTTCGTGGTAAGAACCGTCTACGACAGTTACCTTAACGTCTACTACCGGATAGCCGCCGAGTACACCGCTCTGCATAGCTTCCTGAACACCTGCATCGATCGGGCCGATGAATTCCTTCGGGATAGAACCACCAACGGTTGCGTTGACGAATTCGTAACCCTTACCCGGCTCCTGAGGCTCGAGCTCGAGGATACAATGACCATACTGACCATGACCACCGGACTGACGTACGAAACGTCCTTCTGCACGGACAGGCTTTCTGATTGTTTCCTTATAGGATACCTGCGGGGCACCTACGTTCGCTTCAACCTTGAACTCACGGAAGAGACGGTCAACGATGATGTCGAGGTGAAGCTCACCCATACCGGCAATGATCGTTTGTCCTGTCTCCTGGTTTGTAAATGTACGGAATGTCGGGTCTTCTTCAGCAAGCTTCTGAAGAGCCACGATCATCTTCTCCTGGGAAGCTCTGGACTTCGGCTCGATAGCAACTTCGATAACCGGCTCCGGGAATTCCATGGACTCGAGGATGATCGGATGATCGTCATCACAGAGCGTGTCACCGGTTGTGGTATCCTTCAGACCAACTGCAGCCGCGATATCACCGGAGAATACTTCGGAGATTTCCTTACGGTCGTTAGCGTGCATCTGGAGAATACGTCCGATACGCTCTTTCTTACCCTTTGTCGCATTGGAAACATAGGAACCTGCTTCCAGAACACCAGAATAAACACGGAAGAAGCACAACTTACCAACGAACGGGTCAGTCATGATCTTGAACGCCAGTGCAGCAAACGGACCTTCATCCGAAGCCGGACGCTCTTCTTCTTCTTCAGTATCCGGGTTAACACCCTTGATTGCCGGAATATCCAGCGGGGACGGCATGTAGTCAACGATCGCATCCAGCATCATCTGTACGCCCTTATTTCTAAGAGAAGTACCGCAGATAACCGGGATCATCTTACAAGCACATGTCGCCTTACGGAGTGCAGCCTTCAGTTCGTCAACGGAGATCTCTTCACCCTCGAGGAACTTCATGGTGAGCTCTTCATCGGTCTCGGCGATGGCTTCCACCATCTCCTCACGCTTCTGATTTACGAACTCGACCATATCTTCCGGAACCTCACGGTCCTCGTACTGCATACCGTCTTCACTTGTGTAGACCTCGGCACGGAGAGTCATCAGGTCGATAATACCTGCAAAGCTGTCTTCCTTGCCGATCGGGATCTGAATAGCAACCGCGTTGCTCTTCAGACGGTCTTTGATCATGTCGATTACGTGGAAGAAATCCGCACCCAGGATATCCATCTTATTGACGTATACCATACGCGGAACACCGTAATGCTCAGCCTGTCTCCAAACGGTCTCGGTCTGGGGCTCAACACCACCACGGGCGGACATTACTGTAACCGCACCGTCGAGAACACGCAGGGAACGCTCTACTTCTACAGTAAAGTCAACGTGACCGGGGGTGTCGATGATGTTGATACGGTGACCCTTCCAAGGAGCTGTTGTAGCAGCAGAGGTGATCGTGATACCACGCTCCTGCTCCTGAACCATCCAGTCCATGGTAGCGGCACCCTCATGAACCTCACCCATCTTACGGTTGATACCCGTGTAGTACAGAATTCTTTCGGTAGTCGTTGTTTTACCAGCGTCGATGTGAGCCATGATACCGATATTTCTTGTGTTTTCGAGTGAATACTCTCTTTTATTCATCGTGTCACTTGCTCCTTCATCAACTTACCATCTGTAATGTGCAAAAGCTCTGTTAGCCTCTGCCATCTTGTGCATTTCTTCCTTCTTCTTAAATGCACCGCCTGTGCTGTTAGATGCATCGATCAGCTCGTTAGCCAGACGATCGCTCATTGTACGCTCAGATCTCTCACGAGCATACTTTACGAGCCAACGCAGACCAAGAGTCTGACGACGGGCCGGACGTACTTCCATCGGAACCTGGTAGTTTGCACCACCAACACGTCTAGCCTTAACTTCCAACATAGGCATTACGTTCTCAAGAGCCTCGTTAAATACTTCGATCGGCTCTTTGCCCGTGCGCTCTTTGATCAGGTCAAAAGCGTCGTAGCAAATTCTCTGTGCAACACCCTTCTTTCCGTCGAGCATGATGTTGTTGATCAGCTTACTGACCTTAACATCGTTGTACATCGGATCCGGGAGCACTTCTCTAACTGGGACATTGCCTTTTCTTGGCACTAGTCTTCCCTCCTTTTCATGATATTCAGTCTAGTACTGAAACCATAGGTACTCACGTAAAAATCTTGTTCTTTTTGGACCGTGTCAGCGCCAGTAGCATGTCCCCTATATAGACAGTGTACTGACAACTTAATCTGTCCAACCGCAGGAAATAAAGAATTACTTCTTTACCTTAGCGGCCTTCGGCTTCTTCGCACCGTACTTGGAACGGCCCTGCTGACGATTGGCAACACCGGCTGTATCCAGAGTACCGCGAACGATGTGATAACGAACACCAGGAAGGTCCTTAACACGTCCGCCACGGATCAATACAACGGAGTGCTCCTGCAGATTGTGTCCGATTCCCGGAATATATGCAGTTACTTCGTAGCCATTTGTCAGACGTACTCTTGCAACCTTTCTCAAAGCAGAGTTCGGCTTCTTCGGAGTTACGGTCTTAACAACAGTGCACACACCACGCTTTTGCGGGGAAGAAACGTCTGTTTCCTGCTTGCGCAAGGTATTCAGTCCAGACTGAAGAGCTTTAGAGGAAGACTTATATGTCTTCGAAGTTCTGCCGGACTTTACCAGTTGGTTGAACGTAGGCATCAATACATCTCCTTTCAAAAATTTAGTCTCGGCAAAATGGCGCACAAAAAGAAACGCCTCTTTGTCGGGCAATTAAGTATAGCACCCATCCCCATTCTTGACAACAGGGATTTCAAAAAATGCCAAAAAACCGTAACATCCCGATTTTTCCGTCAAAAAGACCGTCCCGGATCTTCCGGAACGGTCTTCTCATGCTGTTTTGGGAGATGAGATCATCTCGTCCTCTTGGGCTTTAAGATCAGCCTACCAGCTTTTTAATGATTTCATCCACTTCCTTGACGGTAGACTTATCATTGTCTCTGGCCATCGCGTTGATGATCATTTCGCCGTTTCTGACGCATACAACATACATCGCGTGATCGTCATCATCATAGATATTTGCTGTGATCTTGTTTCCGCTCTTCTTGATGGAGCCGTCCAGATCTTCCTCGTCCTTCATGTCCTTCATCTTGTCATAAACATCATCGAATTCATCTTTGGCCTTATCGGCATCCTTGAACAGATAGTAGATAACCTGAATGTCACCTTCTTCACTTGTGGCAGTGACCATATCCTTATACTTCTTGCCGCTGCCATCTACACAGCGATAATCCTCTGCCTTCATGGTCTTCTTGAATTCCTTTGCAGTGATCTTCTTCACCTTGCTGCCGCAGGCTGCCAGAGGAAGCGCCATTGCGCATACGAGAACGGTTGCCAGTACTTTTTTCATAGTTGCTTTCATCTTTTTTCTCCTTATACTTCTTTTACTTTTTTGCTTTCTTACCGTTACATTCAAAAATTAATAGCAGAGAGTATCGATGATCGAATCGACCTTCTTTTTGGTCTTGCTATCTGTTTCATATGTGGTAGCCGTAATTACCATCTCACCAGAACGTACACATACGAGGTAGATACCGCCCTCATCGCCGTCATCATCTTCACCGGAAAGATCAGCAACGAACTTGGATCCGCTCTTTTTTACGGAACCATCCAGATCATCCTCATCCTGCCAATCCTCCATGGCTTCAATGCCTTCATCGAAATAATCCTTGGCAGCATCCGAATCTTCGAACAGATAGTAGTTGACCTGGATCTCTTTATCCTCATCAACAGCGATCAGGTACTCTTCGTAGTCATCGTCATCGCCTTCCTCGACAGAATAGTCTTCTGCCTTCATGGCCTTCTTGAATTCTTTGGCAGTGAGTTTCTTCGCCTTTTTGCCACCGCAGGCAGCGAGAGAAAGTCCCATCGCACTAACAAGAACCACAGCCAAAACCTTTTTCATTGATTTCATACTCCTTCTCCTCATCTCTATTTTTCCATCACTCACATACGCACGAAAATCCGCACATATCAATCTTATTTTACACGATATGCGTTTTATAATCAACAAGATGCCCTATTTTCAAGGAAAACCGGTATTGTCGGGAGCAGATTCCAGCCTCAAATGAGTACCGTCGTGATCATAAGGATCGAGCACAGCACAAGTATCACCACAGATATGATCAAAAGGATCTTTGCCGAATTCAGATCGTGGTCTGTATCATCAGAACTCCCTTTTTTTACAGAAGTGATCTTGCTGAGAGCAATAAGTGCCATGACAAGCGGGATGAAGCCGGCACCGCAGAGGCAGATCGTTCCGAGTCCGCCCAAAACGATCATCACGATAGAAAATGCATAAAGCCAGGAAGGCACTGCGGCATTTCCGCCGGATGCCGAAGCAGAATATGCATTTACCGCGGGAGGTGTAGGGATCGTGGAAGGTTCGGATTGCGGGGCACTCGATGCAGATGGTGCCGCTCCGTTCCACCAGCCGGCTCCCTGCTGCTGTGTCGGTGCATCCTCTCTCTCTGTCAAATATGGAGAGAATTCCTTCGGATCAGTCTTTCCCTTTTTCAGAAGATTTCCTTTTCCTTTCAGGTAGACCGTCTCGTGATACTGACTTGCCGAGTACATGATCTTCTTGGTACCATCGGAAAACTCTTCATTCTTTTCCGGCTGTTTTTTATCCGTCTTTTCTTCCGAAGATGCATTTCCCGGCTTCAGCGCATCCATAGATGGCGCGCCCGCAGCAGCGACAGGCATCACTTCCGGCACGGATCCATTCGAAATCTCCGGCGTGGCAGCACTTTCTTTTGCTTCCGGAAATGCGCTCTTGGTCGGGTCAGGGAAGGCGCCGGCTGTCGGATCCGGCATGGATGCGTTGGAAAAATCCAGTTTATCCGCGGAAAAAGGGGAACCGCAGGCTTCGCAATACTCGCCGGACTCCTGTTCATGCATACAAAAACGGCATGTCTTCATTTCCTTTCGCCTCCCTGATTCGTCTTCATTTTTGATTGTACCATAAGAAAAGGGCGTTTCCGCACTTACCGGAAACACCCTTTTGAAAAATCTTATATTCCGTTTTCTCAGCCGATCGTGAGTCTGTGATGGACTTTCTTACCCTTACGCAGGAAGGCTTCACCGTTATTGAAGTCTTTTTCGGTCAGCATGTAGTACACATCTTCCACTGCCACGTCGTTGAGGTAGATGCCCTTCTGCTGGATCATTCTTCTTGCCTCCCCCTTGGAAGGTGTGAGCTTTGTCTCACAAAGAAGATCCAGAAGCGACAGTCCGTCACCGGAAAGGCGGTCAGCGGCGATCGCTGTTGTTGCCATGTCATCAGAACGTCCGCCCTTTTCGAAGAGGTCCTCTGCCTGCTTCTTCACAGCCAGTGCGGTCTCTTCACCGTGTACGATCTTGGTCACTTCGAAAGCAAGTCTCTTCTTTGCCTCGTTAATGGCGGCGTCGGTGAGCTTACTGTATTCTTCGATCTCCTCGAGAGATACGAATGTCAGAAGCTTTAAGCACTTAATGACATCGGCATCCTCGACATTTCTCCAGTACTGGTAGAAGTCGAAAGGTGTGGTCTTATTCGGATCGAGCCATACTGCGCCCTTTGCGGTCTTACCCATCTTCTTTCCTTCGCTGTTGGTCAGAAGAGTAAATGTCAGGCCGAAAGCCTCACCCTGCTCCTTACGGCGGATCAGTTCTACGCCGCCAAGGATATTGGACCACTGGTCGTCACCGCCCAGTTCCAGCTGGCAGTTGTATTTCTGATAGAGGTACAGGAAGTCGTAGCTCTGCAGCAGCATGTAGTTGAATTCCAGGAACGAAAGGCCTCTTTCCAGACGCTGCTTGTAGCACTCGAAAGTCAGCATGCGGTTTACGGAAAAGTGCGGACCGACGTCACGCAGGAATTCGATATAGTTCAAAGGCAGGAGCCAGTCGCCGTTGTTGACGATCAGTGCTTTTCCGTCGGAAAAATCGACGACCTTGCCCATCTGCTTCTTGAAGCATTCCACATTGTGGTTGATGGTTTCCGGAGTCAGCATCTGGCGCATGTCAGATCTTCCTGTGGGGTCACCGATCATACCGGTTCCGCCACCCATCAGGGCGATCGGACGGTGGCCGGCCTTCTGCATGTGGCTCATAACCATCATCTGGACGAAATGGCCAACGTGCAGGCTGTCTGCTGTCGGGTCAAAGCCAATATAGAAGGTGACACCCGGCTTGCTAAGTAAGTTGTAGATTTCTTCACGATGCGTCGTCTGGGCTACATAACCACGTGCCTCCAACACATCAAATACATTTTGGTACGTTTCTTCGGACATCATTATTTCCTCCTATATATAAATTTCTGTCTTTTACAGACTTGTAAAGTCTACTCCCAACAACCCTGTTAAGTCAACCGAAAAATACTTGCGGGATTTTTGAAATCACGCATATATCATCTTGTTTTGCAGTATTTTCTCCCGCTATGCTTTTAGGGAAAGAGAAGGAGGGTCTTTCCGTGGTAAATCATAAAGTTCGAAATACGATCCTGAGCCTGTGGCTTCTGACGCTTATTGGTACCGGTGGAATTCTTCTTTGGAAATATCGGAAGAAAGAACAGAATGAAGCCCTGCGGGCACAGACGATCGAGGACATGACCAATAAGATCCGCTCCGGAGAAATCGTCACTTTCACTGTCGACCCTGATGCGGTCCCGGTATCCGGCGAAGATCCGGTAGGGAGAGACCTCCCTTTTCTTTTTCCTGTGCCGGATATGGATCTTTCTTCCTCCGGTGCCGTCTGCCCTTCTTCCGGGGAGGAGATTCCTTCTTTTTCTCTGGAAGCGACTTCCTTCGATTCAGCAAATTCTGTTTCTTCGGAAAAGGCGTCTGATTCTTATACGCTTCATTCCTGCGGGGTCATTTCGATCCCTTCTATCGACTGTCTTCTTCCCCTGTGGGACGGGGCCGGATCTGTGGAACTCCGGTATGGAGCCGGGAAAGTCCCGAATGGTGCATTTCCCGGATATACGGGGAATCTTGTGATCCTCGGGCACCGCATGAAGAAATACGGTTCTCTTTTTAACCGTCTGGGAGAAGTCGGGATCGACGACATGATCCGGATCGAGACAGAAAGCGGAGCCTATACCTACATGGTCGATACCATTC
This sequence comes from Oscillospiraceae bacterium, assembly GCA_902802325.1. Lineage (GTDB taxonomy): Bacteria > Bacillota > Clostridia > Saccharofermentanales > Saccharofermentanaceae > Scatonaster. Next base: position 38,144 of record CADCLV010000010.1, on the reverse strand, counting down.
TTACCATTGATCCCTCCGAGCTGTCTTTTTATATGCAAAATGAGGGCGATGCCTGCCGCATCACCCTCATCACCTGCACTCCGGTTGGCGTCGGAACAGATCGTCTTCTGATCCTCGGTCACCTCATTTCCGGATAAAACTTTTCTTATCCTTTTCTTCTCTTGCTTATTTCCAGGACACCCAGTGCCAGAAGCGCCAGCGCCGATGAGCCGAAAGCCGTGCAGCATCCGATCCCGAAGATCATGTCTGTCTCGGAAGTCTTCGCGGTGTCGTATAGTCTGGTCACGCCCAGAACTCCGCTGTTTCCTACAGTCACCGGCATGGCTTCACTGTCATTTCTATACCCTTTCGGTGCTTCCACCTCAAAGATCTCGTAGTCTCCGGCAGGAAGACCTAGGATGCTGACCGTTCCGAACTGCGGAGCCGAGGGATCATTATTGGTGTAAAGTACAGTCACCGCATTTTCGGTTTCTTTCTGGCAGTATAGATATCCGTTCCGCGAAGCATCCCAGATAAAGGAACGGACCGTTCCGTCTTTGTCCCGCACGGAGATACCGCAGTTACCAAGAAGCGCTCCATTTCCGGCAGAGCGCTTTTCGGCCAGAGTCTCGGTCGGCGCATCGGCCACCTCGAAATACTGAAGCTGCCCTTCCTTTTCGCAATGGACCGGGATCGGTTCGTCCATAAGACGGAAACTGGTCCAGGATCCCACGTCGGTTTCTTTTACGTAGTAATCGCCTTCCCCGGCCATAAAGAAAACCACGCCTCTTTCATCCGTTTTCTTTTCCTCCAAAAGCCTGTCCGGGAAACCGGAGGCCCGCTTTTCCCACAGCTGGAAAGTGACCCCATTCATAGGCGTTCGAATATCATCTCCGCAAGTTTTCTCGATCCGGATCTCGGACTTTCGGTAATTTACTACCGAAAGGACCTGAACCGGAACCGACTCGATCCTTGTCTGCTTAAGGGAAATAGAAACCGGTATCTCCCGGGAAAGACCATAGTCCGGATCCGTCTTTACTTCTTTCAGGATCAGTTTTTCTCCGTAAGGGAAACAGGTCCGGGAGGTGGCTTTGCCGTCCTTATCGGTAATCAGTTTCTCCACAAGTGCGCCTTCTCCGGTATAGATCTCAAACTCCACATCTTTCATAGGAGCAGAGGTATCCGAAGCCGTCTTTCGGATCTCCAGGAAGGCCCTGGCTTTCTCATTTCGGATCGGTTCAGAAAGCGTAACGATCCGGGACGGCACATTTTCCGATGTCTCCTTCGAAGCCGCAGATAACGGATACTTTTCCGTCGAGCGCACATATCCTTCGGGGGACGCGATCTCCTGCACGTAGAAGTTTCCGCTGAAAGGATAATCTTCCACGCTTTGGCAGTGTCCCTTTTCATCAGACACGACCACCTCGATAAGCTCGTCCTTAAAGACCAGTGTCTCGCCGGATGCCGACCTTATGTCTTCTTCCGCATAGATACCCATCACGGCGCCGGAAAGTGCTTTTTCCTCGGAAATATATTCTTTCGATACAGGGTCAAATCGGCAGTCACTTCCTTTCTTTTCAAAAGAAAGTTCCACTTTCTGTCTTTCATCCATTACCGGCTTCACTTCCCGGATCACGGTAACAGTCTGGTCTTCCCGTTCATCCGTGACAGTAAAGACCACCGGATCCGGGTCCACCAGAAATCCTTCCGGTGCCGAAACTTCCAGCATCTTATATGTGGCTTTGCCGCGGGAGGCATCCAGGGAGAGTCCTTCGACCACAATGCGGCCGTCTTCGTCCGTCTCATAGGTCCCAAGCCAGGTGCCCTCCTTCAGCGGCGTTTCTTTTTCGCCATCTCCGTCGATGTCGAACATCTGATAAGGCGTGAAACGCGTTCCGTCTTCCGAAAGGAAATACACTCCCTCCGGATATTCCTTCGGATCGAAAAGAGAAATATCTCTGGAAAAATCCAGGACATCCTCCTCGCAGTAGAGCTCATAAACAGCACCGCTCAAGGCTCTTTCTTCGTAAGTAAAGGCATAGCCGGAAAGGCCCTCGTATCCGGTATCTTTTTTCGATGCGGAAGTAAGCTGCTCTCCACTCTTTTTCAGTTCCAGCGTCACCTCCACCGGACGGTCGGCAAAGTCTACCGCCTTCATGTCCCCGTCAGGGCCTACGCCAATAAAGGCCTCATCCTTTTTTACCTCAACCGGGATCATTTCATCGGACAGAACGAATCCGGCCGGGGCGGAAAGTTCACGGATGTAATACTGTCCCACCGGAAGCGGCAGCGTGGAAAGAGAACATGTGCCGTCTTCTGCTGTTTGAAAGGAGTTTCGTCCTTCGCTGTCAGAAAGGATATTTTTATTTTCGTCCAGCACCTGGAAAGTCACTCCGGAAGCCGGCACAAGTTTTCCGTTTCTTTCATCGATCTTCCGGATCTGCAGTTTCTGCTCGTAGCGGCGGTTTCGAAGGTTCAGAACAGTATTTTCCCCTTCTCCCCGGATCCATACGGTGACATCGTCACAGGTACAGGTATACCGGGTGGCTTCCGATTCCAGCTGATGGACACGGTACTCTCCATAGGGAAGGATCTTTGTTTGTGCTTTTCCGTCTTTATCCGTCAGTAATATATCCCGGTAGGCGGCAGGTGTCTCTTCGTAGGAAGCATAGCGGACCGGCCACACGGCAAACATGGCATTTTCTTCCGGCTCCAGTTCTGAAAAGGGGGTATCCTTCTGGATATCTTCTCCGGTCTGGATCTTCTTTATAATGGAAAACTTTCCGGCCTTCATTTCATCATCCAGATAGGTGGTTCCGGAAAAGCCGCTTTCTGTCACCGTAAATGTGCCCGGATTCGGGTGCATTTCCTCTGTTCCTTCCGGTACAGAGGTCTGCCGGATCGTGTAGTTCCCGGAAGGAAGAGAAAGGATCTTTCCTGTCTTTCTGTCCCGGATCTTCCCTTCCCCGTCCGAATAACATAAAAAGCCCAGTGCATTTCCCAAAGCCTGGGAATAAGAGCTGTAGAAAGAAGAATAGACTTCAAATTCCGCCCCTTCTTCCGGCAAAGAAAGATCCGAAAACACCGATCGTTTCCGAAGATCCACATCCCACAAGCTGACTTTCCATGAGCCGGAAGTGCCGGAAAATGATTTTACTGAACTTTCGTACCAGCCCACATAGGTCTGCCTGGGAAGTCCGCTTGGAGAAAGTGCATCATCGAAGAAGTAACCGTACATTCTCTGCGGTGCGATATTGTCGCCGTTATCTACTGTCTCCACCGAAGCCGCCATGTTTTTCAGGTGTTCCCCGCTTTCCATTTCATTCAGGGAACCCAGCATGCGGAACCGCCATCCATATGGATAGCTTTCCTCGTACCGGACTTCCGATCCGGTACTGCCATCGTCGTTTATAAGATAGATCTTTCCGCCGGTATGGGAAGTAAAACGGAAAGTACCGCCTCGTTTTCCCGTATGGGTCTCCCGGACTTCCACGGTAAATTCCACGGCGTATTTTCCGGATGCGGGATCAAATCGCATAGAGCTGACATCTTCCATCCGGGCACGGTAATCCGGAGTATAGGCACCGGCACAGGACGGACGGCCCATTTCGTCGTAAACTTCCCACAGGCGTTTGGCTTCGGAAAGGATCTTCACGGCAGTGGGGCCGCTGCCTTCGCCATCAACAAAGGTATCCAGGCCGATGCCGCCGAAAAAGGAGCGGGACTCCGGGCTTAAGCTATCCCGGTAAAGCGATACCAGATGCCAGATCAGGATCTGCCGGACACAGTAATGGATATGCGGGTGCCCGGAGATCACATCCGGGATCTCGAATTCTTCCGGGCCCATCTCGATCACATACTGGATCTTTCCAAGAAGAGCTGAGGCTTCCGGATCCTGCATCACTGCTGGCTCTATACTTCCGGTCTCCGGAGAAGGGGCGCCTGCCCGGACACAATAGACCGGCCGAAGGTCTCCGTCCAAAGTTTCGGCATACATGTACTCCAGGATCTTAGGAACCACTTCCCCTGAGACCTCGTGATACAGTTCAAAATATTCGTCATCGTGGTATACGTGATTTCCCGTTTCCGGGAGAGGTCCTTCGGCCAGTACCGTCCGGCAAAACCAGAGGGACGGAAGCGCAAAGGACAGACAGGAAAGAGCCAGAAACAGCGCCAGAACGCGCCTGGATTTCCAAGGTTTAAAATTCGTTTTTCTTGTCATAGTCCTTCTCTCCTTCAAGTAGATTTTCGTAATGTGTACGTATCTTACTTTTCAGGAAGAAAGCCTCGCAAGATTTTATATCAGTAGTTGGACTTTTCGAAAAACTTTTCTTTTCGTAACCGACGTTTCGTTCGACTCCGCTCTCAATCTCTTCTCTTACTGATGGCGATCAGACGAAGAAGCATAACGAGCGCGGAAGCGGCCGAAGCGATATAGGTCATGGCTGCGGCGGAAAGCACTTTTCTGGCACCTCCCATTTCAGAACCGGCCAGAAGTCCGTCATTTTTCAGGATCTTCAGTGCGCGGCGGGAAGCATCCAGTTCCACCGGCAAAGTGACGAGATAGAAAAGAACACAGGCAGCATACATGATGATACCAATGTTCAGAAGGGTCAGGCCCAGCTGGGAACTGCCGTTATCCGAATAGCTCAGGTATCCGGTCAGGATGACACCGATCATCGCGATGCTCAGTCCGAACTTCGAACCGATGTTGGCGGCAGGGACCAAAAGAGCGCGGATCTTATTGGGAAGAAATCCCACGTGATGCTGGATGGCGTGACCGCACTCATGAGCGGCAACACCTACTGCCGCGATCGATGAACTGGCATAGACCGAATCCGAAAGATTCAGTGTCTTATCCTTCGGTGAATAGTTATCTGTCAGGTTTCCGCTTATGTGCTGGATGGTGACATCATTTACACCATAGGCGCTCAGGATCCGCTGGGCCGCCATGGCACCGGTCATTCCGTTTGCAGCAAGCTGTTTACTGTACTTTGCAAACGTACGCTGACAATTCGCGCTGACGATCGCACCTAATACAACCAGTCCGATGGAGATCGGATATCCAAAGTAGAGCATGATGTCCCAGAACATATTCATCCTTCCTTTCAGAAAAACGGGTTACTCGATTGCCCTCATTATAGCAGAGTTTTCACCCTTTGGCGCCGATTTCAGGTCTCATCCGGTATGACATCGATCAGACAGTATTCCGAAATGGTGCCGCTCTTATAAGGAATGGCCCAGTCTGCAATACCAGAGGTAACGATAAATGTGGTATTTCCTTTTTTCTTTACGCCGTAGGTCGCATCGTTGGCTCCGATCAGTTCTCCGATGGGCCGGATCGGGAACATCTGTCCGCCATGGGTATGTCCGCTTAACACCAGATCACAGCCTGCCGCTTCTTCCGCCTTATAGTCATTGGGCTGGTGATTCAAAACGATCAGGAAACGGTCCGGATCCAGATCCTGATTCAGATCGGAGATATCCATTCTTTCCATGCTTCTGTCTTTTCTTCCTAAAAGATAGTATCCGCTTCCCAGTTCGACCACTTCGTCCTCCAGGACCATTACGTGGTTTCTGGCCATTTCATCAAGCATTTCCTCATAGGTAAAATCGCGGGAATTTCCGTAGCCCACGTCGTGGTTTCCGGGAACATAGAACACTCCATAAGGAAGATCCATTTCACCCAGTGCCTGCACCGCCCGGACCATATCTTTTCTCTTCGAATCATCATCGACAAAGTCACCGGAGATGACTAAAAGATCCGGCTTCTGCTCTTCGATAGTCTTCATATGCTCGGCAAATCCTTCGCCGTCAAAGCAGGCTCCGAGATGGGAGTCGGCGATCAGGGCGATACGAAGTGCCGGCACATCCTTTTTCGTATGGATCTCATACCGGGTCTCCACGACATGCACGGCAAGATAGTACGCGATACTCATATACACGCCCGTGATCAGAAGCGCCAGGGCGCCGGTAAGCCAGAAAGGCATCTTCTTTTTCTTTTCGTTTTTCCCCAAAAGGTATTTTTCGATAAGTCCGGACACACATTCCAGAATCATCCAGATCAGGATCAGATGTAAAAGCGGGATAATAAAGATATAGGGCCGGACCACACAAAGAACAGTCATGATCACAACCGGGACCGCTGCCAGTACTGAACACCTCGTTTTCTCTTTTTTCGAAAGTGTCTTCGGATCGATTCCTCTGGAAAAGATCTTTCTGAACCGGAGGAACAGATACCATAATCCCAGAAGTAATATCAGGAAAATAACCGCAAAGAGAACTATAAACATGTCATCTACCTCTTATTCAAAATCAAATCGGGAGAAGCCGCCTTTTCCGCCGGTCTCCTTCGTGGAATACACGAATAATCCGAACCTCACACCGGTGAAATGATCCAGCCGGAAACAAAGCTTGTGGGGCTTTCCGATACTCTCCCACGAATCTCCCTTTTTCGTCAGGCATGAAGCCTGGTCTTTTTCACTGGAAAAATCCACTTCCATACGGACACGAAGTGCTTTTTCCGAAGAAGGAGAAAGTTCCCGCTCTTCGATTATGTCTCCGGGAACCGGGCTTAGATCCCATATCCCTTCGGTGCTCGTATGGGCCACCATCACTTCGAAGAACCGGTCTGCTCTTCTTTCTACACCTACCCAGGCATAGTCGCCCTGAAAGGCGCAAAGGCCCATCTTGTCCCCATCCTTAAGATGCGAATAATCAAGAGTGACTTCCGCCGCCGATCCCGGATAGCGCATCCTTTGGGTCATGGTATTTTTGCAGTGATTGATATTCAGGCTCAAGATATCGGTCGTGATCCAGAGCGTACCGGTCTTCTCGTCCCGATATAAAAGATTCAGATCCGGCTCGTGATTACACTGCCAGACGCTGGAGAGTCCGAAGGTCCCGTATTTCCGCTGAAACGTTTCCGGATCGGAGGTGTCTTCTTTCTTCGTGCCCCAGGGAAATCCATAACGGAAATCGTCGGAAGAAGAAAGCGGCGCATACTCATACCCTTCCGGGAACTTTTCCGAGATCGGAAGAGACAGAGTCTTCGGGGCTTTTCCATCGATTCCGAATACCGGCCGGCGGTTTTCAAAAGTAACCGGCACCACCACCGGAAGTCTTCCTACTGCCCCGCTGTCCTGAAACATCACGGCATACCAGTTGCCGCCGACTCCCTGCACGATACCGCCCTGGGCAATGCCGGAATCCCGGAAACCCATATCGTCATCGAAAATATCGCCACCTTCAAATTCTCCTTCCAGAGAATCTGAAGAAAAGCAGGCTTCCACACGGCGCCATCTGTCTTTCCGGGAATGGATAAAAAACAGATAATAGCGTCCGTTGATCTTATAAAAATGGGAACCTTCAAAACCCAGCCGCGTCTCGTCGGAATCCTTTAAAAGAAGCCGGGAAAGTCCGCCTTCTTTTGGCCCTGTTAATTCCGCATTCAGTTCCGTCAGGTAGATACTCCGGTTTCCGTATACTACATAGATCCGGTCATCGTCATCGAAAAGCAGGGAGCAGTCGTGGTAAAAACCTTCGATCTCACTTTTTCTCCAGGGACCTTCGATCTTTTCTGAGCGGAAGAGATATGTTTTCTGGGTATCGTTACAGACAAAGACCACATAAAATGTTCCTTTGTGGTAGCGTAAAGACGCGGCCCACATTCCTTTTCCGTAGATATATTTTCCGTTACGCAGTTTCTGGGCATCGGTACCGTCGAGGGTATCAAAGACATAGGCTGCGTGTTCCCAGTGAAGAAGATCTCCGGAACGAAGGATCTGTCCACCCGGCAGAAAGTGCATGGTGGTACTGATCATGTAATACGTGCCGTCCACAAAGATCACATCCGGATCCGGAAAATCCATGCCCAGATTCGGCCGCATCGCTGCTGTCATTCTCATTTCTGTCTGCGCCATAGTGGCTCCTTTATCTACCCTTAAAGATGATGATCGGGATTGGAGGACAATTGCTCCGGTTCACAAAAGGCATCTCCACAACAGTATACTTGCTGCTGTCAAGCGTCGGAAGATAGGAAAGAAGCGCATCCTTTTCCTCGAATCCGGTCTCCCGTCCGTAATAGAGGATCAAGGTCATGATCCCGCCGTCGGAAAGAAGCTTCAGTCCCGCCTCGATAGCCGGGATACTGGTTTCCTTTTTCGTAAAGATATTGTGGTCGCCTTTGGGAAGCCATCCGAAATTAAAAGTAATACAGGATACTGTTTCCTCTTGCAGATACTTTCCCATTTCACTATGGCTTTCCAGGTGAAGCTCCGCTCTTGAAAGAAGATTTCTTTCTTCCAGAAGTGTTCTTGTGCTGCTGATGGCATCTTCCTGAATATCAAAGGCCAGCACATGGCCCGTATCACCTACCAGTTCACACAGCATGGCTGTATCGTTTCCCCGGCCGGCGGTGGCATCGATGCATATATCTCCGGGACGGACATGCTCCCGGATCACTTTGGAAATAATGTCCAGCGCGCTAAACGAGGGACGTCTATCCATTTCTTCTTACCGTTCCTTCTTTTTCGTTTATGGGAAGATCTGATCTTATAGTTCTTCGATATGATCCTGGCCGATCTGCAAAATGTCCTTGACGTGATCATCTGCCAGCTCATAGTTGATGGCTTTACCGTTACGGGTGTTCTTCACCAGCTTATTCTGCTTTAAGATCTTCAGTTGATGGGAGACCGCCGACTGGTTCATCTCCAGCACATTGGCCAGATCGCCGACACAGAGAGGTCCTTCCAGTAAAGCATAGAGAATGCGGATCCTCGTTGAGTCTCCGAACACCTTAAAAAGATCTGCCAGATCATAAAGCAGGGATTCTTTCTTCTTATCTGTTTTTTTCTTCTCCGCCATCTGTGGCCGTCCTTTCTTTTGGTCCATCCCCATCAGTTTCTTTCTTCTTACCGTTCAACACGTCCAGAATATACATCGCGGTAGATCTCGGCCGGGTATTTCTGGTCCGGATCCGCACATCCGCGTACCGCATGTACAGCGGGCGCCGTTCTTTATATACTCCGGTGATAGTCTGGTTCGGAGCCAGAACTACACCACGTTTTTTCGGATCTCCCATCCGAAGCCTGAGCATATGGAGATCCACTTCCAGATAAACCACCGTCGCGATCGAGGTCAGATACATCATGCCATAAGGGCAGAGGATCGCACTGCCTCCGGTTGCCACCACCTTCGGTGTATCATCGAGAGACAAAAGAGCCTGTTCCTCCGCCGAAAGGAAATATTTCATTCCCTTCTTCTGCTGGATCTGGGAAAGGGGCATCCCTTCCGCCTCCGCGATCAGGTTATCTGTATCGATAAAAGGGACACCCAGTTCCTTGGCCATGATCCGGCCAATAGTGGTCTTACCGCAACCGGGCATACCTATGAGGACGATCATCTTATCCAAGTTTTTCGCCCCCTTCTTCTCAAGTCTACTATCAGTATATCAATTTTCCGGGCAAAAATCGCTGAGAGAATGATGGTTTTTCGTGTAAAAATACCGAAATTTCGTGCAACTTCTCTTATTTCCCTGCCTTTGCGCCTTTGCTATAATAGACCCTGTTTGAACGAAGAAAGAAAGGATCTCGAAAATGGCCGCCAAACAGATAGATCAGAAGCAGTTTAAGAAAATGACCGAATCTCCGGTCTGCCCTTTGATCTTAAAACTGGCCATCCCGACCACCGTCAGCATGCTGGTCACCGGTATTTATAATACCGCCGATACCTACTTCGTATCCCAGCTCGGAAAGAGTGCTTCCGCTGCTGTCAGTGTCGTATTTTCTCTTATGGCCCTGATCCAGGCCATCGGCTTCACCTTAGGCATGGGCTCCGGAAGTATCATTTCCCGTTCCCTTGGCGCCAAAGACACCGACACGGCAAGTAAAACATTTACCACCAGTTTCTTCTCCGCACTGGGAATCGGCTGCCTGATCACGATCTTCGGCTTGATCTTTCTGGAACCCATTATGAATCTTCTGGGCTCCACCGAGACCGCTCTTCCTTATGCGAAGACCTATGCCCGCTATATTCTTCTGGGCGCACCCATCATGATGGGTTCTTATGTACTGAATAACCTCTGGCGCTGGGAAGGCAAAGCCGTCTTCTCCATGATCGGTATCGGTCTGGGAGGCGTCCTGAATATCTTTCTGGATCCGCTCTTTATCAGTGTTCTGGACCTGGGCGTCTCCGGTGCGGCCATCGCCACCGTTATCAGCCAGCTGATCTCATTTATCCTTCTTCTGACTCCGGTCCTTCTCAAAAAGAACATCTCCCAGCTGAAGTTTTCCTTCTTTTCCCGGGACCTCAAGCTTCACAGTAATATCTGGTTTACCGGTCTTCCTTCGCTTCTTCGCCAGGGACTGGCCAGCATCTCCACGATCTTTCTGAACCAGCAGGGCGGTAAACTGGCCGGAGACTCGGCACTTTCCGCCATGGGTATCTTCTCGAAAGTCGTCATGCTGATCTTCTGTGTCCTTCTGGGTATCGGTCAGGGATACCAGCCGGTACTTGGCTTTAACTACGGCGCGAAAAAGTATGAGCGCATGAAGACCGCCTTTATCTTCACCTGGATATTCGGAAGTGCAGTTATGCTGTTCTTCGCCATTCCGCTCTTCTTCTTTGCTTATGACCTGATGCCCTTCTTTATCGATGATTCTGAGGTCATCAATATCGGTGCCCGCGCCCTTCGCCTGGAAGCCTTCATGCTTCCCCTTCTGACCGTCAATGTCATGTGCAATATGACATTCCAGTCCATCGGCGAACGCTTCAAGGCATCTTTCCTTTCATGCCTGCGCCAGGGGGTCTACTTTATTCCCTGTGTTTTCCTGCTGCCGCGCTTTCTTGGCATTCACGGAATCGAAGCTCTCTATCCGATCTGCGATTTCCTGTCCTTTGCCACCAGTGCTCCCTTTGCGCTGCAGTTCCTGCTTAAGCTGGATAAGAAAATACGCGCTTCCCGAGAGAAATCCGCGGAAGCCGAACTCTGATTTTTCCATTTTCATGCGCCCTCCCCGCTCCGGATCTCCCACCAGAGTCTTCCTTTCATCTCATTCAGAGCATATTTCGGATCAGCAGGTGTCTGGATCTGCATGTGATCATACCAGGATTTCCAAAGATTCGTGTATACGTGATTCTCATCGTAAAGCACCGGAAGCTGCATGTGATCCATCCTTGTGACCATGGTCCCCTCTTCACGGTGTAATGCCGCCATCTGATGCGTCTTATCGTAGACCAGGAAATTATTCCGGATAAACCGCCTTTCAAAATGATCCGCCAGGCTGGGGAGGATCCTGTTTTTCGGCATAATGCAGGAGATCATCACATCGGAAAAAGAACGAAACCGGATAGTCCCTTCCACATTTTTTACCTCGGCCCGGTACAGCGTCACCGCCGAAAGCACCGTCCGGATCAGCTTTCTCTGACACAGATCCGGCACGGCCTTCTGCCCTGAAGTCTCTTCCTGCCAGTCTTCCTCGGAAAGCACCAGCCTTCCAAGACGATATCCCAGGCAGATATACCGGAAAAGGATCATCTCTTTATTCGGAAGATGAGTCAGAAAGGCTTCTTTTACCACATCCTGGGCTTCCATTCCGATCTTCCGGCTCAAAGAAACATAGACGCTCTGGGCCGCTTTCCAGTCTGTCGGGATCCAGGTCGCCGTTTCGCCAAGAAGCGGCACGCCTTCTTCCACATAGATATGTCCGGGAACTTCCCTTCTCATAAAGCTGGCACACACACAGCTGAGGAAACCCTCAAAAGTACCGTCATAGATATATTCCAGATCATCGTTCATGATACGCGCCCCTTTCTTTTACGAAATTATGTTCGTCTTTTAGGTTATGGCGCTATTGTAATACCGAACGTTCGTTCCTGTCAATATCCTATATACGTGATTTTTTATCCCCGTTCGGGAATGTGGTACTCCTGGTTGCAGATCTTCAGGACGCTCTTTCTGTGGGTCACGATGATGACCGTGCGGTCTGTCTGGGCGCGCAATGTCTCCAGAAGTCTTTCTTCCGTATCTTCGTCCAAAGCACTGGTCGCCTCATCCAGGATCAGTATCGGATGGGAAGAAAAGAGGGCACGGGCAATGGCGATCCGCTGGATCTGGCCTTCTGAAAAACCGGCGCCGCGCTCACCAAGCTTCGTATCCAGTCCCTTTTCGGTTTCTTTTACAAAGTCCTCGGCACAGGCGATCCTAAGTGCCTTCCACATCGAATCTTCATCCTGCATACGGGTCTTATCCCCGAAGCAGAGCACTTCCCGGATGGTGCCGGACATCAGGTGATTGCCCTGGGGCACGTAGGCAAAAAGACTTCTTCTGGCCTTCTCAAGAGGGATCTTTTCACTTCCCGTCTCCAGATAGGCGCTTCCCTTTTCAGGATGATAAAGTCCCATCAGAAGCCGGAGTACAGTGCTTTTGCCGGAGCCGGAAGGGCCCGTGATGGCCACGTGATCCCCGCGTTTCACATGAATCGAAAAGTCCGTAAATACGGTGGATTCTTTTTCACCCTTGTAAGCAAAGTCCACATTCTGAAGACCCAGTCCGGTAAAATCGGTACTTTTCTCCTCCGGACGCTCCGTCAGATACGCTTCCGCTTCCATCAGCCGCTCGGCACTGGCCAGCATGGCGTAATAGCGCGGAAGATATCCGGACATATTCGCGATCGGATACTGGATCTGGGCAGTCAGCTCCAATATCGCGGTAAAGGTACCATAGGAGATCGAGCCATCCAGGATCCCGTAACCGCAGACGATCGCCGCCAGAAGATAGGTGCCTCTCAGGAAGAAGGCATAGGCGATCTGGGAAAGATTGGAAAAATGCGCTCTGACCATTCTGGCATGAAGATGCTTGGAAAGCCGTTCTTCCGCGCCTTTTTCCACACAGTCTTCCTGAGCAAAGGAACGGACCACCACCATGCTCTGGAGATGATCGGTCAGATATACGCGCAGATCCCCGTCTGCTTCCTGGATCCCCTTATGGAGCTTTTTCATTTTCCAGCGGAAAAGAAGGGACACAATACATACGATCACGCCCGCCGGGAAGATCACATAGACCAGCATCGGGAAAAGGATCATCATGTAGATCAACGCGCCTATCAGACGGAACAGCATGCCCGTCAGATCCGGGATGATCTCCGTGATGGTGTCGGCGATGACTTTCGTATCCGATGTCAGCCGGTTCATCCATTCGCCGGAATGCACGCCCGCCACATAGGAATAATCGTCCCAGAGAAGGGTATGGAATAGCCGTCTTTTAAATGAATTTTCAATGGCGCCGGTCACATAGGCGCGAAGAGGGCGGATAATGGCACGAAGAATGACCTGGATCAGGACCAGCGCCACCAGAAGCACCGCCATTTTCACAAAGGCATCTTTGTCTCCTTCCGAGGCGCGGTCCACCACATTCCGAAGGACTCCTGCCTGCAATGTCAGAAATACAGCCAGCAGGATCTGGATCGCCGTCATCGCCACGATATTCCAGCGCTGCCGTCCGATCACTTCCCAGATATAGGAAACCGCATTTTTCTTCTTACTCTTCTTCGTTCCTTCCATGAACCCGTTCCCTTTAAAAAAGGGAAAGTCACCGTTCCCCCCGAAAGGCGGGGAAAACAGTGACTTTCATTTATTCTTCTACTTCATGCAGTGAAGCGACACGCGCTTCTTTTTTGCGGATCACGATCTCGTCGTTTTCCACATCCACCAGTGCGGTCGAACCGGCTTCCACCGTCCGATCCAGCAGGGCTTCAGAGAACTTATCCTCCACCATGGACTGGATGACACGCTTGAGCGGACGGGCACCGTACTGCGGATCGTAGCCGCGCTTAGCCAGAAGCTCTCTGGCTTCGTCGGTCAGCTCGATATCGATGCCCAGCTCCTTCACGCGCTTACTGAGGCTGTCGGTCAGAAGATCTACGATCTTCAGGATCGACTGCTTGCCCAGCATACGGAAGAAGATGATCTCATCCACACGGTTGATGAACTCCGGATTAAAGGCCTTCTTCAGTTCCTCCATGACCAGTTCCTTTGCCTCGGCGTAGGACTTGCCGCCATAAAGACGTCCTGCATCTGCCTCATCTACGAACGGATCGTCCTTCTTCTCACTCGGAATAGAGAAGCCGATATGACGTCCGGCCGAAGTGGTCAGCATACGGGCACCGATATTGGATGTCATGATGATGATCGTATTCTTAAAGTCTACGATACGGCCCTGGCCATCAGTCAGACGGCCGTCATCCAGGATCTGCAGCATAGAGTTGAAGATCTCCGGATGTGCCTTTTCGATCTCATCAAAAAGCACTACCGAATACGGCTGACGGCGGACCTTCTCGGTCAGCTGACCGCCCTCATCGTAACCTACATAGCCCGGCGGCGAACCGATGAGCTTGCTGACATCGTGTTTCTCCATATACTCCGACATGTCGACACGGATCAGGGCATTTTCATTCCCGAACATGACCTCGGCCAGTGCTTTTGCCAGCTCCGTCTTACCAACACCGGTGGTACCCAGGAAGATAAAGGAACCGGAAGGACGCTTCGGATCTTTAAGACCCAGACGGGATCTTCTGATCGCTTTGGCGATTGCCGTAACGGCTTCATCCTGACCGATAACACGCTTCTTCAGCTCTTCTTCCAGTGTCTTCAGACGCTCTGCATCGCTTTCCGTGATCTTCTTGACCGGGATACCTGTCCAGTTGGCCACGATATCGGCGATGTCATCCGGTGTCAGGGCCAGTTCCTGCTTCTCCTTGGAGCTGACTACCTGCTGACGGAGAGTGCTGAGTTTCTCTTCCAGGAGCGTCTCCTCATCACGCAGCTTCTGGGCAGTTTCGAAATCCTGATTGGAAACCGCTTCCTGCTTCAGACGCATGATCTCGTTAATTCTCTCACCGATCTTCTTTGTCTCCTCCGGTTCCGTAGAAGACTTGATACGAAGTCTCGAAGCCGCCTCATCGATCAGGTCGATGGCCTTATCCGGCAGGAAACGGTCTGTGATATACCGGCTGCTGAGAATCACAGCTGCATCGATGGCATCGTCCGGGATCTTGATTCCGTGATGCTCTTCGAACTTGCTTCGGATACCCTTTAAGATCAGGATCGCATCCGTAGTGCTCGGCTCTTTGACCAGTACCTGCTGGAAACGTCGCTCCAGCGCGGAGTCCTTTTCGATATGCTTTCTGTACTCATCCAAAGTGGTAGCACCAATGACATGCAGTTCGCCACGGGCCAGAAGCGGCTTGAGCATATTGGCCGCATCCATGGCGCCTTCCGTATTTCCGGCACCCATAATGGTATGCAGCTCATCGATAAAGAGGATCACGTCACCGGCTTTGGTGGCTTCCTCCAGGCCTTTCTTAAAGCGCTCTTCAAAGTCACCTCTGTAACGGGTTCCGGCAACCATCGAGGCCAGATCCAAAGACAAGACTCTCTTTCCGGCCAGAAGATCCGGCACGTCGTTATTGACGATCTTCAGTGCCAGGCCCTCGGCGATGGCAGTCTTACCAACACCTGGTTCACCGATAAGGCACGGATTATTCTTCGTTCTTCTTACCAGGATCTGCATGACACGGGAGATCTCCTCCTCACGTCCGATCACCGGATCGATACGGCCTTCTTTGGCCTCCGCCGTCAGGTCTTTGCAGAACTTATCCAGGACTTTCGTCTTACTGTCCTTAGCGCCGTCTTTCTTTCCGTTCTTTTCCTTCTTGCCGGACATACCGCGCATATAGCGCTCAAGACGTCTTTGCTGGGCTTCCTCCACATCGCCGTCGTCCATCTCGTCCTCGTCGTCGCGATCGAGTTCTTCATCCTCGTCCTCGTCGCCCTCATCGTCAAAGCGGGAGTTTTCACTCTTCGCCCGCTCTTTCAGGATCTCGATCAGATCTTCCGCCGCATGCTTGGCATCGAAGTCGTGGTAAGCCAGGATCCTAAATGCCGTGCACTGGCCGTCACGAAGGATCGCCAGAAGCACATGTTCCGGTTCCACAACGTTTCTTCCGGTCTTCTTTGTCAGGAACTCCGCCAGGTAAAGAAGTCTCTTTGTCCGGTTGGTGCAGTGGGTAAAGATCTCGTTCGGATCGCTTTCTCTTTCGGTAAATGCACCTGGCTCCCGCCCGGTGATCTTGACGATTTCTTCCATGACATCCGTCTGGCTGACACCATGCTTTTCCATGATCTCATCCACCGGCGTCATGCTCGTATCCGACAAGGCCAGGAGCACATGCTCTGTACCGATAAAATTCAGATTCAGTGCCGCCGCGTACATCTGGGCACGGGACAGCATTTCCATTGTTCTTCTGGATATATTCATACGTCACTTCCTCCTTGTTTCGTTTCTTTTTTCTTAAGCAGTACTTCTCTTACGAATTCGGCCCTTTTCCGGTCCCTTTCTTTCAAATCCAGCGCCTCGCCGCAGCGTTTCTGCACCGAAGCCTGACCGATCGTATTCAGAAGAAGCATCAGCTGTCTTTCATCCACATCTTTTAAGAACCCGCAAGCCACGCCCAGACGAAGATCGCTTAAGCGGTTCATGGCCTCGTTCTCCGGCAGGAACCGGGCATAGGCCAGTTCTCCCATAGAACGGTAGATCTTATCTTCCAGCCGGTCCTTATTCTTCTCGTAATGCTCCTTTCGGAGTTTTCTTTCCAGTGTGATGACCTCATTGATCATCTTGGTAAAATTCTGAAGGATCCGGTTCTCCGAGATTCCCAGGGTAATGGTATTGGAGATCTGGAAGATATTCCCTGCCGGACGGCTCTTCTCTCCATATACGCCCCGGACCGTATAGCCCGCTTTTTCCAGCGAATCAAACACATTCGCGATCTTTCCGCTTGCGGCGATCACCGGAAGATGCACCATGACCGAGGCGCGAAGTCCGGTTCCCGTATTACTGGGATACGCCGTCAGAAATCCGTATTTTTCCGAAAACGCGACCGGCAGATTCTGCTCCAGATAAAGCGCCAGCTCCTCGGCCTGCTTATAGGTATTCTCCAGCGCAAACCCCGGTGCCATGACCTGGATCCTGATGTGGTCCTCTTCATTGATCATAACACTGAAATTCTCATCCCGGGAGATAAATGCACTCTGCCCGGCCTGGCCTTTGGCCAGTTCTTCGGAGATCAGGTGCTTCTCGATCAGGGCCTGACGGTCGATCATCGGAAGCGGGGAAATATCCATCCGCATCAGAACGTTTCCGGGCATCTTGGAAAGGACCTCGGAGATCTGCTCCAGCGCCTTCGTTCTCTGCTCATCGTTCATCCGGTTCGGGAAAGGCATGCCGCTTAAATTTCTCGCCAGTCGGATCCGGCTGGAAAGAACGATATCACTATCGTTTCCGGCTTCTAAATACCAGCTCATTTTTCGCCCCCCTCTTCCTTCAGTTTCTGGATCTCATCACGGATCTTGGCCGCTTCCAGATATTCTTCTTTCTTGACCGCTTCCTCCAGAAGTTTCTCTTTTTCCAGGATCTTCAGTCTCTTTTCTTTCTCTTCTTTCGGAAGATCCACCAGCGTATCCGCTACGGTCTCCACCTGCTTTATCGTAGTATCTCCTTCTTCTTTTCCGGCCGCCGGCTCGATATTTCCGGCATTTCCCGGCTTTCTGCCCAGGTGCTTGACGCCCATCTGTGTTCTCTGGAACATGGGGTCGATCCACATGGAGAAGACCTTATAGCAATCCGGACATCCTAAGAAACCGGTCTTGGCAAACTGGTTCTGGCTGATGCCGCATGTCGGGCAGGTCACATTTTCCTGGCCGTCATCCAGCATTCCTTCTAATCCTAATCCGAATGGTGCGGAAAAAGCACTGGCAATCATGTCAAGCGGGTTCGTAAGTTTGGCCAGGCCCTCATCCAGGGCACTTCCCATGCTGCCGAAAAGTCCGCCTTTCAGTGTGCCCGGCAAGGTGATCCCCAGCTCTCTGGCGCACTCGTCACAGAGCATGATCATCTGCGGGGCCTTTCCCGTCGACTGCTTCATGATCTTTACATTCGCTTCTCTTTCCTTACAACGTTGACACTTCATCTTATGCCTCCCTATGTCTTCCGGAAATCTTTTCCGGTTCTCTCCTTTCTTCGTCCGTCCTTTTCATCCGGCGTCTATTTCGTGATCAGGCTGATCAGCATATTTTTAAAGATATCCATTCTGACCGCTGCCTTCTTATCCGCATCGATCCCGGATAGGGCTTTATCCGATATGGCGGCCTTAATGAGCCGCGCGGTACTTCGATCCATCACACCGTAATCGATAAAATTCAGAAGGAATATCTCCGCCTGCTGCTGGGAAAGGGTATCGCCCAGTGAATTAATGGTGTGCATCAGATAATTGGTCTCCGGCATCCGCTGTACCCGCGAGATCCTGATCTGACCGCCGCCGCCTCGCCGGCTTTCGACGATATAGCCCTGCCCGTTGGTAAAACGGGTCGAGATCACGTAGGTGATCTGTGAAGGTACACAATTCACCCGCTCCGCCAGATCACTGCGGTTGATCACAGCGGCGCCGTTATTCTCATCCAGCATCTCTTTGATCATCATCTCGATGACATCCACCAGTCTGGCCATAGATCCCTCACTTCTTTCTGCTTAATTTGTCAAATTCTGTTTTGACTTTGACTTTCTTTGACTATCTTCATTATACAACGCCGAAACTATAAGTCAACACCTTTTTTTAAACTCGAAACACTCCTTTCTTTCCTTCCTTCTCTGCACATATAATAAAAAAACACTCCTTTTGACGGGTCTTCCTGCCAGGCAGAAATTCTTGTGTCAAAGGGAGTATTTCTTTTTTACGCTTTTTTAAAGTGCCTTATTTCTTCAGAACATTCTTCCAAAGATAGATCAGTCCGCAGGCACCTACTGTAGATACTACGAAAGTACCGATATATCCGCCGGCGCCCAGTCCCAGAAGACCGAAGATCAAGCCGGCTACGAAACCGCCGACCACACCCAGGATAATGTTCATCAGGATACTTCCCGTATTCGAATTCATGATCTTACCTGCCACAAAACCGGCCAGACCACCAATTGCCAAACCAATAATCAGATTTATAATCATACCTTTATCCTCCTCTAAAATAGAAAGTACTTTCCTTCAGTATAGCACCAAATAAAAAAGATGACACAGAGGGGATCTTCTCTCTGTGTCATCTTTGTCAGTTATGGCTTGGTATTGCTCGTATCTTCTTTTTAACCGATGAACCGGCGGATCGTCAGGATCGTACCCATATCCAGGCTTCCGTATACCACCGCATCCCGGCTGGAGGAAGCGTGGATCACCTGGCCGCCGCCAACATAGATCGCTACATGATCGGCTGTGCCGTCACCACCCTTTAAGTCGTAAACGATAACATCGCCTACGGCAATGTCGGAACGGCTGACGCTGGATCCGACATACCGGATGGAGTTGGACTGATGAGGAACGGAAACACCGACCTGCCTGTAGCAGTACACCACCAGACCGGAGCAGTCTACACCGCTCTTACTCTCGCCGCACCAGTCGTAATCCACGCCCAGCATGGACTCCGCGATATTGACGATACTTTCACCATTTACGCCGGTGATCTTCGGCGGAGGATTGCTGCTTCCTCCACCACCTCCGCCACCGCCGGAACTCTTCTTTCCGGAAGAGGAACTCTTCGGTTTCGGAGTCGGCTTCGGAGTCGGTGTCGGCGGCGGTTTCGTTGTTGTGTACGAAACATACACATATCCTTCCGTGCCATCGTCCAGGGTAACACGGTACCACTGGTTATTGGCGACACCGTTACAGTGCAGACGCGTATAACGCGACAGTTCCTTGATTACATTACTTTCGGTATTCGGTTCCGAACGGAGCCGCAGACCGCTGGCATCGACCCATACGGTACGGTCGATATCGTTAAAGACCATGTTGTAGGAAAGAGATGCCGTCAGAACATATCCCTCGATTCCGTCTTTTGTCTGGATCAGGGACCAGGTATCACCGACGGAAAGCTGGACGACACGAGTGGAACGGTCAATATCCGCGATCGTGGTAGAATCCATATTCGGTGCTTCTTTCAGCTGTGTATTATTGGTCTGGATATAAAATTCTTCGTTTGTGGGTGTAAATACACTGGTATCCAGCATTTCGATCGGCAGGTCAGAGGAGTCATAGGTCTGCACGATCTGTGCGGTCATAATGTTCTTATACTTTGCTTCTGTTCGGCTGTCATCGTCGATATAGGTCGCACCGACGGTCTCGCCCTCTTTCAGCACGATCAGTTCCCGTCCGGTTTCCGGATCGATCACGACTTCCGGCATATTCGGTGAGATCGGCGGTTCATCCAGACCGTCCGGGTTATCGGGATCGATCTGTCCATCCGGATTATCGGGATCATTCTGTCCGTCCGGTTCTCCGGTCACATTCGGGTCACCCTGACCATCCGGACCTTCGGTTTCTTCAGTATTGGCGGAAATAGCCCAATCTTCGACCAGCACTTCTTCCTGATCTGCATACGGATAGGTATCGGCATACGCACGGCCTACAAGGACACCTGCCGGTGTACTCTCACGAAGGCCGACCGGGATCAGCATGACCGGAAAAGTGATCATGACGCAGATGGCTATAGACAGAACAGCCAATCTTGAGTTGCGGTCTTTCTTACGCTGTCGCATCTTATTTCCCCGGGACCTTTCCCGAATACTCCTACCCTTTCTTTTCGGACATATAAATACATGTCACCCAGTATCGTGATTACCTGTATTTTACTTGATAGGTATAGTCAAGTCAAAGAAAGTGACGTTTCGCTTATTTTTCAATATTGTGTCGCCGCCTTCATTTTTCGTCATTTTTTTATCTCCTCGGAAAAATCTGTCTTCCCCGGAAAATGCACTGTCCCAAGGCCGGGATCCGACCTTGGGACAGTTGATGTTGATCTTACTTTTGGTCCGGTATTACTGTTCGCCGATCACGCTCGGGATCACGACCGGATCCTTACCCAAAAGCTCGTTGTTCTCCGGAAGTACCGGAACCGCTGTCAGATTTCTGTAGCGGACCATACCTGTACCAGCCGGGATCAGCTTACCGATGATAACGTTCTCCTTAAGACCGTAAAGCGGGTCGATCTTACCCTTCACAGCAGCATCGGTCAGGACACGAGTGGTCTCCTGGAAGGATGCGGCAGACAGGAAGGAGTCGGTTGCCAGAGAAGCCTTGGTGATACCCAGAAGGATACGCTTACCGACAGCCGGTGTCTTGCCCTGGGCTTCCGCCTTAACGTTGGCATCCTCGAAGTCGAACATGTCAACGGTAGAACCGGTCATGAGATCTGTCTCACCCGGATCATCGATACGAACCTTACGCATCATCTGACGGGTAATAACTTCGATATGCTTATCGTTGATGGTAACACCACCGCTCTTATAAACCTTGATAACTTCGCCGACGATGTACTTCTGTACGCCACGAACGCCCTTGATCTTCATGATCTCCTGCGGGCTGACGGTACCATCTGTCAGCAGGTCACCGGCCTCAACGAACTGGCCGTCCTTAACACGGACAGTAGCGGAGTAAGGAATCGCGTAGTGCTTCTCTTCGATCTCGATCTCGCTGTCCGGATTCGGGTTCACGGTTACAGCCTCACCTTCCGGTGTCGCCGGTGTAACTACGATGACCTTCTTATGCTTGGCATCTTCTGTGATCTGTACGATACCGTCGATCTCGGAGATGATAGCCTGGCCCTTCGGTTTTCTGGCCTCGAAGAGTTCCTCAACACGCGGGAGACCCTGTGTAATATCTTCACCGGAAGCGATACCACCGGTATGGAACGTTCTCATTGTCAGCTGTGTACCAGGCTCACCGATGGACTGGGCAGCCATGATACCCACAGCCTCACCGCCGATTGTCGGCTGACCGGAAGCCAGGTTGATACCGTAGCACTTGCTGCAGACACCGTGACGGGCGCGGCAGTCAAATACGGAACGGATCTTTACCTTCTCATAGCCGCAAGCTTCGATCTTCTTCGCCACATCAGCGGTGATCAGCTCGTTTCTTGCAACCAGGAGCTTCTTCTTATCATTCAGATCGTAGATATCTTCAGCGGCATAACGGCCTGTCAGACGATCGCTAAGGGACTTAACGACATCCTTCTTGGTACCGGCCATGTTCGCGATTTCCTTGACCCATGTAAAGTCATCTGTACCGCAGTCTTCCTCAGTAACGATAACGTCCTGGGCAACATCGACGAGACGACGTGTCAGGTAACCGGAGTCAGCGGTCTTCAGAGCTGTATCCGAAAGAGCCTTACGGGCACCGTGGGAAGAAATGAAGAACTCGAGTACGTTCATGCCTTCACGGAGGTTAGACTTGATCGGGATTTCAATGGTCTTACCGGATGTATCCGCCATGTTACCACGCATACCGGCCAGCTGCTTGATCTGCTGGGAGGAACCACGGGCACCGGAGTCAGCCATCATCTTGATCGGGTTATACGCACCGAGAGAATCGATCAGCGCTTTGGTGATCGCATCAGTGGTGGAAGACCAGATCTTAACGACGGAAGTATAACGGCCGTCCTCATCGAGAAGACCTCTTCTGTACATCTTGTTGACGTATTCAACCTTATCCTCAGCCTCGTGAACCATCTTCTCCTTAACATCCGGCACGATCATGTCTTCGATACCGATGGAGATACCACCACGGGTAGAGTACTTATAACCCATCGCCTTGATGTTATCCAGGAGTTTTGCGGTGGCTCCGATACCATGTACACGGATGGAGCGGGAGATCACGTCAGCCAGCTGCTTCTTACCTACGACGAAGTCGCACTCCAGAACCAGCTCGTTGCCTTCCTGGGTACGGTCAACATAACCCAGATCCTGCGGGATGATCTCGTTGAAGATGAAACGTCCCAGTGTGGACTTTACGATTCTGGTCATCGGCGCACCGTTGAATTCACGGGTCACACGGATGGAGATCGGAGCATGAAGCTCAAGGTGATGATCGCCATAAGCCATGATCGCTTCATCGATGGAGGAGAAGATCATGCCTTCACCCTTCTCACCCGGCTTGGTGATCGTCAGATAGTAGCAGCCCAGGATCATATCCTGTGTCGGAACGGTAACCGGGTTACCATCCTGCGGCTTCAGGAGGTTGTTGGTAGAGAGCATCAGGAATCTGGCCTCTGCCTGCGCCTCCGCAGAAAGCGGTACGTGTACAGCCATCTGGTCACCGTCGAAGTCGGCGTTGAAAGCGGTACATACCAGCGGATGGAGCTTAATGGCACGACCCTCGACCAGTACCGGCTCGAATGCCTGGATACCAAGTCTGTGGAGCGTAGGAGCACGGTTGAGCATTACCGGATGATCCTTGATAACGTCTTCCAGGATATCCCATACGACATCAGCCGCACGCTCTACCATTCTCTTGGCTGTCTTAATATGCTGCGCATGTCCTTCGAGGACAAGACGCTTCATTACGAAAGGCTTGAAAAGCTCGAGAGCCATCTCCTTCGGGAGACCGCACTGGTGCATCTTCAGTTCCGGACCGACAACGATAACGGAACGGCCGGAGTAGTCAACACGCTTACCGAGAAGGTTCTGACGGAAACGGCCCTGCTTACCTTTGAGCATATCGGACAGGGACTTGAGTGCTCTGGAGGAGGCACCGGTAACCGGACGGCCACGACGGCCATTGTCGATGAGAGCATCGACAGCTTCCTGAAGCATTCTCTTCTCGTTTCTTACGATGATCTCAGGAGCACCCAGCTGCAGGAGCTTGCTGAGACGGTTATTTCTGTTGATAACACGACGATAGAGGTCATTGAGGTCAGATGTGGCGAAACGGCCACCGTCCAGCTGAACCATCGGACGGAGTTCCGGCGGAAGTACCGGCAGTACATCCAGGATCATCCACTCCGGCTTGTTACCGGACTTCTTGAAGCTCTCGAGTACCTCGAGTCTCTTGATGATACGGGCCTTCTTTTGACCTGTTGCGGACTGGTAATCTTCGTGCAGCTGAGCTGTCAGTGCATCGATATCCAGTTCCTGCAGGAGGATCTTCACTGCTTCCGCACCCATCATGGCCTTGAAAGCGGTTTTGCCGAACTTCTCGACATTCTCCTGATATTCCATCTCGTCAATGATCGCGCACTTTGCAAGATTTGTCGTACCCGGATCAACTACGATGTAAGCACCGAAGTACAGAACTCTTTCCAGCTGCTTCGGGGATACATCCAGCAGAAGGCTCATACGGGAAGGTGTACCACGGAAATACCAGATATGGGATACCGGGGCAGCCAGCTCGATGTGACCCAGACGCTCACGACGCACCTTGGAACGGGTAACTTCTACGCCGCATCGGTCGCAGATGATGCCCTTATAACGGATCTTCTTATACTTACCGCAATGGCACTCCCAGTCTTTCTGAGGTCCGAAGATACGCTCGCAGAACAGACCGTCGCGCTCCGGCTTCAGAGTACGATAGTTGATCGTCTCCGGCTTTTTAACCTCACCGTGGGACCAGCTTTTAATGGTCTCCGGAGAAGCCAGGCGAATACCAATCGATTCGAAATGATTCATTTCAAACATATACTTGCTATCTCCTTCCCAACTCACATTTCTTCTTCTTCCATAGACGCAAGATCGTCCATGCTCGGCTCCTGATCTTCAGAACCATCGTCGATCAGTTCACCGTCCTCGCCGACTTCAGAGAAACCGGCAGCACCCATCTCGCTCTCGGCCAGAGAATCGAACTTCATGAGAAGTTCCGGATCCGGTGCCGGCAGATTCTCTTCTTCATCTGCGGCATCCTTGAGCTTGTACTCTTCGTCACCGGAGTAGATACGTACATCCAGTGCCAGAGACTGAAGTTCACGAACCAGTACCTTGAAGGATTCCGGAATACCGGCCTCCGGTACGCTCTGTCCCTTGACGATAGCCTCGTAGGTCTTTGTACGTCCGGTGATATCGTCGGACTTGACTGTGAGGATCTCCTGCAGTGTATGTGCAGCGCCGTATGCCTCGAGGGCCCAAACTTCCATCTCACCGAAACGCTGACCACCGAATTGGGCTTTACCACCGAGAGGCTGCTGCGTAACGAGGGAATAAGGACCAATGGAACGGGCGTGGATCTTATCGTCAACCAGGTGATGGAGCTTGAGGTAGTACATAACACCAACGGTGATACGGTTCTCGAAAGGCTCACCTG
Organism: Oscillospiraceae bacterium; assembly: GCA_902802325.1. GTDB lineage: Bacteria > Bacillota > Clostridia > Saccharofermentanales > Saccharofermentanaceae > Scatonaster. The sequence goes on along the minus strand of CADCLV010000010.1, from coordinate 13,002 downwards.
TACGTCCGTCGTAAAGGATCGTCTTACCATCTTCATCAATACCGGCAAGCTGGAATGCCTGAACGATATCGTTCTCGTTTGCGCCATCGAATACCGGTGTCGCAACCTTCCAGTTGAGGGCACGGGCAGCACGTCCGAGGTGTACCTCGAGAAGCTGACCGATATTCATACGGGACGGAACGCCGAGAGGATTCAGTACGATATCCAGCGGAGTACCATCCGGCAGGAAAGGCATATCCTCTTCCGGCAGGATTCTGGAAACAACACCCTTGTTACCGTGACGGCCGGCCATCTTATCACCAACGGAGAGCTTTCTCTTCTGGGCGATATAGACACGAACCAGTTTATTGACGCTGCCCTTGAGGACATTCTCGTCTTCCTTTGTAAAGGTCTTTACATCAACAACGATACCGGACTCACCATGCGGTACACGTACGGAAGTATCACGCACCTCACGGATCTTCTCACCAAAGATCGCTCTGTAGAGACGCTCTTCAGGTGTCAGCTCGGTCTCACCCTTCGGGGTGACTTTACCAACCAGGATGTCGCCCGCACGAACCTCGGCACCGATACGGATCACACCGTTCTCGTCCAGTTCCTTCAGAGCGTCATCGGAGACGTTCGGGATCTCACGTGTGATCTCCTCGGCACCCAGCTTGGTGTCACGGGCTTCACACTCATATTCTTCAATGTGGATGGATGTATATACATCATCACGTACCATACGCTCGTTGATGAGAACGGCGTCCTCGTAGTTGTAACCTTCCCATGTCATGAATCCGATGAGAACGTTCTTACCGAGAGCCAGCTCACCGTTTTCAGTGGAAGGACCATCCGCAATAACGTCGCCCTTCTTCACTTCCTCACCCATTCTTACGATCGGGCGCTGGTTGATGCAGGTGCTCTGGTTGGATCTCTGATACTTGGTCAGACGGTATTCATGTTCTTTTCCGTCTGCGGAAGTAACTACGATGCGGTCAGCGGATACGAACGTAACCTGTCCGTCTTCTTTTGCGACCTTACATACGCCGGAGTCTTTTGCTGCACGATATTCCATACCGGTACCGATGATCGGAGCTTCCGGCTTGATGAGCGGTACAGCCTGACGCTGCATGTTGGAACCCATGAGAGCACGGTTCGCGTCATCGTTTCCGAGGAACGGAATGAGGGATGTCGCAACAGATACCAGCTGCTTCGGAGATACGTCCATGTAATCAACGTGGGACGGATCAACTTCGATGAACTGGTCGAGGTGACGGCATACGACCTTCTTGCTGATGAACTTGCCGTTCTCGTCGATCGGCTCGTTCGCCTGAGCGATGTTGTAGTTATCTTCCTTATCTGCGGTCATGTAAACGACTTCGTTTGTAACGACGCCCTTTTCCTTATCGCAGACACGGTACGGAGTCTCTACGAAACCATAGTGGTTGACCTTGGCATAGGTTGCCAGGGAGTTGATAAGACCGATGTTCGGACCTTCAGGAGTCTCGATCGGGCACATACGGCCGTAGTGAGAGGAGTGAACGTCTCGAACTTCGAAGTTGGCACGGTCACGGGAGAGACCGCCAGGACCGAGAGCGGACAGACGACGCTTATGTGTAAGCTCTGCCAGCGGGTTCGGCTGATCCATGAACTGGGACAGCTGGGAAGATCCGAAGAACTCCTTCACTGCAGCAGATACCGGACGGGTATTGACCAGCTGGTTCGGATGAGTCGGTTCCTCATCGGATACCGCGTTCATACGCTCACGGATATTTCTTTCCATACGGGAGAAACCGATACGGATCTGGTTCTGCAGGAGTTCACCTACGGAACGGATACGACGGTTACCTAAGTGGTCGATGTTATCTCTGAAACCAACACCGTACTCCAGACCCAGAAGGTAGCTGACGGAAGCGATGATATCCTCGATGATGAGGTGCTTCGGCATCAGTTCGCCGACCTGGGCACGAAGTGCATTCATCAGAGCCTCGGCATATTCGGTCTTCTTCGCGGTCGCACGTACATCGGAGATGATGTTGCGCAGGATCGTGGTACGAACCATCTCGTTGATCGGAGTCTGGGCAATATCGAAGCCCTTCAGTTCCTTCTCGGAGAAGCTGGCGCGGATGAACTTGTCGCAGTCTACACGGGCATTACCGATAACCTTGAACGGAATATCGGAGATCTTGTCCGCATCACCGATCTTGGTGATCGGGTATACATAAACTTCGTTGATACCGGCATCCTGGATCTCCCATGCTTTTTCATCAGTGATGATCTCACCGGCCTTCAGAAGGAGTTCGCCTTCGTCAGTGATGATATCGGAAACAGCCTTGTGGCCCTTGATACGGGCAGCCAGAGACAGCTTCTTATTTAACTTATAAATACCGACACGAGCCAGATCATAACGCTTCGGATCGAAGAACATATTGTTCAGGAGGGTTTCCGCACCTTCCAGAGATGTCGGCTCACCCGGACGCAGCTTGTGATACAGCTCAGCCAGACCTTCCTCACGGGAGTGGGAAGAATCCTTGGCAATGGTCTCATTGAGGAACTTCTCATCGCCGAACAGCTCACGGAGCTCTTCGTCGGAACCGATACCCAGAGAACGGAGGAATACCGTCAGCGGGAACTTACGGGCACGGTCAACACGGACGTAGATAACGCCGTTCGGATCGGTCTCGTACTCCAGCCAGGCACCACGGTTCGGGATCACCTGAGAAGTATAAAGATATGCATCGGACTTGTCGTGGATCACGTCAAAATAGGCGCCCGGAGAACGGACGAGCTGACTGATGATAACACGCTCAGCACCATTAATAATGAATGTACCATGCTCGGTCATGATCGGGAAATCGCCGATAAATACGTCCTGATCCTCAACCTTACCGGTACGCTTGTTCAGAAGACGGACTTTCACTCTCAGCGGAGCGGCGTAGTTGCAGTCCTTCTCCTTGCACTGCTCAATTGTGTTCTGTGGATTGTCAATGTCGAATTCTTTGCCGATGAAAGAAAGCTCCATATCGCCCGAGAAATCCTTAATCGGGGATACTTCTTCCAATACTTCCATCAACCCTTCATCAAGAAACCACTGATAGGAGTTCTTCTGGACTTCGATCAGATCCGGGACCTCGATGACTTCGTCGATATGAGAATAGGACATTCTCTCTGCTCTTCCCTGCTTGATGGGACGCACCATTACACATCACCTCACGACTTCGCAAACATCTCATTTGCGTGTGCGCGAGACAGAAGACCGCGCACTTTCCTATACACTCGCAGAAGCCTTAGCCCCAAGGCCCGGAACTTCCGGCGTCAAAATGGGTAAAATACCCCTACCCATTGTAACGCAGTATAGAATAGTATCACGAATATTTTCAAGTGTCAACGGCAATTTTTATTTTTCCCCGAAAAAGTCACTTTCCCGGGCCTTGAATCGATCAAAGCCCGGGAAAGGAAAAGTCAATATCGGGGGCCGGGAGCTTTCCCGGCGGGTCACATCTTTTCTAATTAAGAGAAGAAATCAATGAGACCGTGGTTTACAACTGTGGAATAGGAAGTGTCAGACACGGTTCCTGTGTACCAGGTGTTGTAATTTTCAGAAGTCATGTCCGTGCGGATGGTATCCATCCAAAGCGGAACAGAATCACAGTAGTAGTAGAGGTTTACGGAAGCGACGCAGTCGATGATGAGCATGTCGCCCTTCTTTCTGGAAGGATCCATAAGCCAATCCTTGAGCTGCTGATCCTCAGGAGCCAGCTGCGGCTCGCCGCCTTCTTCCAGAACTGTTCCCTTGAAGTCACTTTCCTTGACGCCGGAAACATATCCGCCGATGAGGAATGTGCTGGAATCTACGGAGTACTTCTTGGCAAGTTCCGAAAACTGCTCTTCAGTCGTAACCGAAGCCATGTACTCAGAAGCCTTGGCATGCAGTTTCTGGTGGGACGGAGCCTTCTGCTCCAGTGTCTTGGAGATGTCCTTCAGAAGATCATCGTCCAGCTTGAGAACACGATAGGAGCATACCGGAGTGTCATCTACATAAGTATCTTCGAACAGAGCCGCATAGGCGCCGATGCTTTCCTTATCGATGAAAGCCATACCGCTGTTTGCTTCTGTGTTCGGGTCAAAGCAGAAATCCGCGAACTCCGGAGAGATGCTGGCGATCTGCTCTTTGTTGTATCCGCTCTTGGCAGTCGGTGTCTCGCCCTTGGCAAAACGGTCTCTGTACTCTTCGGTGCAGACCTGCATAACACGGGTCTGGAACTCAACTGCATTGACGCAGCCGTCGGAAATAGCCTGAGCCTTCTTCAGAGCCTCATCCAGAGCCTTCTGCTTCTGCTCGTCTGTTGCATTCTCCGGGATATCCGCCTGAATGAAATACAGCTGGAAGTGAGCGTATGTGTACTTTTCCGGATCCTCATCAAACTTGGCCTGCAGGTCAGCCTGATTCGGAACGAAAGTGCTCTGCTGCAGAGAAGTACGGTACTCATCTACAACAGCTGCGCGCTTCATGATCTTACGGTAGATCTGTACGGTCATACCCTTACCATACATATTCTGCAGATACTGGTCGGCAGTCATGTTGGAACCCCGAAGTGTATTCATGTAGTCGCAGGATTCGCGAACCGCATCTACCTGTGTCTCAGCATAGCGGTCAGCAGCTACCGGCTTAAATCCGGCCTTTTCGGCAGCTTCATAAAGCAGGTACTGGGTCTGGGCCGAGTTGGCGGCATTCTCCCACAGCATATCTCTGTAGGTCTGACCGTTTGACGGATTATATACCTCATCGAGTGTGGATTCATCCTTGATCAGTCCGTACTGAACGTACTGGTTATAGGTCAGCGCATAATAATAATTCATTTCTACAATGCTGACACGCTTCACTGTCTTTTCCTTACCATCTACCGTATGTACGATCTTCGCACCCGGGAGGACCTTGGCCGGAAGGCCGGTCTCATTGGCAATGTAGGCAAAGCACAGAAGTGCCAGAAATATGATGACCACGGTGATAATGATCTTATTCTTCGTCGAGACCTTGATATGCTTCTTTGTCTTGGCCTTCGCCGATCTGTCTTTCGTAGACATGGTAATGCCCTTCCTTCTTCTATTGTTAAAAATATAGCACGCCCCATTATAATTCGGGGAAACTGATATTGCAAGAAAAGATTACACGCCGCTCCGTTGGGGGCGGCGTGTGTAAAATACTTTTTTCTTTGGGAAATGCACTTTTATCTTTCAAAAACCGTCTCGATCAGTTTGTTCAGATCGGCGTTGTCCTTACCGGCGCAATCGTAGATTGCCTCGAAAAGACGGTCTTCTGTGGAGTTAGTGAAGGCATTTCTGTGTACATACTCACGGATGATCGCGTAGAAATTCTCTCTGCCGAGGATCTCTTCCATCTGGTAGAGGGCAACTTTACCGATAGAGTAAGCGGCCGAGATGTAGGCTTCCTGAGTGGAGAAGTCATAGTACGGACGGTTAACCGGGATCTCGTCACCGGCCTTTAAGGACTGTACCATGTTCGGTGCAGTCAGGTCGTTCATATCACGGGTGTAGTACGCATATTCATCAGTCAGACCCAGATAGTGCTCGTAGACGATCTCGGTATAAGAAGCGAAAGACTCATCCAGCCACGGCTCCATACCGGAGTTACTGCCGACGATACCCATGAACCACTGGTGACCGATCTCGTGTGCCACAACGATACCCAGCTGCTCATACGGAATATCCTCGTAGCTGTTGGCAGTGGTGTAATAAGCCATATCCGTCACGATAATGAGGTTCGGGTATTCCATACCGCCTGCTGCGATCGGCGCCAGGATGATATCCAGTTCCGGATACGGATACTTACCGAAGGCGTAGCCCAGGCTGTCAAGGGAGTCCTTGGCTGCCTGTAAAGATGCCTCACTGGCCGCATCCATCTCGGAAGAACCCGGATGCTTCTCGTTATAAACGACACGGATATGTACGCCATTGTAATCATCTTCGAAGAACTTAAAGTCTTTGCAGGTGCAGAATACGAAATCACGTACGCTCGGCGCATCAAATGTATAGGTGCTCTTGTCGCCGCTGTCGAATTTCGCGGTCTGGGTACCGGTGGAAAGGACCGGCCAGTCCTTCGGGACCGTCAGATTTACGTCATAGTAGGAAACGTAGGAGAAGAAGCACTCGCCGCAGTCGTAGAATGCCGCATGGGACCAGTCGCCTTTGTCATAGACAGCCAGGATCGGGTAGAAGTTGGTAACGTTAAATACATCACTATCTACACCGTAACGGTCGGCAACTGTCGGGATCGTAGCCTTAAAGTCATAGGTCAGCGTCATGCTGTCACCCGGCTTGAGGTTCTCGGTCAGCGGGATCCATACAACAGAAACATCGGTATCTCTTGTATATTCCAGTGTGGTGTTGCTTCTGGTATCTACGATATTCGTAATATCCGTCAGGGCACCGTTGGTGTCCAGTGCCTGGTCATATCCTGCCGTCTTGGCATCGATAAACAGGCTGGAGTAGTCACGCATACAGAGCTTATCCCACTCATCTTCCGAATAATTGAAGAAAGTAAACTCAATATGGCCGCCGATCGTCCGGTCGTCCGGATTCAGTTCCATATCCATTTTATAGTAGAAGCAGTCTTCCTTCTTCGCCAGTTCGATCGCGCAGCCGGCTTCCGGGAAATTGTAATCCAGTGTAATGGTGTCCGGATCTACACCGGAAGGCTGGGTCGTTACTGTCGTAGACTCTTCCGTTGTTGACTCAGTCGGGGCCTCGGTGGTCTCTGTCGGCTCCTCCGTAGTCTCTTCTGTTGTCTCCTTTGTGGTCTTCTTCGTCTTCTTTTTCTTCTTGGTTGTCTCTTCTGCCTTACCGCAGGCGGCCATAGACAGGATCATTGCCGCAACCAGGGAAGAAGCCAGGATCTTGGTAATTTTCTTCATTTTCTTTCTCCTCTTTTACTTCATGATAAAAATGCATTCATGAACTTTCTTTTCTATTCCCTCAAAACAATTATATTTTACACTCTTTGGCAAGAGGTGAAATATCCGTCACTTATTTGGTAAAAAAGCAAAGTGCGATCACGTGGCAGATCGCGCCGAAATCCACCAGCAGGTGGAAGATCATGTGGGCGAACTTAAATCGCATAAAGAACAGCACTACGCTTGTGGTGTAGCAAAGGCCGCCTGCAATGATCAGCCAGAAAGCAACCAGTGTGGCATGGCTATAAAGGATCGGGAAGCAAAGCACGATCATCCAGCCCATCAGAAGATACAGCATCGCCGAGAAAATATAGGAGATCGCTGTCTTGGAAAAGGCAATGGCCTTTAGGATCGTACCGGCAATAACCACGATCCACTGGGCGATACAAAGACCCAGGCCCCACTCGCCTCCGATAATGGTCAGGCAAACCGGAGTATACGCACCGGCAATGGCGTAGAAGATCATGATGTGGTCCAGACGGTTAAAGACAGCCTTCTGCTTGGTGCCGTGCTTCATAGTATGGTCGATGGTGGACATCAGAAACATCAGGAACGTGCAGATGCAGAAGATGGAGATGGCCACTGTATCCAGTATCGCATGTCCGGATTTGGCGTTGATGTAAGCATGGACCGCCGCATAAGGCACGATCCCCAGCATAAAGAGCGCCATAACACCATGCGTCGTGGCATTACCGATCTCCTCGCCGAAACTCTCCTCGTTCTTAATGCGCCGGGCGGTCTCTTCCTCCGTCCAGTTCAGACCGGCCAGGCCCTCCTCCAGGGGATCCCGGAATCCCGAGCCGCCTTCTTTATGTGATTTCGAACCCTCCAGCCAGTTACGCCAGAATGCTTTGTTCGTGGACATTTTGTTTCCTCCTTGCTATTCTCTTCTCTATTTCGACAGTTCGTCATCTCCAAATACATCGATCTTCTCGGCTTCTCCGTGTACATCCGGGAAATCCAGCTCCGCCGAAGCAGGAGCTTCGGGCGTTTCCGTCTTTTTCGAAGTTTCTGTTTCCGCCGGGACTTCCGTCTCTCCTTTCGGAGCTTCCGGGGCGGAACTCGGGGCTTTGTCCGGAAGTTCCAATGCCGAGGTCGGCGCATGGGCGGAAAGACTGATGACTTCGTCTTCCTTCTTATCTTCCTTTTTCTCTTCTTCCACTTTCGATGTCGGTGCCGATGCCGCAAGAGCAATTACCTGGGTCTCATCCACTGCCGGACGGGAAGTAGGCGCGTTGGCCGCAAGTGCGATCACCTGGGTATCCGAAGAGGCCGATTCTGTCTCAACAGCCGGTACCTGCACGGTCGGCTCATCTACGGAAGGCTTGACCGAATAAGTCTCTTTTGCGATCTCATCTTTTTCATTTTTAATGATCGTGCCCAGTGGAGACGGTGCTTCCGGAGCTGCAGCAGCTGCCGCAAATACAGGCATCTGGTCGGCATGGACTTTTCGGAAATGGGAAAAATCGTGCATCTGCTTTTTCTCGGTCACATATGCATTGTGGTAGAAACGGACGACCTGGGAGAGCACATAGGAAATCAGGACCAGCGGCAAAAGCCTGTACGGAAGGCCCCTGACGGTCTTTTCCGGCAATATTCCCACAAGACCGGTAAACGGTGCATGGACCAGTTCGTAGATTCGGTTGAGGAACATGGACCAGAAGGAGTCCAAGATGTTTTTGCCGTGTAAAAGCGCTCTGGATTCGATCTTCGGCAGGAACCACTTGGGAAGATAGGGCAGGATGGAAAACATCAGAAGTCCCAGCATGACCCACACTTTTTTCTTCCAGCAGGTCCAGATCACGGTAAGAATAAGTGCCAGGGAAAAGCACACGCTCATCATCCGTTCCGGAAAGGAGATCGCTCTCGGTGTGACCTGGGAAAAGGAAAAATATACCGGGAAGGAGAACATAAAGAGCAGAGAAAGGAGAACACCGCCAAGAAAAATATCGCCGATAATATCGCGTTTCACGCTTTTTGCCTCCTTCCTTTCCGTTATTACAGGGATCCGTCTGCACTTCGGCACAGACTTTCCCCTTACATAAGTAATGGTATTATACCCCTTACCCTTTCCCTTGTCACTTGCCCTGACGCGTGATAGAATTTCTACAAACCCTTCTGCGGACGACACCTTTTTTAAGGTCGTCCGCGATTTGCATAAGTGAGGTGGTCGAATGACTTCAATTGCAGAAGAGATCCGTTTGGAGAAAGAAAAGCAGAATGCCGTAATTTTGGCGCATCTGTATGTAGACGGAGAAGTTCAGGACATCGCGGATTACTGTGGCGATTCCTACTATCTGAGCCAGATGGCCCAGAAGACCGAGGCCGAAAAGATCATTTTCTGCGGAGTGGAATTCATGGCCGAGAGCGCCAAGATCCTCAACCCCGAGAAGACGGTCCTGATGGCGGACCGGTCCGCCGACTGCCCGATGGCTCATATGGCGACCCCGGATCAGGTGCGCGAGTACCGTGACCGCTACGATGATCTGGCCGTGGTGTGCTACATCAACTCCACCACCGAGATCAAGGCCGTCAGTGATGTCTGCGTCACCTCATCGAATGCCAAGACGGTCATTTCCAACATTCCGAACAAACATATCCTCTTTATTCCGGACCAGAATCTGGGCGGGTATCTCGCTCCGCTGTTCCCGGAAAAGAGATTCCATTTCGTGGACGGCTACTGTCATGTCCATAATTTCATGGAGCTCATGGAGATCGAGCAGCTGATGGGTGCCCATCCGGACGCCAAGGTCGCCTGCCATCCGGAGTGTGCTCCGAGGGTACGTGCGCTGGCGGATTATATCGGCAGCACCACCGGTATCCTGAAATATGCCCATGAGACCGATGCAAAGGAATTCATCATCCTGACCGAGATCGGCGTCGCCCACAGACTGAAACTGGATAATCCCGGTAAGTCCTTCTATTTCCCGGAGACCCGTCCGGTCTGCCCGAACATGAAGAAGGTCACATTGGAAAAAGTGTTAAACGTGCTCCGTGATCCGAAGAACCCCATTGAGGTGCCGGAAGACATGGCAGCGGCAGCAAAGAAATGCCTGCTGAAAATGCACGAATGGGGAGGTTAATATGGCATACACCACTACGTCTGCAGATGTCGTGATCGTAGGAACCGGCGCCGCCGGACTTTTCTGCGCGCTGCATTTGCCGGAGAATCTTAAGATTCACATGATCACCAAGGACACGCTGGAAAACAGCGCATCCTACCTGGCCCAGGGCGGAATTGCAGCCCTGAAGGATTCCGAGGACTACGAAGATTATTTCGAAGATACACTTCGTGCCGGCCACTACGAGAATTCCCGTAAGGCCGTAGATACCATGATCCGTCAGTCTCCGGTCATCATCCGTGAACTTCTGGACTATCACGTCAACTTCGATAAGAAGGGTGAAGATCTGGATCTGACTAAGGAAGGCGGTCACTCCGCTTCCCGTATCCTCCACCACGAGGATATTACCGGTCAGGAGATCACCAGTAAGCTCCTTCAGAATGTCCGTGAAAAGAAGAACATCACCTTGCGTGAACACACCACCATGGTGGATCTGATCTGCGAGAAAAATGTCTGCAAAGGCATCATCACCAAAAACGAGGACGGTTCTTTTGAAGCCGTATTCGGAAAAGCTGTCGTTCTGGCAACCGGCGGTATCGGCGGTCTCTTTAAGCACAGTACCGCTTTCCGTCACATCACCGGCGATGCGCTGGCGATCGCACTTAAGCACAATGTGCTTCTGAAGGATATTAACTATATCCAGATCCATCCGACTTCCCTTTATTCCGAGAAGCCGGGAAGATCTTTCCTGATCTCCGAGGCAGTCCGCGGCGAGGGCGGTGTGCTGAGAAACAAGAATATGGAGCGTTTCACAGATGAGCTTCAGCCTCGTGACGTGGTTTCCGCAGCGATCAAAAAGCAGATGGAGATCGACGGCAGAGGCTTCGTATGGCTGGATGTGACCCACCTCGATCCGGAACTGGTGAAGAGCCACTTCCCGAATATCCTGGAGCACTGTAAAGAAGAAGGCTACGATATCCTGAAAGAACCTTTCCCGGTAACCCCTGCCCAGCACTATTTCATGGGCGGTATCGAGGTCGACCTTAAGGGCAGAACTTCCATGGATAACCTTTATGCCATCGGTGAGACTTCCTGCACCGGAGTTCACGGCAAGAACCGTCTCGGCAGCAACTCCCTTCTGGAGAGCCTGGTATTCGCCAAGCGTTCGGCCCAGAACATCGAGGAGACCATCCCCTACGAGCCGACCCAGGTCGAGGACGTAGATTTTACCCAGTACGAAGGCAGAGACTTTGCAAAGGAATATCGCGAGATCGTACTGGAAGAAATTAAGAGAAGGGACAAAGATTTCTATGAACAATGGTGTACTTAATACGATCCTTTGGGATGACTATATCATGCGCGCCCTGCGCGAGGACATCACCTCTGACGACGTGACGACCCAGGCCATCATGCCGAAACCTTTTATGGTCACGGTAGACCTGATCTGCAAGCAGGACGGTGTTCTCTGCGGACTCGATGTATTTGAGCGGGTATTCCAGATGCTCTGCGACAATTCTTCTTTCCGTGCCAATTTCAAAGACGGAGACGAGATCCATAAGGGTGATGTGATCGGCGTTCTGGTCGGCGACGGCCGTGCCGTATTAAGCGGTGAAAGAACTGCGCTGAACTTTCTTCAGCGCATGAGCGGTATCGCGACTCTCACCCGTTCCATGACAAAGGAACTGGAAGGCTATCCCACCAAACTTCTGGATACCAGAAAGACCACTCCGAACATGCGTCCTTTCGAAAAGTACGCGGTACGGATCGGCGGCGGTACGAATCACCGCTATAATCTGTCTGACGGCGTCCTCATTAAAGATAATCACATCGGTGCTGCCGGTTCCATCGCCAAGGCAGTGGAAATGGCCCGTGCTTATGCGCCTTTCGTGAGAAAGATCGAAGTCGAAGTCGAGAACCTGCAGATGCTTCAGGAAGCCCTCGATGCCAAGGCGGACATCATCATGCTGGATAACATGACTGATGAAATGACCGCGCAGGCAGTGGCCATGGCAAAAGGCAAAGCGGAACTGGAAGCTTCCGGAAATATGAATAAGGAACGTTTAAGAAAGCTGGCCGAGATCGGTGTGGACTACATCTCCTGTGGCGCCCTCACCCATTCGGCCCCGATCCTGGACTTCTCCATGAAGAACTTAAAGCCCATCGAGTAATGTCCGTAAAAAAGATATCAGATTTCATCAGCAAGCGCCTGCACCTTCCGTGTGGCGCTTGTCTTTCGAAAGGATAAATATGCGAATCATTTTAGCCAGTAAATCCCCCCGCCGGTTTGAACTTCTGTCCATGACAGGTCTCCCCTTCGAAGTGATCACATCTCATGTGGATGAAGATGCCGTGGAAGCTTCGGTGCTTTCCGCCTACAGTGAGGATTATATTCACCGGAATATGTATGCGATCGCCGAGAAAGTGGCGCTGGCCCAATCTCTGAAAAAAGCGGAGGCGGTACTGGAAAGTGTCAGCAAAGAAGCTGATCCTTCTGAAGAAATCATCGTCATCGGCTCTGATACAGTGGTCGTCACCGAAGATGAGATCCTCGGAAAACCCGAAGATGAGAAAGATGCCCGCCGCATGCTGACAAAGCTTTCCGGTCATACTCACCGGGTATATACCGGCGTGGCCATATTGAAAAAAAGCGCCGGCGAAGACACACAAAGCCGCTGCTTCAGTGCATTTGCCGACGTCAAATTCCATGATCTGGATGCGCTTCAAGAAAAAGAGATCGAGCGGTATATCCGGACCGGCTCTCCTATGGATAAGGCAGGTGCCTACGGGATCCAGGATGAGGGAGCGCTTCTCATCGACTCCCTAAGCGGCGACTACTATGCCGTAGTCGGTCTTCCCGTTTCCCGGGTCAACCGGGAACTTCAGTCACTCCTCTGATTCCTCACGCATTTGATTTCTCACGCAAAAAGCGGGGTGGAGAAATATCTCTCTGCGGTATCCGGAAGAACGGTTACCACGGTCTTTCCGGG
>CADCLV010000009.1 GCA_902802325.1 Oscillospiraceae bacterium | reverse complement strand
GCCGCCTTCAGAAGGTGTTTCCGGAGTTGTCTGTGTGTCAGGTGTGGTCTCTGCCTGTGTCTCACTGGTGCCAGGTGTGGTATCCGGTGTGGTGTCGCCGCCTTCTGGAGGTGTGGTTTCACTGCCGCTTCCGCCTTCACCGCCATCCGGTGGTGTGGTCGGATCGCTGCCGTCCGGTGTGGTATCGCTGTCACTTGGTGCCGGAGTCAGATCTGCCGGTGCATCGACTTTTCCTGTGGACGGATCCATCGGATAGGTATTTCCGTCCGCACCCATCGTACCTACGTGAATAACCGTATCACGGGACGGATAGTGGCTCGGGAAATATTCCTCTCTCTTGATCTCGTTACCATCCTTATCGTACCAGACCTTGTAGGACTTATAGTCATATCCGGTACGGCCGGAAGAAACTGTCGAGCTGGTGCCGACAGGGAGGCTTGAGTCCGCTACATACACCGTAGACGGAGAGATGGTACGTACATGTTCGCCAACTAGCTCGATATGCTGTCCGTCAGGAAGGAGACGGCCATAGATCTCAACAGTTACATGAAGATCTGCATAGTAAGCATGGATCGCGATCGGATATTCCGAATTGTTGGTAAAGCGGAAGTTCGGGCTCTTCCAGGTAACCGTCGCGTCCGTTCCCTTATCTACATAGGTACTGGGGATAGAGTGGTTCTTTCTCTCATCTACCTGAAGGTCAGCCTTGGTTACGCTCTGATAAAGCATGGTGTTGGCCTGGCAGATACCGCCGCCCAGCTCATCACGCATGTCACCGTTAAAGATACCGTGGGCCATCTTATAGCCCTTTTCAGCAGTTCTTTCACCGATGAACTCGTTAAAGTCGAAGCTCTCGCCCGGCTGCAGTACCAGTCCGTCGATATGTTCACAGATCAGACGGATATTAGTGTTACGGTTATCGTTATCGGATGTCTTGGAAGTGGTGGTGGAAACCAGTCCCAGCTTGCTCTTGAGATCTTCCGAAGAGGTTGTGGGCTTAGTGATCTCGGCGTCTACCGGAATCACGACCTTATATTCAGATCCGTCCAGCGCCGCCTTGACATCAGCTTTTGCCTTATCCACATCCACCTGGTATCCCTCTTTGGATTCCTTAATGATGAATTCCAGTTTCTCTACATCGAATCCTTCGATGCTGGCTTCTTCCACTTTCTTATCAAAAGTGCCCAGTGCCTCTTCCACCAGACCATCGACTGCGGAAGTATCCAGTGTATAGGTGCAGGCAAATTCCTTCGGAGCCGTCTTCAGGGCGTTGATAGTGTTATAGCGGTCCAGAAGACCGTCATCTCCCTGAAGGGTGCTGGTACGGCCGTAAGAATAGGCCGTTTCAATGACCTGGTCGATATCGCTGGTAAAATGAAGTCCGTCTGTCTTCATCTGGATCAGGTCATCTTCGATCTGAAGCTTCACGTCGATCTCATCTGTGACCGGCTTATCGGCTTCTTCGGCAAACATTGCCTTGACTTCATCTTTGGTCTTTCCGCCTACATCGACACCATTGATCTTGATGCCCTGATAAAAGGTAGGGGTATCCAGCTGCATCTGCAGTTCCGACGGCTCGTAAGCGACTTCACTGCCGCTGGCATCGGTTACAACGATTTTCCCTGCATTCGGATCTAATTTATCTTTCAGGACGGTGAAATACAGTCCCGTACCGATAGCGCCCAGCGCTACCACACCGGCAACAGAACCGATCACGATCTTGGTGACCTTCTGCTGCTTCTTTTTTCCTGCATTTTTCTTCATTCCACTGACGCCTCAATTTCCTCATCTTAAGTAAATACAATCACCTAAAATAAAGATTACTATAGGCATGTTACTCTAGCAAGGGAGAAACTATAGAAATGACGTGGAGATTTTATTACAAAAATCTATAACTCCGTAACAAATCCCGCCGGCTTCTTTCAAAGAGTCCCAAGCCCGCATAACTTGACCGTCGCTCCGTGCCGGTTGTATTATGATTTCAAAGTATGAAAAGACGTAGAAACGGGGTGTTTTTCATGAAGAAATTCGAGATTTCGGCAGTGCTGGAAGAAGCCTGCAAACAGGGGCTTCACTGCCATATGTTTCTCAAAGCCGACCCGAACTGCTACAGCTGTTTTCCGGTGAAGACCTCGGAAGATCTGTTTATCTATATGGAAGAGCAGGATTTCCGTCTCGACGGCTATGTGGCCAGACGGATCAAAGATATCGTGGAGATCTCCTCGAAAGTGGACCTTACCGATGAGATCCTGAAGAGTGAAGGCGTTATGGATCAGGTGGAAAGTATCGATATCGATATTTCTTCCTGGGAAGGACTTCTTTCCTTCCTTTCGTCCCGCAAACTGAATGCGATCTTTGAGTCGCAGGACAGAGACAGCGGTATGCCGGATTATGTGATCGGCAGGATCGAGAAAAAAGATGACCGCTATCTTTATGTCCGTGGGTTTGACACCAACGGCCAGTGGGAGGAAAAGCCCACCCGCATCGCCTTTTCCGAGCTTTGTTCTATTTCCTGGAACACCCGATATGTGGATATCTTCTCGAAATATCTTCCGCCATGCCCGGTAGCAGAAAGAGACATTTCCCTCGTACCAAAGGACTAAAATAAAAAAACAAACCAAGGAGACTTTACCTATGCATTACACCTACAGAACATCCGGCACCTGCTCCACCAAGATCGATTTTGAGATCAACGACGGAAAGATCACAGATGTGGTTTTTACCAGCGGCTGTAACGGCAACCTGAAGGCCATCGGAAAACTGGTGGACGGATGGACCGCCGACGATATTTCCGAAAAGCTTTCCGGCAACACCTGCGGTTTCCGGGATACTTCATGCGCAGACCAGCTGGCCAAGGCCGTTATGGCAGCCAAGGCAGCTGAAAAGGCTTGATTTTACTTTCTTCAGATCTTTACTCCATATAGGATCAGGACCGCCCATCGTTTATACCATGGGCGTTTCTTAATGAGCGCATCCAGTTCCTTCTTTCCGCAGGAGATCAGCATCTTCAGTTCATTTTCCGAGATCTCCTGATTACTGAAGGCGGCTTTCTGGGCGATAAAGGCTGAACGTGCCGAAGGTCTTCCCTTAAGCTTCCGGGAGATCAGGGCAAAGTACCGGAAATAGGCCCGGGCCCGCTCATTGGTGCTGCCGCTTTGGAAAGCTTTTTTCCATCTTCTGTCATAGATCAGACGGCTCAGGCATACTGCGGCCACCATAAGAAGGACAATGATCCAGAAGACCGGGATACTTTTCTTTTCTCCACTCTTTTTCGCCGAGGGAGTAGGTGTACCCTTTTCCTTATCCAAAGGCCCCATGGTGGTTACCGGCGTCGGCGTACGGTCCGGAGAGGTAGTCGGAGTCGGGGTCGTAGAGTCGGAAGGTGCCGAAGTCGGTCTTGGGTCGTCCGACATATCCGGCAGCGGCGCCAGATCAATATCGTAGTGATCACTGATGGCACGCACGTCGAAATGGGAAGCCGCATAGCTGTTTCCGGGAGTCGCATCTCCCATGACCCAGCCGAATTCCGGAAGGAATACTTCGAACCAGGCATGGGCATCTTCTGTCAGTACGTCCTTTTCATATCCGTTATTCAGTGTATCCACCATATAGCCGGTCACATATCGGGCCGGAACACCCAGCATACGAAGAAGGATCACGGCGGTGGTCGCATAGTGGACACAATAACCGGTCTTGCTTTGGGTCATGAACCACACCACAAAATCCTGGTCCGCCGGCGGATAGGAAGTCGCTTCATCGTAGGGGCAAAGCTTACTGACGTATTCACTTACGGCACGGATCTTATCGTAATCCGTCATCTGGGTCTCCCCATTATACACATCCAGAAACCACTTCGGGAGGATATTACTTTCCAGAAGGGCATTTACTGTTTTTTCCGGCACATAGGTACAGGATCCATTCACATAGTCGAGATATTGCCGGCTCCATAGGTCCTCATCGTGGCGCAGCGGAATATCCGAGATCGAGTACTCATATTCATCCCGTTCTCCGGCCATCTGACGCTGACGGACATTCGGATAGACATCCGTAATAAGGTTTGCATTCCTTACGTTCACCGGCTCAAAGAAATCCGTGTAATAGGGAATATTCAGCACATCCGAATCCACGTAGGAATGTACTTTCAAGTGGTACATGGCAGGTCCGCTGGGAATCTCATCGTAGTCGTTGAAAATATGGTCCATATCCGGTTCGCTTTCGGAAACATACCAGGTGTTATCCTCGTAGGTATCCCGGGACGCGGTTTTAATATACAGATATAAAGGAGATCTGTGGAAATCCGGATAACTCATATTGGCGTTTCTCGTGATCCGCATGACCAGAAATTCCGGAAGTTCTGTATCGCCCTGCTTCGTCATATCGTCTTTGGACGAATTACGGAACATACTGTAGAAACGGCGGAACATATCCGTCAGGAACTCATTGGCCTTGGCATGCTTGATCAGATACAGATCTCTTTGCGCCACTTCCTGCTTATCGTAGCTCTTCAGCGGATAGATCATGCCGACGACCATCGTCACAGCCAGAACGGCCGCCAGTGCGGAGAGCATCTTTCTGTCCGTGGACCTGGCATCGCCATGTCGGAGGTTATGGAAGATGACCAGGGTGATCACGCCGGTAATAGCCAGCACGCACCATACCTGGGACGGGAACATATAATTCAGCGCAACCGAACCCACCAGAAACGGAACATAGGTCAGAAGAGAAAAGAATACATTCTTTCTTCTCACCAGTACCCAGGAAGTGACGGCAATGGGCAGGAAGTTCAGAAAAAGAAGCAGCATCGCCAGCATTTCCGACGGATCCCGGCTTCTCTTGAATGTGCCGGAAGGAAGATTTCTAAAAGAATACTCCCTCAGGTTCCAGAACAGATGACCGAATCCGGATCTCGAATCGCCGAAATCCATAGCGATCAGTAGGAAAGAAAGTATTGGCGCCAATATGATCAGAAGGATCGACATCCACGGACGCTTGCGGGTCTTAACATGAAAGAGAGTGGCTCCCACGGAGAATAAAAGCACACCGATGATCAATGTGTCATTACTGACTTCCAGATCATAGGTACTTGTCAGCATCAAACTGAAGCTCACGCTTAAAAGCGTGGTCAGAAGGATGGAAAACAGATAGGTGAACCTTGTGACCTTCTCATTTTCCGGACGGAGGATCCGGGTCTTGATCTTTTCTTTACGCATCTTCGACCTCCTCCGTCGGAATCCTCATATGAAGGATCCGAAGCACTGCCATTTCCAGATCTCTTGACGATTCGATATCAAAAGCCACTTCCCTTTTTAAAGGCGGAAGCACACGGATCTTATGCGGAAGTTCATGCTCCAGAAAATAGTTCGACGTAAAGAGCATTTCGCCCAGATTCTTATCCAGTTTTTCCTGATCGTGGCTTAAGGCCATGAACACACGGGCATGACCGGAACATTCTTCCTGCGGTTCTTTTACCAGAAGCGTATCCCGCTTGGCCGAAGCTTTCCAGTGAATATTCTTGATCGGGTCTCCGATCACATACTCACGGACATCGTAGATCTCGGAATAGGGTGTGGTGGCAGGTCTTAAGTTCTTGGCCTTAAAGCCGTTCATATCCGGCAGCACTTCCGGCATCACCGGAACCGGGCGGACTGTGACCTCACTTGCCGCTTTCTTCTTTCCGGAAAAACCGAAAAGACCGAAGCAGTCGTAGACTTTGATCTTCTCCACTTCATAGCGAAAAGTCCCGCAATGTTCCGTCTTAACCGGGATCAAGGTCGCTGAACTCTCATAGCCGAGAATGCGGATCCGTTCACTTTTTCCGGTCATCATTTCCGTAATGCGGATCGTGATCGTCATAAAAGAAAAGACGGCCCACTTCTTCCCGCCCAGGCGCATTTCCATATTCTTCTTATCACCGATCTTTACGGAAGCGGGCGCATTAAAGCGCACGGTCCGGCCGGATCTCGCAAGGATCGCCAGAACCAGGGCAAAAACCGGGACCAAAAGGACCAGAACGAGGACATACCAGGACAGCCACATCTGATAATACAGGAAGAAAACGAAGCTGCCGATCAAGGTCAGGATGTAAATAAACCAGTTCTTTTTCATCGGGGTAAATCTGCTTCCTCAGACCTTCGGAACGGCTACGGATTTAATGATCTCGCGGATCACGGCCTCCGGACGCTTTTCATTGACTTCGGCCTCTGCCGTAAGAAGGAGACGGTGTCCCATGACCGGAGCAAAGACTGCCTGCACATCGGCCGGGATCACATAGTTTCTATGGAAAAGATAGGCATAGGCTCTCGCCATGGCCGACAGCGCCAAAGTGGCACGGGGGCTGGCGCCTCTCTCCAGTTCTTTATGCACACGGGTCTTACTGACAAGCGCGATAATATAGTCCAGAAGCGGTTCACTGATGAACACCTGGCTGACTTCATTCTGCATAGAAGCCAGCTCCTGGGCGCTGCTGATCCTCTGGACCAGATTCATCGGATTATTCCCGTTCTTTCTGCTTTCCAGCATGGCCTTTTCATCGGCAGCGGACGGATAACCCATGGAGATACGGACGGCAAAACGGTCCATCTGGGAGTCCGGAAGTAATGTCGTACCGGATGCGCCAGAAGGGTTCTGTGTGGCAAATACCGTGAAAGGCACCGGAAGCGGATAGGTGTTTCCGTCAACGGTGACCTGGCCTTCTTCCATGGCCTCCAGAAGCGCCGACTGGGTACGGGAGGAGGCACGGTTCAATTCATCTGCCAGGAAAAGGTTGTGAAAGATGGAGCCGGGCTGGTACTTCATGGACTGACTGACTTTATCGTATACCGAAAAGCCGGTAATGTCCGAAGGCAGTACGTCCGGAGTAAACTGGACACGTCCGTAATCCAGTCCCATGGTCTTGGAAAATGCAAGCGCCATCGTGGTCTTTCCTACACCCGGCACGTCCTCGATGAGAACGTGGCCGCCGGACAGCATGCCGGCCAGGGCCAGAAGGATCACGTGATCTTTACCGCAGATGACTTTCTTGATTTCGTTGATGATCTGGTTGGTCTTTTCACTCATAGTGTCTTATCCTCTCATTGAAAAATAGGCTTTTCCTTTTTCCATTTTTACTTTCTTATATTCCGCCAGTTCGCTCACGGTCACGAGTGTATAACCGCGGTCCACCAGTTCCGGTACCACATATTCCACTGCCGATGCGGTGGTCTCATAAAGGTCATGCATCAGCACGATATCGCCGTCTTTTGCATTATTCAGGATCTCATTAATGACGTGATTACTGTCTCTGTACTTCCAGTCATTGGTATCGACAGACCAGATGATCATGGGCATGCCCACATTCTGGGAGACCGTGCTGTTATACGATCCGCCAACCGGACGCATGACGACCGGACGGATACCGGTCAGGTTATAGACGGTATCGGCGCAGTCATTGATCTGGGCACTGACCGCATCGCCGGAAAGCTTTGTCAGGGTCTGGTGGCTCCAGGTATGGTCTGCGATCTCGCAGTTGAGATTCGTGGCCCGGATGACGCAATCCTGATAGTTTTTCACGCGGTTTCCGACTACGAAGAAGGTGGCATGGGCGCCGTATTCTTCCAGTACATCCAGTATCCGCATGGTCACCGGAGTATAAGGTCCGTCATCGAATGTCAGCGCAATGATCTTTTCCGGGATCACCGGCTCCACATACGAATCGATGCCGTATTCCGCCATCTTCTCATCAAAGGCCGGATCTTTTAAGATCTCGCTTAAGACACGCTCTCTGGTAATGCCGTTGGAAAGACCGATGCGGTACGATTCGATTTCGTTATCTTCCGGTTCTCTTCCGTAGAAGACCGTGTACATATTCGTCAGGAATTCCTCATCGGAAAGATCTTCCAGGCTTGTGGATGTAGAAACGATCTCCACGATGGTATCTCTGGTCTTTCCCGGATCTTCCAGTGTCTGGGATACGAAATTATTCATTTCTTCTGCCGTAGGCTTGATTCCGGCAAGGCGGGTATAAAGCTGGCACAGAAATCCGGTCATCGCATAATTCTGGTCTCTGGGTTCAGTAAGTTCCACTTCACCTGCGATCAGCTGCAGATCCGTGCAGCGTTTCTGGAAGGCATAGGTCTCGCTGATCAGGGAAATCACGTAGCTTTCGGACATGCCGTTTTCCAGCGCGTCCACGCAGACTTTTTCCTGCTCCTCGTTGATCTCCTGTCCTACCATGACCTCGAAAAGCACCTGCACTTCACTTTCGGCATCCCAGCCGCCAGCAGGTTCATTCGCCTTCGGAAAACCTTTGGTCCGAACGATCTCTTCGACGGCCGGCGCAACCGGTTCGCCGTTAAGGAATTTCTCGCACCAGGCGTCATAGTCGGTTTCCGAGCCCGGTTCGCCATAGTAGAGATCTTTGATCAATGTATACACGAACATGGTCACTTCCGGATCTTTGTCACGGGGAGAAAGTTCTCCGAGGCTTCCCGGATTCACGCACACTTTTCCGCAAATGCCGAAATAGGCGGGACTTGCGGAAAGCTCCCAAACCACGCGATGCATACTGACGCCGTGGCTGAGGTAATTGAGGTACTGATCTCTCTTTTCGGAGCTGATCGGTGTATCTGTCATGAGCCGGGAAAGGGCATCCAGTGTTACCGCCGGATCCATCTGCGCTCCTTCGGGAGAACTTACGATCTCATCCAGCATACCGGAGATCGAGGCTTTTCCTGACGAAAGATCCCGGTACCATCTTCCGAATTCAGAAGAATCCGGTTCTCCTCCTCGCAAAAGCTGAAATGCGCGGAGAATATAGTCTTCCAGGAGATTTTCTTTTTTCAGGGAACGTGAGGGGACCAGGCAGGCGCCGCCCAGCATAAGACAGGTCAGGATCAACGCGCCCATGCGCAAAACGACCCGCAAAACCTTATTTGTATGTCTCTTCATGAATACACCTCACCCCGAAGAGCCGGAAGAAATCTTTGTCTCCCGCCTCTTACTTCATTTTCAGTATAGCGGAAACCCGTAACAGTAAAGTGACATATATGCAATTTTCTGATTACGTACCCGAGGTTTTCCGACCCCGCGCGTACTTTTCCGATAGCCTTTTCCATGGAAAAAGCACTTTTCCTGCAGTATTCGTGAAATATTGTTATATTTTCAAGGACGATATTGGTTGGTACTTTCTCCGAAAAGGCGATATATTGTTGTCAGAATAGGTAAGGGTAAAGTGGAATATAAAAACAGAGGGTGGTTTATGTGTTTCCCAACCTCTGTTTTTTTCTTGCCTTTTTTCAAAAAAATGACCGGAACCCTTAGAAGGTCCCGGTCAGGATCTTTTCAGATATTATTTTTCCGGATCTTTCTTCAGATCTTTATCAGATCATCTTCTCCGAAAGCTTTACGCCGCCCAGCACATGGAAATGCACATGCTTTACGGTCTGTCCGCCGAATTCACGGCAGTTGTTGATCACACGGAAACCTTCGTCGATGCCGGTTGCCTTCACGACTTCCGGAACCGCATCCAGCACATCGCCCAGCGAGGCCTTTCCTTCTTCCGAAGAAGCCATATCCAGGATGTCATCGAAGTGCTTTTTCGGCACGATCAGGACATGCACCGGAGTTGCCGGATTGATGTCCTTGAAAGCCAGCACCTTATCGTTCTCATACACCTTTGTGGACGGGATCTTTCCTTCTACGATATCACAGAACAGACACATATCAGTTTCCTCCTATCATCTTTGCAAGTTCGGTCTTCACAGCTTCCAGTGCCGCATCGATACCGGCCGGATTCTTACCGCCGGCCTGGGCCATATTCGGACGTCCGCCGCCGCCACCGCCAACAATGGGAGCCACATTCTTAATCAGGTTACCGGCATGGGCACCGGCCTTGACGGCACTGTCAGAAGCCATCACTACCAGGTTGACTTTGCCGTCGATCGCGGAGATCAGGGCAACCACGCCTTCACCCAGCTTATCTTTCATGGAGTCGCCTAAGTCACGGAGGGCGCCCATTTCCACGTTATCCACACGGGCAGCCAGAAGCTTGATGCCGTTGACATCCTGAGTCTGGGAAGTCAGATCCCCGAGGGCTTCCTTGGCAGCCTGGGACTTGAGAGATTCGATCTCGGAGTTGGCAGCCTTCAGGCTTGCGGTGAGATGTGCGATCTTATTGACCACATCCGAAGGCGAAGTCTTCAGAAGCTTGGCCGCTTCTGCAAGCATAGCTTCCTGCTCCTTATAGTATTTCATCACGCCTTCACCGGTCAGGGCTTCGATACGGCGTACGCCGGCAGCCACACCCGACTCGGAAAGGATCTTGATCCTTTGGATCTGGGAAGTATTACTTACGTGGGTACCACCGCAGAGTTCAACGGAGAAGGCCTTCTTAAAGTCAGCGGCATTATCTCCGCTGGTGCCCTTACCCATGCTGACGACACGGACGGTATCCTTATATTTTTCACCGAAGAGCGCCATGGCTCCGGTCTCCGAAGCCTCCTTCAGGCTCATCTCATCGGTACGGACAACAAGTCCCTTATTGATCATGTCATTGACGATCTTCTCGGCTTCCGCGATCTGCTCGGCAGTCATCGGTGCATCATGGGAGAAGTCGAAACGCAGACGGTCCGGTGTTACCAGAGAGCCCTTCTGCTCAACGTGATCACCCAGCACCAGCTTCAAAGCCTTCTGCAGAAGGTGGGTAGCAGAGTGGTTCTTACATGTGTTATGTCTGTTTTCCGAATCCACGCAGATCTGCGCTTCTTCGTTAACACGGATCGTACCTCTGGAAACATAACCGGTATGGCCGATACGGGAATCCGACAGATGGATGGCTTCTGTTACGATAAATTCACCTTCGGTGGTGGCAATGATTCCCTTGTCACCGACCTGACCGCCCATGGTGCCGTACATGCAGGAGCAGTTGGTAATGATGGTACCGGTCTCGGATTCGCGCAGCGCTTCCGTCAGTGCCTTATCGTCTGCCAGAGCCAGGATGCGGCCGGTGCAGGAAAGCTCATCGTAGCCCACAAACTTGGTCTTGATGCTGTCGTCGAGTTCGGCAAAAACACCGTCGGAGCTGGAAAGCTTCGCGGAGAAGTTCTTATTGTCACGGGCCTTCTGCTTCTGCTCTTCCATAGAGGTCTTAAAGCCTTCCTCATCAACGGTGAGGCCTTCTTCTTCCGCCAGTTCCACAGTCAGCTCCAGCGGGAAACCGAATGTATCGTAAAGGTAGAAAGCATCGCGGCCGGAAATCGTCTTCTTATCGGAGGCGCCGCTCTCTTCCAGGATCTTCTTAAATTCCTTCATGCCGTTTTCCAATGTACTCTCGAAACGCTCGATCTCCTTGGTCAGTTCATTGAGGATGAACTCCTGGTTCTTAATAAGCAGCGGATAGCTCTGGGAGTATACATCGATATAGATGTTGGCCACCTTCAGGATGTTTTCCTTTTTCAGGTTCAGGGCTCTGGCATGTCTTACCGCACGGCGGATAAGACGGCGCAGAACATAGCCGGCACCGGCATTGGAAGGAACGAGCTTGGCCGGATCACCGATCAGCATCACGCTGGTACGGGTGTGGTCCGCCAGGATACGCATGGAGCGGGTCAGCTTCTCATCGGAATCGTACTTGATGCCGGAAGCTTCCTCGATATAGGAGATCGCCGGTGCATGCAGGTCGATCTTATAAACATCGTCCAGACCGTTCAGGAATGCCAGAATACGCTCCAGGCCCCAGCCGGTATCCACGTTCTTCTGGGAAAGAGGAGTCAAAGATCCGTCCTGATGCTTCTCATACTGCATGAATACGTCGTTACCGATCTCGGTATATTTTCCGCAGTGGCAGCCCGGGCCGCAGTCAGGACCGCAGGCCGGAATGTCTTTTACGTAGAACATCTCACTGTCCGGACCGCAGGGACCGTACTCTAAGCCCCACCAGTTATCCTCGGCAGGAAGATAGAAAATATTCTCCGGCTTAAAGCCCGACTCGATACGGTACTTGGCGCCTTCCTCGTCACGAGGTGCATTTTCATCACCGGCAAAAACAGTGGCGGCCAGATGATCCGCGTCAAATCCGAAGAGCTGGGTCAGAAGCTCGAAGCTCCACTGGCATCTCTCTTTCTTAAAATAGTCGCCCAGGGACCAGGAGCCCATCATCTCGAAGAAGGTACCGTGGCTCTTATCGCCGACGGAATCGATATCGTTTGTACGGACACATCCCTGAACGTTGCAAAGGCGTGTACCCATCGGATGCTTCTGTCCGAGAAGATACGGCATCAAAGGCTGCATTCCCGCCACGTTGAACATAACGCCCGTGGAACCGTCAGATACCAGCGACACGGCGCCGACATCCACATGTCCTCTGTCAATATAGAACTGCTTCCATGCATTTCTCAATTCATCTGAGGTAAACTTTCTCATTCTTCCCTATCTCCTTCTTCTCGGGGCAAGCATTTATAGTAAAAAGCAAGGCACGCATTTTGAAATTCGCGTGCCTTGTAATTTTACATGATTTGCTTAAGAAAATCTATATATATATTGACGGAAAGTAAGCCTTACGGGGCATTCTTCTTTGACTCTCTGGAATCTTCCGCCTACGCTTCCAGCGCCGCCTTCAGATGCCGGTGGTATTCCTTTCTGACTTTTTCCGGTCCGGCGATGGTAAATCCACCTGCATACTGGCTGACCCAGCTGAAGAAAGTGGGGCTGACATGGATCGTGACATAGGCCGTCAGGTAGTCCGGATCTTTCGGATCGGCAAGGACTGTATCCTTCTGGTCAAAGCGGTCATAGAACTGGCTCAGAAGTTCTTTTTTGAACCGCAGAAGCACTTTTTCCGGCTCCGCCGCGCCATACATATTGACGGTCCGCTCGATATAGCTTGCCACATCAAAGCCCGGCGGCGGATCCTGAAGCTGTGTCTTCTCGTCCACCTGCACCTGCTTCATGCGGTCGATACGGAAATGCCGGACCTTATCTTTTTCCTCCGGCCCGCTCTGCTCGGGGCGCACGCCGATACAGTAGTAAAAGCCGTTATTCCAGGCCAGAGCATAGGGATGAAGGATGTACTTCATGCCGTTTTTTCTCAGGACTTCGCCCTTTCCCAGCGCATATTCCGTATACTGGAAAGTCACCGGATGGTGCTCGGTCATGGCCCGGCGGATGGCCGCCGTGGAATAAAGAACATCGTTATTTTTCGAGTGGTGCCGTCCCAGGTAGTGGATCTGGGAAGAAAGTTCCGCTGCCTTTCCCGAAGAGGTCAGATCACGGAGTTTTCTGATCATCTGGGCCTTTTTCTTCTCGGTCATAAAACCTGCAGACTCTACGGCATCGATCAGGATCATGATCTCCTCAAGTTCGAAATCCCGGTACTCCACATAGTATCTGGTGGGCTTGCCGCCCTTTTCCAGTGCGATACTGTCCGACAGCACGTCAAAATCCCGGTAAAGCGCTTTCCGCTCTACGGAATAGCCCCGGTCTTCCAGCTTCTTAATGATCTCCGCCGCCGTCAGCCCGTGCTTGGCATCCGTTTCTGACAGAAGTATCTCCCTAAGTGCCAAAAGTCTCTTTTTCCCGTTTTCCATATTTGCCACGACATCGCCCCCTCTCTTTTCCACCTTGAAAAGGCAGATCCAGAAAGCCCCATTAATGGTACATTATGGTTTCATTATGCCATTGCCGCGGGGAAAGGACAATGCCCTTTTCTCTTTTTGTAATGCGCGTGCACGCGTGGTATAATATACGGGCGATTTTTCAAAAACACATGGGAGGGTATCCATGAATTCTATCTATTCTGACATTGCTGTGGCCGCACCGAAGATCCTTCTTCCGAAAAAGGGCACAGATCTTTCTAAATGGGCAGTCATTGCCTGCGACCAGTTCACATCCGAGCCGAAGTACTGGGAGGACGTAGAAAATACGGTGGGAAATGCACCGTCCACGCTGCGTATGTTCCTGCCGGAAGTGTATCTGGAAAAAGAGACACCGGAGCAGATCGACGCCCGTCTTTCTTCCATCGCCTCTTCGATCACGAACTATATCGATGAAGGGATCCTGACGGAACTGGATCCGGGATTCATTCTTCTTGACCGTAAGACCAAGTTCAACGAGTCCAGAAAAGGCCTGATGCTGGCGCTGGATCTGGAACAGTATGATTTTACTCCGGGAAATAAGAGCCGTATCCGTGCCACCGAGGGCACGGTCCTTTCCCGTATTCCCCCGCGTGTCCGCATCCGCGAGCGCGCACCGATCGAAATGCCGCACATTATGGTTCTGATCAATGACCCGAAGCGTACGGTCATCGAGCCGGCTTTCGCCGCTCTTTCCATGGATGAGGCAGATCTGGTCTATGACACCGACCTCATGATGGACGGCGGTCATATCCGCGGCTACTACACAAAGGCGGATTCGGAAGTTTCCAAGGGGATCATTTCCGCGCTCCGCGATCTTCTTTCCGCATCCGAGGACGGTTTCCTCTTCGCTGTGGGCGACGGCAACCATTCTCTGGCTACGGCAAAGAAGCACTGGGAAAACATCCGCGAGAACCTGTCCTCCGAAGAAAGAGAGAGCCATCCGGCCCGCTTCTGCCTCGTGGAGATCGTGAACATCCACGACGAAGGACTGCAGTTTGAGCCGATCCACCGCGTGACTTTCGGTCTGACCAAAGGCAATCTGATCGCGAAGGCAACCGCCTATTTCAAAGATAACGAACTGACTGTTGAAGATAAGAGTGCATTTGCCAAAGAAGGAAATGCCGACGGATCCCAGACGATCCTGGTCACCGACGGAAAAGAAGATTTCGTACTGAAGATCAAAAAGCCGTCCCACACCTTGGCAGTCGGCTCCCTTCAGGGCTTCTTAGACTCCATCGAGTCCGATTCCATCCATACCGACTACATCCACGGCGAAGATTCTGTCCGTGCTTTGTCTTCTGAAGATAAGCTGGGCTTCCTCCTGCCGGATGTTTCGAAGAATTCCTTCTTCGAGACCATCTCCAAGGAAGGCGTGTTCCCGAGAAAGACCTTCTCCATGGGTGAAGCCATCGAGAAGCGCTACTACCTGGAAGCAAAGAAGATCTGAAACGCGCGGGAGGAGATTCACCCTTATGGACAGGAAAACGTCGATATGTGTGATCGGTGCCGGTCTTTCCGGACTGGTCTGTGCCTATAAGCTGGCCCAGGCCGGTTTCCGTGTGCAGGTGGTGGAGCAGCAGTCCACGCCGGGCGGCATGCTGGCCTGTTCCCGTCTGGGCTCTGAATATATCGAGCTTCTTCCCCACCACATCCGCCGTTCCGACCGTGCCCTGATCGCTCTTTTGAAGGATCTGGGGTTGTCGGACGAGCTTCAGTGGTACGACTCTTTGTGGTACGGCCGCGCCAGCCGCAAGAAACTGGGGTATCTGGATAACGGATTTCATTCTCTTTTATCTGCACTGGTACAGGAGATCACGGACCACCAGGGCATCATCCAGTACGGCTATACCGTTACGGAGATCGCCGAAAGCGAAGATCCCACCCGTCCGCGTTACCGCGTCCGCTGTATCCTGGCGGACTCTTCTTCCATTATCCTGGAGTGTGACACGATCCTGTATACCGGATCCTGCCGAAACCTCGTGCACATCACTCACGCCCTCAATATGCCGACGGACTTCCGCGACTCCCTGATGGACGTGACATATCAGGCCAACATGTGTCTTCTGATGCTCATGAAGACTCCCTTTACCGAATGCTATTCCCGGCAGATCACTGACGACGAGCCGTTCCAGCGCATTATCCAGCACACCAGCATGGTGGGCGAGCGCCGTTACGGCGGTCATGTCCTTTATCTGTCCGGAAGTTTTCTGACCTCCGCGCCTCTCTGGACCGCCACAGATGCCGAGGTCTTTAAGACGTTCTTTAAGCGTCTGCAGTACATGAATCCCAGCGTGACAAGAAGCGCGGTACGTACCTGGCGTCTGACCCGTACAAGATATGCCAAGCCTCTTAACCGCCCGCTGGACGAGTTCCTGCAGCCGGTAGACGGTCTGTATGTATGCAGTCTTGCCATGACACCGACCTCTTCCGAGGATGCCAAGTTCCGGATGGATGCCTGTGTTTCTCAGGCAAATGCCACCGTCACGAAGATTAAGGAGGATTTTTCTCGTGAAAAAGACCAGCCCAAAGACGACCCGCAGTAAACAGCAGGACCAGGAAGTCCGGCCGATCCGCGCCATCCGCGATCCGCAGCAGAAAAGAGATCTGCATCCGGTGGATCTCAAAGCCGTCACCATCCGTTTCCTGCTTCTTCTGACCCCCGCCCTCGTAGCTCTTCTTGCCGGGTATTACCTCAAGAGCGACATGGCCGACTTCGTCACCTGGTGGAGTATGTTCTACCTTTACGGCTGGGCCACCTTCCCGCTGGTCTCCTATTTCTTCCGGGACTTTGTTTCCGCCGGATACGGTTTTTCCCGTTCCTTAGGCATCCTTCTGACCACCGGTCCCGTCTGGCTGATCTCGTACCTTGGGATCTGGGAGTCCTTTAACCGGCCCATGACCATCGTGATGTTCTTCCTTCTGGCCATCGTCTGCTGGGGGATCCCCATCACCCGCGATTCCGCTATTTCCGCCCTTTCCAAGAAATCCAACGTATATCACATCATCGGGGAAGAGGCGCTGTTTATTATCGTTCTGGCTTTCCTGTGTTTCTGCAAGGGCATGTACCCCAGGATCAACGGCGAAGAGAAGATCATGAACTTCGGCTTCATGAATTCCATGCTCCGCTATGACGCACTTCCGGCCAAAGATCCGTGGCTTGCCGGAAAGCCCATTAACTATTACTACTACGGCCAGTATATTTTCTCTTATCTGACCAAGATGCTGGGCACCCGTTCCGAAGTGGCCTACACCATTTCCATGTGCTCCGCCATCGCCCTTCCTTTCGCCTCGGCCTTCTCACTGGGCCAGCTTTTCCTGGATGCGCTCCGTCAGAAACGTGACTGCCAGGTTTCCACCTGGTACCTGCCGTTTGCCGGACTTCTTTCCGGAGTATGCACCATTTTCCTCGGAAACTCCCACTCCTTCTTCTACGACGAGCAGAGCTTCGGTAACAAGATGCTTTTCTGGAAGATCTGGGAAAAACTGGGGATCAACGTCGGCGAGACAGGCGGCTTCTTCTATCCGAACTCCACCCGTTTCATCGGCCATAATCCGAATCCAAAAGCACTGGACATCACGGCCAAGGCGGACTATACGATCCATGAGTTCCCCTTCTATTCTTATCTGATCGGCGACCTTCATGCCCACGTAGTCAGCATGACCATTGTCCTTTTGATCATTGCCTTTATTTTCGTGGCGGTATACCGGGCCAAGTTCCCGGACAAGCACGATACCCAGATGTACCACTTCAAGCACTTTAAGGTAAATCTGGTAAATGAAATGGGCTACATCCTCCGTCCGGAATTTTTCTTCTGCGCCTACCTTCTGGGTCTGGCCCAGATGTGCAACTACTGGGATTTCCTGATCTATTTCATATTCTGCGCCATGGGCCTTCTGGTCTATCAGGCCCGAAGATCCACTTACCTTGTGACCTTCAGCAGCTTCCTGATCTTTATATTCGAGCTGGGCGGCATCCTGGGCGTCTATCTGAAATTCGGCAGCAACGTATTCCTGCACTTCGTCCTTCAGGTCCTGGTATTCGTGATCGCGTTCCTTCTGACCACCGGCTGTCCTTCCGCTTTTTCCAGGACCGGTACCGCCATGGCCATGCTGTTCTCACTAGCGAGCCTGATCTCGTTGTCCTTTAACGAGCATTTCGATATGATCTCCAACTTCATCGCACCTGTCGACCGTCACACCTCGGTCTTCCAGTTCCTGATCCTGTGGCTCGTGCATCTTCTGATCCCGATCTCGCTGGTAGTCCTGGTCATTGCCACCCGCCGGCAGGGCATCGCCAAAGAAAAGAAGCCCATCCTTCCGGATCCCCTTTCTCTTCGTAAGCCGGACCGTCCGATCGCTTATTCTTATGCCGGAAATGCATCTTCGGATCCTGCGTCAGGCGATTTCTCCGAAAACAGTTCTTCGGATCCGGACATGGATCCGGATATGGACCCGGACGTGGAAGAAAGCATCAAGTCTTCTTTCCCGAAACGGTCGGGCAAAGCATCTGCTTCCAAAGCTTCGGAAAAAGAAGCAGAACCTTCCGAAGAGTCTTTCGAGCCGGAAAACGATACGCCCCGTCTGTTCCTGCTTCTCGGTTATATCTATAAGACACTGGAATACTGGTTTGCCAAGCTGGGAGACAATCTCCTCTGCCGCTTCTTCAGAAAGCGTTCCATCGTGGATATCTTCATGGTGGGTATGACCTTCGTAGGTATCATGCTCCTTCTGGCACCGGAAGTAATGTACGTAAGAGATATCTACGGCGCAGACAACCAGCGTGCCAATACCATGTTCAAATTCACTTTTGCCGGATTTATTATCCTTTCTCTGGTCATGGCCTATACGGTCTTCCGTTTCATGGCGCATATGACCCGTCAGGGCAATCTCTCCTACTGGGGACTTACGGTATCGATCGTCATGCTGATCGTGATCCTTGCGATCCCCGGCCACTACACGATTCGCGCACTGGATCAGAGATCCGGTAAGATCTCCTCTTCCAATTATCAGGGACTGGACGGCACCGCATATTTACCAGACTGCATTCCGACCGAGTATACCTATAACGACCAGACCAAGCGAGTGGCCGGTTCTATGACGCCTTACAAGGAAGCCATTGACTGGCTCAACGAAAATGTGGAAGGTTCAAGAAACATCTGCGAGGCCTATGGTTACAGTTATACCGAGCGCTGTATCGTAGCCGCCTACACCGGTCTTCCGGATGTGGTCGGCTGGCAGACCCATGAGTGGCTGTGGCATTTCCAGGGCTGGATCAACCCGGAGACAGGTGAATTTGAAAGCGATCCGGAAAAGGATGTACTGCAGCTTTATGTTTACCCGCGCCAGCACGACGTGGCCACCATTTACACCAGTACAGATGTTTCGGAAGTATCCCGTCTCCTGCACCTTTATGACATCACCTACGTTATCTGTGGTTCCATGGAGCTGGATGAGTTCGGCCTCATCTACTACCCGTGCCTCAACAGCCTTGGCGAAGTTGTATTCACATCCAGTGACGAAAGCCTGAAGATCTATAAAGTGCAGTAACGATTGCCGCTATTAAATCAGAGAGAATAATACCTTCCGTGCCTCCGCAGGACAAAGTGCAAGGGGACAGCACGAGAAGGTATTTTTTCATCAGGCTTATAAGATCTTGTACCCTTTTCTGTATTTGTGATCGCCAAGAACGAATTTATTCCCGGAGACTTTCTCTGCCAGTTCATTTGTAGTAATAAAATCGTTGGTGACCTTTACGAAATACTGTCTGCTTCCTTTTTCCACAAGATAGAATCCGGCAAGTTCCTTAAACCGGTCCAGCACATCAACAATTCCGGGTTGGACGAGAAAATCAAAGATCTTCTCCGCCGTGGTCATTTTCTTAGTTGGTATCAGTGCATAGATCGCACTGGCATCTTTGTGCTTGGCCAGGCAGGCAGCGTCTTTTTTATCTCTGCATTTGCCGGTCTTCTCAAAATCTTCGAGATTGATTGGTTCTTTGATCTCATTAAAGCTGATCTTCTCCCCGTCATCCAGAAGATAATCGATACTCACGCCCAGAAGCTGGGACATCACTTTCAGATTGTTCACATCCGGGATTCCTTTATCTGTTTCCCACTTTGCGATCGCGGATCTTGAAACAGACATCTTCTCGGCCAGCTGTTCCTGTGATAACCCTGCTTCTTTTCTTGCTTCTTTAATCTTTTCACCTAATGTCATAGTCATGTTCTCCTTTTTTCATCTTACCACTTCGTGGCCCGTTTTGTTTGTGATGCCATCTTACGTTGAGCAAGACATAAAACACCATAGACGAGCTGTGACAGCACTGTTACTCTCCGTAACATCGCGTATTTATGCGGGTTTCAGGCTCATGCGGCACAAAATAAAAAGAGGGTCCGAGGGAATTACTCCTTCGGACCCTTTCTTTTTCTGTTTGTGTCTCGATTACTCTTTGATATAACCGATCTCCAGAGCGAGCTTCTTTTCGAGAACTACAGTAGCATCTCTATGAAGTCTCATGAAGGTAGCCGGGCACATCGGATCGATCTGATCGTTCATCAGAAGCTTGGTGGCCGCATCCTTCTTGTTGCCGTTGATGATCATCAGAAGAGCTTTAGCACGCATGATGTTGCCCATACCCATGGTAACGGCATAACGCGGAACTTCATCACGGGAAGCGAAGAAACGCGCATTGGCATCGATGGTGGACTCATCCAGCACTTCCTTATGTGCACCGTCAAAGAGGACCGGACCCGGCTCGTTAAAGCCCAGGTGACCATCCGGGCCGACACCCAGCACCTGGATCTCGATATCTGCCTTATCCAGTACTTCGTTGAATTCCTTCAGATTCTCTTCCACATCGCCGATACCCTTGGCAACATAAGTATTGGCCTTGTCGATGTTGATGTGATTGAAGAGATTGCTGTCCATGAAATAGCGGTAGCTCTGGTTGTGTGTCGGCTCAAGACCTACATACTCGTCCAGATTTACGGAATGGATCTTGGAGAAGTCCAGACCCTCTTCCTTGCAGCGGCGGGACAGCTCCTGATACATGCCGACCGGGCTGCTGCCGGTTGCCAGACCGATGGTGCAGGTCGGCTTTTCACGGATGATCTTCTCCATGATGTCTGCCGCCTTCTTGCTGGCATCCTGATAATTCTCTGCGATAATCACTTTCATAAAATGTACCTCCTTGTACTTTATCCTATATGGTTTACGCAGTATATAAAAAGACGCGCTTGACGGTCACGCGCGCCTTCTTCTTTACTTTCTCTTGATCACGATGTTCCCTTGATCTTTATAAATGCTGTTCTCCGGGATCACACCGCGGACGCAGGATGTCGGGTAGACATTACTGTTTCTTCCGATCACCGTACCCGGATTCAATACGCTGTTACAGCCGACCTCTACGAAATCACCCAGCATGGCGCCGACCTTTTTTCTTCCGGTCTCGATCTTCTCGTCGCCGTTTTTAATGACGACCGGAAGCTTATCGCTCTTAACGTTACTGGTGATGGAACCGGCACCCATATGGGATTTATAACCCAGGATGGAGTCACCGACGTAGTTATAGTGCGGAACCTGTACGCTGTTAAAGAGGATCACATTCTTCAGCTCAGTAGAGTTACCCACTACGCAGCCCTCACCTACCAGTGCGGATCCTCTTACGAAAGCACACTGACGGACTTCGGTCTTATGGCCGATGATGCACGGACCGCCGATATAGGCTGTCGCAAATACCTTTGCATCCTTTGCGATCCACACATCCTCGGACGGATGATCGAATTCGTCTTCCGGAAGATTCTTACCGATCTCCAGGATCAGGTCAGAGATGCCGGAAAGGGCTTCCCAGGGATAAGTGAATTTACCAAGGTATTCTTTGACCTCAGGATAAGTCTGGGTCAGATCATAAAGGTCGTTGATCGTATACATTATTTCTTTACCTCCACAAGATGGCCGCTCTTTTCCATGGATGCGATGATGGCATCAACCTGCTTCTCGCACTCTTCCAGTGTGCCGGCTTCGGACATAACACGGAGTACAGGCTCGGTGCCGCTCTTTCTAAGAAGCACACGGCCGTTGTCACCCAGCTCTGCAGTGCAGGCTTCCACCTGTGCCTTTACAGCCGGATCTTCCAATGTTCCGTCCTTATCGTCAACAACAACATTCTTCAGCACCTGCGGGTACATCTCGCAGCCGCTGGCCAGTACGGAAAGCGGGAGATTTGTGGCCAGAAGAACTTCCATCAGCATGACTGCGGTGAGGATACCGTCACCGGTGTGGGCATACTTTCTGAAGATAACGTGACCGGACTGCTCGCCGCCGATCATGTGGCCGTTCTCTTTCATGTTCTCATAAACATAACGGTCACCGACAGCTGTCTTCTCATAGGAGATACCTGCCTCGTCCAGTGCCTTATAAAGACCGAAGTTACTCATGATTGTGGTAACAACGGTGTTGTTGGCCAGGTGACCCTTTTCCTTCATATACTTACTGCAGATGTACATGATCTTGTCGCCGTTTACGACATTACCCAGTTCATCGACAGCCAGGCAGCGGTCTGCGTCACCGTCGAAGGCAAAACCCAGATCCAGTTTATTCTCTACTACATACTTCTGCAGTCCCTCAATGTGGGTGGAGCCGCAGCCGGTATTGATGTTGACACCGTCCGGAGTATTGTTGATGACATAGGTCTTGGCGCCCAGGGCATCAAATACAGAACGGCCGATCATCCAGGAGCTGCCGTTTGCGCAGTCCAGACCGATCTTATGCTTCTCATAGGACTTGGTAGCCAGACCGACCAGATAGCCGATATAACGGTTTCTGCCGGAGTAGTAGTCTACAGTCTTACCGATCTTGTCTTCCGAAGCGAAAGGCAGTTCTTCCAGCTCGCCGTCGATGTACTTCTCGATCTGATCCTGCAGATCGTCATCCATCTTTTCGCCTTCGAAATTCATCAGCTTGATACCGTTATCGTAATACGGATTGTGGCTGGCGGAGATCATGACACCACAGTCGAAATCCTCTGTACGCGTGATGTAGCTGACGCACGGAGTCGTGGTGACATGCAATAAATAAGCATCGGCGCCCGAAGAGGCAATACCCGATGCCAGTGCATTTTCAAACATATAAGAAGAACGGCGCGTATCTTTGCCGATCACGATCTTTGCGGAATCACCCGTCTGAAGATGTTTCTGTGCATAATACCAGCCGAGGAAACGGCCTGTCTTAAACGCATGTTCAGCAGTCAGAACCACACCGGCCTTACCGCGGAAACCATCTGTGCCAAAATATTTGCCCATATGAAAAAACTCCTCATTTTCGTATTCTGGTAAAATTTTACACTTCTGATTCTATCTTGAAAACACTTTTTTTCGAATTTTTTATGTGCAAAACGCCCAAATCCTTGCGGTACATGGATTTGGACGTTCTTGAACCGGTTTATTCTCTTTTTTTCGGGTCGGTTTATTTTCCGGGGCGGACAGCAGGCATGCCCGGACGGTGATGGGTCACACCACAGTTTACCTTGATTCCGCGCAGCAGCTCTCTTTCAAAAGCCTTGATCTCTTTTCCGCAGGAGCACTTGCAGTACCACTGCAGGTTCTTTCCGCTCTTGATGCCGGTCATCTTGATGGCCGTCAGCTCGCCGAATGTCTGGCCGGTGATATCGGCCATGGCAGACGAGCAGCGGCGGGAATCGCCGGAAAAATCTTCTTCCTTCAGTGCTTTTCGGGAAGTATCGCGATAAGGACAGTTCTCATCAAAGCAGTTGCTGATCTCCGTATGAAGAAGACGGTGCGAGGTGATCTTGATGAGGTTTCCACAGTCACAGCGGCAGAGCCAGATGACCTTTCCGTTAAAGCGCTCCGGAGTCTCCTCGATCGCTACCAGATGGCCAAATCTCTCGTCGCGGATATCCTTTACTTTTCTTCCGCGGCTTTCCACTTTTTTATTCCTTGTCACTGTCGGCATACTCTAATTCTCAATCCCTTTTGATCCTTGTGTTTGTGGACTTTCGTCCAACTTCACACCTATTCTAAACATAGGATTTGAGAATATCAAGATAAAAATTCTTTACCTATTTACTCGAGCTCAAATGCACCTGTATAAAGCTGGTAGTACTTGCCTTTCTCCGCAATCAGGGACTGGTGGTCACCTCTCTCGATAATGTGTCCGTTTTCCAGGACCATAATGGCCTTACTGTTCTGAACGGTGGACAGACGGTGAGCGATAACAAATACCGTACGGTCTTCCATAAGGGCATCCATACCTCTCTGCACGATCGCCTCGGTACGGGTATCGATGGAAGAGGTCGCCTCATCAAGGATCATGACCGGCGGGTCGGCAACCGCCGCACGGGCGATGGCGATCAGCTGGCGCTGGCCCTGGGAAAGCTCGGAACCGTTTGCTGTCAGTACCGTATTGTATCCCTGCGGGAGCTTGCTGATAAAGTCATGGGCGTTGGCAAGTTTTGCTGCCGCGATGCATTCCTCGTCTGTCGCCTTCAGGTTACCGTAACGGATATTATCCATGACAGATCCCGTAAACAGGTTCGTCTCCTGAAGAACGATACCCAGGGAGTGACGAAGGTCTGCCTTCTTGATCTTATTGATGTTGATATCGTCATAGCGGATCTTTCCGTCGGCAATATCATAGAAGCGGTTAATAAGGTTCGTGATCGTGGTCTTACCGGCACCTGTCGCGCCAACGAAGGCGATCTTCTGGCCGGGCTTGGCAAACAGGGAGATATCGTAGAGGATCTGCTTTTTGCCGTCATAACTGAAATCCACATCGAAGAAACGGACATCGCCTCGTACTTCCGCATAGGTCAGGGTACCATCCTGATGGGGATGTTTCCATGCCCACACATAGGTGGTATTTCCATCCGATTCTTTTCCGCCGTGGGCGCGCTTGAAGGAAAGCACTTCTTCCTCCGGCACTTCGATCAGCTCGTCTCCGTTCTTTCTGCACTGTACGAGGGTCACATATCCGTCATCCGCCTCCGGCTTCTCGTCCATAAGACGGAAGATACGGCTGGCACCGGCCATGGCCATGATGATGGCGTTCATCTGCTGGGAGACCTGAGATACCGGCATGACGAACTGCTTGGTCATCTGAAGGAATGCGCCGATTACGCCGATGGAGATGGCGGACACACCGCACTCGATGGCCAGGAATCCGCCGATGAAAGCAACCAGTACATAAAGGACATTTCCGATGTTGCCCATGATCGGCATGAGAATGTTGGCAAAGATATTGGCGGAAGTGGCATTGCTGCACAGTTCCTCATTCTTCTCGTCAAATCTTTCTTTGGAACGCTTTTCGTAGTTAAATACCTTGACGACTTTCTGGCCGTTGACCATCTCTTCGATGTAGCCGTTGACGTCACCCAGGGAAGCCTGCTGCTTCATGAAGTATTTGGCGCTCTTTCCGCCGATCCTTCCCATGAGGAAGATCATGACAAAGGTACCCAGAAGGACCACGATGGTCAGCTGCCAGCAGGTCACGATCATACCGACCAGGACGGCCACGATCGTAATGGCGGAAGATACCATCTGCGGGAAGCTCTGGGAGATCATCTGGCGGAGCGTATCTACATCGTTGGTGTAATGGCTCATGACATCGCCGTGAGCGTGGGTATCAAAGTACGAGATCGGCAGTTTCTGCATTTTCTTGAACATGTCATCACGCACATTCTGCAGAACATTATTGGAGATCAATACCATGATCTGGCCCTGGAAAAGGTTCGCCAGAACACCGAAGAGGAAAAGCACAGCTACGGTTCTCACCCAGTTGGCCAGTCCGGAGAAGTCTTTGCTGCCGGACTCAAGAAGCGGCTGGATATAGTCGTCGATCAGGTTCTTAATGAACATATTACCCAGTACAGAAGTAACAGATGTCACTACGATACAGAGGAATACGATTCCCAGGAGCACCTTGTGCTTTCCTGTAAGGTAAGAGAGCAGTCTTTTTATAAGCTTTTTGTCGATCGGGTTTTTCTTTAAGTCCTCCCGATTCATCGGACGTCCTCCTCTTGGCGGCATTACTGCTCACCTCCCTTCTTCTGGGATTCATATACTTCTTTATAGATCTTATTATTCGCAAGGAGCTCCTCGTGGGTGCCGATCGCATCGATCTTTCCGTCATCGATAACGATGATGCGGTCCGCATGCTCCACGGAAGAAATACGCTGGGCGATGATCAGCTTGGTGGTTCCCGGGATATACTCCGCAAAGCCTTTCTGGATCTGCGCATCCGTTGCGGTATCGACGGCACTCGTGGAGTCGTCGAGGATCAGGATCTTCGGTTTCTTAAGAAGCGCTCTGGCGATACAAAGTCTCTGCTTCTGTCCGCCGGATACATTGGTACCGCCCTGCTCGATATATGTATCGTAACCGTCCGGGAATGCCGTAATGAAGGAATCCGCCTGGGCGATCTTACATGCCTGGATCATGTCCTCATCGGTTGCATCCGGATTTCCCCAGCGGAGGTTTTCCTTAATAGTACCGGAGAACAGTACATTTTTCTGAAGCACCATCGCAACGTTATCACGCAGGACCTGAAGATCATACTTTCTGACATCCACACCGCCGACTTTCAAGTCGCCGTCGGTAACATCATAAAGACGCGGGATCAGCTGGACGAAGGAGGATTTACCAGTACCGGTACCACCGATGATACCGATGGTCTCGCCGGACTTGATATGAATATCGAAGTCCATAAGGCAGCTCTTTTCCTTCTTCTTGGAATAACTGAAATACACATGATCCAGATCGATGGAACCGTCTTTTACATTCATGACCGGATTTTCCGGATCGGTGATGTCCGGCTTTTCATCCAGAAGCTCGGAGATACGCTCTGCCGAAGTCTTGGAGATAACCAGCATAACGATGATCATGGACACCATCATCAGGCTCATGAGGATCTGCATGGTATAAGAGAACATGGAAGTCAGCTGACCGGTGGTCATTTCGTCATTTACGACCAGTCTTGCGCCGACCCAGGAGATCAGAAGCATCGCCGTATACACACTGGCCATCATCATCGGGCCGTTGAAGTTAATGGCGCGCTCGGCTCTGACCGAATCATCCCGGATGCTCTTGGAAACACCGGTAAACTTTTCGATCTCGTGGTCTTCACGGACAAAAGACTTTACGACACGGATACCGCGTACATTTTCCTGTACTACATTATTCATCAGGTCGAACTTCTTAAACATCCGGACAAAGATCGGATGTGCGTAGCGGAAGATCAATATCAGGACCAGAAGAAGGACCGGTGCGATACCCAAGAGGATCAGCGCGACTTTGGCGTTGACAACAAAGCTGGCCACCATGGCAAAGATCAGCATGATCGGCGCTCTTACCGCAATACGGATCACCATCTGATACGCATTCTGCACGTTTGTCACGTCTGTGGTCAGTCTCGTGATGATACTGCTGGTCTTAAACTTATCGATATTGGAAAAGGAAAATGTCTGAAGATTATGGAACATATCCTTTCTAAGGTTCTTGGCAAAACCGGCGCTGGCTTTCGCAGCTTCTTTTCCGGAAAGCGCACCAAATGCCATGGAGGCAAACATGCACACCAGAAGAAGTGATCCCATGGCCCACACATAATTCATATTACCGGCATCGATACCTTTATCGATGAGCATACTCATCAGAAGCGGCATCAGTACTTCCATTACTACTTCACAAGAAACCAGGACCGATGCCAGGATCGAGGATTTCTTGTATTCCCG
This sequence comes from Oscillospiraceae bacterium, assembly GCA_902802325.1. GTDB lineage: Bacteria > Bacillota > Clostridia > Saccharofermentanales > Saccharofermentanaceae > Scatonaster. Next base: position 29,414 of record CADCLV010000009.1, on the reverse strand, counting down.
TACAGATTTCAAAAGTCTTTTTATCATGATTCCAAATTCCTTCTCATTTTTTCTGTCAGATCTATATATGTCTTTATCTCTTCTTCAGTGAGCCCCGTCAGGAGTTTATTCTCGATCCGGTCGATGGCCGAGTCGATCATTTTTTTATGCTGGAGCGCTTCTTCCGTCACTGTGATCCTCTTCATTCTGGCATCCGACGAATCGCATTCCCGTCTTATACTTCCGGATTGCTCCAGAAGCTTCAGGATCCCGGTGGCCGTGCTTCTTTGAATGTGGAAGACCTGCTCAATATCTTTCTGATATATCACATTTCCTTTTTCCGTTTCACAGAAAAGATATCCCATCACATGTGCCTGCATCGCCGTCAGGCGGGTCATGCCGGACTTGTTGCATACCGTATCCAGTTCTGTATCCACAGCTTCCCGGATCGACTTACTGAGATGCCGGACATATGGCCCGATATGCTTCTCATCCTTATCCGAAAGACTGCTGCCTTCTTTCGTTCCTTTCATAGGATTCTCCTTCTTTGATTCTTCGTCGAATTTGTTAGGACGCTAACATATTATTCCATTTCCCTATTCAAGTCAACACAAAAAATCCGCTTCATCCCGCCCCCGGTTTCTAGAAGATTCACAAGGTGCATTTCACGGTGTGATATAATGAATCAAAGTGGGTATTTGTCGCGCGGAACATGCGCGGATATGTATGATATGAGGAATGATATATATGTATAACCGAAATGATTTCGCTTCCGTTAAAAGAACACCGGCTGTCAAGGTATTTGCATCTCTAGCCGTATGTCTTCTGATCGCGCTGAACTACCTTCTCTTTTTAGGAAAGCCTGTCCGGGCCGATATGGGACCCAAGCCTTCCATCGAGGTCACGATCGAGAATCCGCCTTCTTCGGATTACTATATCGCGCTGGTATCCCAGGCGGAAGGCAGCAAGCATGCCGACTCCATGATCAAAGAATACGAAAAGCGTGAGGACCTCGGCGAAGAGGAGAATCATATCCGCGAGCTCATTTACCAGTATAACGTGGATGACTTTTCCCTTTATATCTGCCCGCTTCGGCCGCAGATGTCCCGTTCCGATGAAGATCACGTCTATGACTTCACCTACATGGTTCCGTCTGAATTCAAGGTCATTCTCGTCACCATGGACGGCACCATCTACACAAGCCCGGTCCTTTACCGTTACGGCTATAACTGCACCTGCACCTACGATGTAAAAGCCGGCACGCTTGTGGAAACCACCGACACACGTATGGCAGCAGGCCTTTACCTGATCCGCGCCGCCCTCTGCTTTGTCGGCACGATCATCATCGAGATGCTGATCATGTTTCCTTTCAGCCTCTCTGTGAAGAAGAATTTCAAGCCTTTCATCTTTATCAACTTCGTTACCCAGGCACTTCTGAACGGATCGCTTCTCCTCGGTGACCAGATCCGTTACCGCATGCGTGCCCGCTTCGACTACACGATCATCGCCTGGTTCGCCGCTGAACTTGCGATCATCGTGATTGAATCCACCTACTATGCCAAGCGTCTGAAAAAGAAGAACGGAGATATCGAGCCCAAGGAAAACGTGGCCTACGGTCTTTGCGCCAACATCGTCAGCGTTGTACTCGAGATTCCGGTCTACATCATATTCCTGGTTCTGGCAAGATAAGACTCAAAATGGTTTTTCAGGCATTTGAGTCCTATGGGCTAGGGAAAAGTAGGACTCAACTCCTCATTGGGGGACAATGAGTCCTATGGAAAATGCCGATTATAGGACTCAAATATGTGTTTTTCGCCTGATGAGTCCTACCAGCGAAGCGTCTGGTGTAGGACTCAACTCCTATTATCTGACAGAAGAGTCCTATTTTCAGCCAAAAGTGTAGGACTCAACTCTGTTTTTTGTGCATTTGAGTCCTACATATTTAACAGCAGTAGGACTCAACCGGCTGATTTTGCCAATTGAGTCCTACATTGAATTCATCCCAACGATCCCGCAAGCACGATCGTATTCGAACACGCACACATTTGCATGTCCCGCGCATTTTCAGCTGATATTATTCACCACGCCGATGGCTACATATCCATCCAGGATCGCCCGAAGGTCAGTGCCTTCATCGGCGTGATCTCTGTCAACCCAGTGGATCGTGTAGCGAAAGCCTCCATCGGGAAGATCTTCTGCTTTCTTATATACATCTACAAAAGGATTCTGCATGCTGACCCGGCGGTTTCTTAGGATCCCTTTGCAGGATTCCACCGGGCAATCCGGGAAATTCACGTTCAGCACCTGCCCTGGCACCAGATCCTCATTGAGAAGTTCCGCCACCACTTTGGAAAGGTACGCATCGGTAACCACATGGCCGAATCCGCTTTCCCGCGGATCTGCCCGGAAACCTTCGGAAAAGGCAATAGCCGGAAATCCGCACATGGCCGCATCAAGCGCCGCACCTACCGTTGCCGAATACTGGATATCCGTACCGGCATTAAATCCATTGTTGATCCCGGAAAATACCACATCCGGCTTTCCCGGCATGAGGTCTCCGAAGAGGCCGACCCGTACGCAATCGGCGGGAAGGCCGCTGCAGGAATAGGCGTGCACGCCTTCTACCGGAAACGGATAAGGACGTACAATAAGCGGGTCGTCGATGGTCAGGCTGTGGGAGCAGGCACTTCTCTGCCCGTCCGGCGCCACCACCCAGACCTCGCCCCATTTCGCCGCTTCCGCAGCCAGGCGCGCAAGTCCGTCCGACTGGATCCCGTCATCGTTCACCAGAAGGAACTTCCAATTCTTGTCCGCCATATATCAGACCTCGTAATCGAAGCAGCTGCGGATCTTTGTATAAGGACGGACCTTACCGTTGGCGACCGCCACATGGGCCGGATTGACCGCATAGCCCTTCAGGGATGCTTCATCTTCAAAAGAGGAATCCAGCATCAGGTCGGCATTGGAACTTGATAGCCCGTCGATCTGAACGGTAATATCGATCATGCCCGGGATCACTCCCTTGAGGCCTTCAAGACCTTCTTTAATATTCTTCTTCACTTCCACTTTCTCTTCGTCCGAAAGGGTATCATTTAATGTCCAGATAATCACATGCTTGACCATATCTTTTCTCCTCTGTTTTTCTTCTTTTTCATCTGTGCCTTTCCTTCTATGGCAAAAGCACTTCGTTTCTATCCTATCACAGGTATCCCTGAAGACGAAAGATGATTTCTTCATCCCGCGATAGGTTTTCTTTTTCGCCGGACCGCCACTGTCACAAATCATTCTCCGCGAAAAGCCCCTGCCGCCGCGGCCCGCATCATGAAAAAGTCCTCCGGACCCGAAGATGGGATCCGAAGGACTTTTGTTTCAGCTTATTGGTAATCTCTCTTCAGGATCAGAAGAAAAGCTGTGTTACGCGAAGCACACCGTCGATAGCACGAAGACTTGTGAGAACATCCTCACTGAGTTCCTCACTTACAGCCAGGAAAGACTGGGCCTTTGTGGAACCCGGCTTTACGCCCCAGTGCATGGCATTGATATTGATGTTGGCATCGCCGATCTTGGTTGCGATCTTGCCGATGATGCCCGGCTTGTCTTCGTTCTGCATAGCCACAACGATCGGAGCCAGTGCAAAGTCTGCCTGATATCCGAAGAAGCTGACGAGTACTTCCGTGTCTTCACCAACTACGGTACCGGATACAGAAAGCTCTCTTCCTTCTTCAGTAATGAAGTTCACAACGATCATGCTGGTGTAACGCTCGCATGCAGCGCTCTTACTCTCGACAACTTCAATGCCGCGTGCTTCCACGCCCTGACGGACATTTACGAAGCTGACACGTCCATCGGAATGAGCAGAGAGGAAACCCTTCAGAACAGAGAGGGTCAGAATGCCTGTCTCCTGCTCGGCCAGAGCGCCACGGAACTCAACTTCGATCTTCTTTACCGGAACTGTCTCAGCCTGGAAGTAGATCTTACCCAGCTTTTCCGCCAGGTTAGCGAACGGACGGATTGCAGCCATATCACCGCTAAAGGACGGCATGTTGATCGCAGCAACCAGCTCACCGCGAAGTGCTTTCGCAACGAGGGAAGTAACCGCAGAACCAACATTGTGGTTCGCTTCCTGAGTGGAAGCACCCAGGTGAGGTGTAACTACGCAGTTCGGAAGTGTCAGAAGCGGGTTCTGGTAATGCTGCTCGCCCGGAGCCTTATCGTAGGACGGCTCTTTGTCGAATACGTCGATGGCTGCGGCAGCTACCTGACCGGACTTCAGTGCGTCATAGAGAGCAGCCTCGTTGACAAGACCACCACGGGCAGCATTTACGATGCGGACGCCCTTCTTGCACTTTGCCAGTTCTTCAGCGCCGACCATGCCGACTGTCTCTTTATTCTTCGGAGTATGGAATGTGATGAGATCAGCCACAGCCAGAAGATCTTCAAGCTTTGCGCAGCGCTTCACGCCTACGGTGTCGAACTTCTCCTGTGTGATGTACGGGTCATAAGCAACCACTGTCATACCGATACCCTTGAGCTTTCTGGCTACGATAGAACCGATACGGCCGAGACCGATGATACCGGCGGTCTTGCCCTCGAGCTCGTTACCGATCATCTGGGCACGGCGGAAGTCATCGTTATGGGCTGCCTCGTTCGCGTGGCAGAGATTACGGAAAATGGAGAAGGCATGAGCTACAGCCAGCTCACCGGCTGCCATGATGTTGGCTTCCGGAGTATTTACGGCGATGATGCCCTTCTCTGTGCAGGCGGCCACATCGATGTTATCGATACCGTTACCGGCACGGCCGACTACCTTAAGGTTCTTCGCATTTGCGAGAAGATCTTTATTTACCTGAGTTACGGAACGTACGATCAGGGCATCGTAATCACCGATGAAACCCTTGATCTCATCCTGGGAGCAACCTAATCTCTCATCAACTTCAAAACCTTCGTCCTTCAGATACTGGATCGCATCTGCGGCAATTTTTTCAGCAACTAAAATCTTCATGTTCGTGTTCCTCCCTTATTCTTATGCGTTCGCCTTCAGCTCGGCAACGACTTCGTCGAGATTTTTCAGCATTTCTTTGATCTCATCGATAGTGGTATCCGCCATATGCGCGATACGGAATGTGGTCTCCTTGAGAGCACCGTATCCGCCGGACAGGAGATATCCTCTCTCGCCCATCTTCTTGTTGATCTCAGAAAACGGAATACCCAGTGTGTTCTTGATGCAGGTTACGGTCACGGACAGGTGATCCGGATCGGAGTAGAGCTCTGCATTCTTTCTTGCCCAGTCACGGACCAGCTCAGCCATTTCGCAATGTCTCTTATAGCGGTTCTCCACGCCTTCTTCGAGGATGCAGTCCAGCTGGTAATCCAGCGCAAACATGTGGGACTCGGAGGGAGTGGACGGATACTGGAACGGCTTCTCGTCAACGAACTTTACCAGCTCCACATAGTCGAAATACAGACCTCTGTTCGGGATGGTCTTGGCCTTCTCGATCGCACGGTCGGAAACCGAAGCGATAGACATTCCCGGAGGCAGACCCAGGCACTTCTGTGTGGATGTGATGCAGACATCGATGCCCCACTCATCTACCGGAATGAAGTCACCGCCCATGGAACTTACGGTATCCACGCAAAGGATCACATCCGGATACTTTGCCTTTAAGACCTTGGAGATCTCGCCGACAGGGTTATGGATACCTGTGGAAGTCTCGTTGTGGGTGATGGTGATCATGTCATACTCGCCTGTGGAGAGTGCTTCGTCCACCATTTCAGGTGTGGTGATCCTACCCAGTTCGGAACGGAAAATATCTGCCGGAACACCGTTAGAGGTCGCCATTTTATACCAGCGCTCACCAAATGCTCCGATGGAGAAGATCGCTGCCTTTTTTGCAGTGAAACATCGTACGGCGCCTTCCATCAGACCGCTGCCTGAAGAGGTGGAAAGGACAATGGTGTTCTTCGTACCCATGACCTTCTGCAGTTTTTCGGAAATATCCTTCTGCAGAGCGGATGCATCTTTGGTACGGTGGCCGATCATCGGCGTAGCCATCTTTTCCAGAACTTCCTTGCGGACTTCAACCGGACCCGGAATGAAAAGCTTTTTGTGCGTACTCATGATAAACTCCTCCAAGTAATAGTTATAATTACATACCGTACTATTGTAGTGCCAAATCTCCATTTTTGCTAGTAGAAAAACATAGCGATATGTAAATTCGGCAATTTATCAAAAAAAGCCTTTTTCTATCCTGCTTTGCTGACAACCTGACATACACCCGGGGCAAATGATTTTTATTCTATGAAAAAGAATGAAGCCGCCCGGGATCTTCTCCGGGGCGGCTCCTTCTTCGGAAACAATTATCTGACGCTTTTCGCGTAAGCTGTTATGCGTTGATCATGGAAACCGGCGGCAGCTTGATCTCATCTCCTGCCTTCGGTGTGTAGGAAGAATCGAGTCCATTGTAGGTCAGGATCGTGGTGACACGGGAATCAGACTCAGACTCGATCTTGATGCCGTATACGTGGTAGAACAGATCCCACCAGGTGCGGCAGCCGCTGTTATCCGAGAAGGTGTAGACACCGATCGGATCGGTTGCGGATGTAACTTCCGGTGTGGTTTCCGGTGTGGTTTCGGTACTGGTCTCTCCGCTTACCTCACCGCTCACATCTCCGGTAACTTCACCGGTCTCATCTGTCAGGGCTGTGATGGACGGATCAGAAGAAGCATCTGTCTCCTTCTTGCTCTTTCCGTCACTGCAGGACTTGGCGATCAGCACGATAATGATGATCAGGCAGATCACGGAAACCGCTGCCAGTACATACGGCAGATAGCTGCTGCCCGGTGCCTCATCGTCGTCAAATCCATCGTCGATGGCATCGACACGGCGCTTGGCAGGCTGCGTGTTCGGACGGTTGCCCGGACGCTGGTTATATCCCTGCGGGGAACGCTTCGGCACACCCGGAACAGAACCCGGACGTACGGCACCGGACTGGGCCATGTACGGCGGAACCGCAGAAGGCTCAGCCGCAGAAACGGCAGCCTGGGTGGCCTGGGATGTTACCGCCATGCTGTCATTCGGATCCACATCGAAGAGATCAGCGACAGCCGGCGGCGGGTTGTTCAGGTTATACTGCGAAGAAATGTCCGCAGCTGCATTTTCAGAAGAAATATCTCCGGCTGCTGCCGCGCTTACATCAGCTGCAGCATCGGATACGAAGGACGAAGTATCGCCGCTTTCCGCCACGAACGGGGAACTTGGTGCCGGAGCACTGACGAACTGCGAAACCTCAGGTACTTCTGCTGAAGGAGCCTCATTTACAAACGGGGAAACCGGTGTTGCGGCCGGCGCAACATAGGGAGAAACCGGTGTGCTCTCGTCTTCATCTACGGTATAGGAACCACGGGCATAAACGCCTGTATCCTCGTATCCTACCGGAGTGTCACTGTTGGTCGGATACGTCGGCGGAGTGTAGGACGGTGCCTCGTAAAGCGGCATCTCCGGGATATCGTTCGCGGTGGCGGAAGCTGTGCTCGGCGCATCGTTGGATGCAAACGGGATCACGAACTCATCTGCCGAGGAAGGAGTTTCTTCACTTTCGACAGACTGCTCACCGGCCGGTTCGTAATGCTCCTCGGAAGCGGATTCCGCATCACCGAAGAACAGCGGTGTCTCATCGAACTCTTTTGGATCGTTGGAATACTCAGGTTCGTCATTCATAGGCTTGTCTCCCTCATCATCCGCCTCGAAAACAAGCGGGGCATCCTCGTCTGTTTCCGCAGCAGCCGCCGAATCCGTCTTGCCTTCATCGGTAGACTGCTCAGTTCCTGCCTGGTTCTCCGTATTTGTATTATTCGGTACAGTTACGCCTCCGAAAGCCTCATCGCCGATAAACAGCGGTGCATTGGCATCCTGGGGCTTATCATCCTCGCCGCCGATCTCAAAGGAGAGATTGGAAGCAGCGGTACCGGCTTCTTCTGCCTGCGCTTTCTGCGCTGCCTTGAAGAAGGGATTATCTGCATTCTTTACTGCCACGAAGGGCTCGTCGGAAGGCGCCGCCGGAGCTTGTGGGATGACTTCACGGGCTTCCGGTACCACCGGAACCGCCGGTGTCTCTTCCGGGATCGCCTCGAGGATCTTATCGATCGCATTCTCGGCAGTATTCTCCAGAGCCTTCTTATCTTCGATATCTTTCTTTTCGTTCTCTGCCAGCTGCTTATCCAGTGCATCTGCGGCCTTATCGAATGTATTTACGAAAGGAACGACCTTGGTCTTCCCCAGATCGTCTTCCACTTTCGCCTCTTCCTTGACTTCCGGCTTCTTGGTCTCGCCCATCAGCTCCGAAAGGTCACCGAAAGCAAGCGGCGGCTCCGGGATCGGAGTCGCAATCGCTTCTTCCACAGAGGAAGCAGTGGCCGCGGTAGAAGCGGTAGCCGCACCTGTCATAGAAGCAATAGCATCGGCAGCCGTACCGGCCGGGATCGGTACGATGGAAGTATCGCCGTTGACCGGAGTGCTCGAAAGGTCCGGAACCTCACCTGTCTCTCCCATTGGAGACACAGCAGGAGCCGTTTCCTTTTCCGGTTCTGCATCGCCGAAAAGCATCGCGTCCTTTGGTGCCGGTGCCGAAGGAGTCTCAGGAGATTCCAGCGGAACAGGCGGTGCCACATTATAATCATCCGCATCTTCCTCGACGGCTTTCTTCTTCTTTCTTCCGAATCCGAAGAAACCGCCACGGTCACTGGATGTAATATCTTCAACAAAAGAGATCATGAACTGCAACGGCACGCCCGGAAGCTTGGCTGCAGCCTCGGTAATGACGACACTTGCCGCATCGCTCTGGTCCTCGGCATCGTAGAGGATGCGCAGGAGTTCCTGCTGGCCCAGCGCCTCGTAGACCTCACGGTTACAGAGGATGATGCAGTCGTCCAGTTTCAGCTGGGCGATATTGGAGCAGAGCGCCGGAGCGGTCTTGGTCGCGCAGAAATTATAGAAATTGTCCACCTTCTGGCGGGCGGTATTAATGGCATCGATACGGATATCGGTGGCAGTCATCGGATAGAGAGTATCGTCACGATACAGGAAAGCCAGGCCCTTGCCCATGGTGATGGCGAAAGCTTCCGCATCCTTGACCATCACACCCGCAAAGAACGGAGCACGGCTGGCATCGGACTGGATCTTCATTCTGCCGGTAATGGAAACGGCCGTATTCACCATCTCGCCGATCTGATCATCGAGAGAGCGCCGGCCGGATTTTAATTCTGTGCCTAAACGGCGGAGTACAGGCTCATAAGGCGGTAAAGCATTGGGATCCTGATCTGCGATCGTCTGATGAGAAAAAACGGAGAAGAAAAAACCTCTGTCTTCTTTATCGTTGGTCAGATCTGCCGAGCGGGCGGTCGTCTTACTGGTGACGCGTCCATCCATGTAAAATGCATCGGTCAGTTCGGATGTCGGAAAGTATCTTGCGGTCAACGTCGTCGCAAGACGAGTCTGCTTTGCCATATATGAATGCCTCCAAAAATTGGGGAATTTCCCACTTCTTCCTGTTAATTATATCATAATGTCTTTTCAAACAAGTATTTGCGCAAGACTTTTTGCTACATTTTCATAACATTTTGAAGTCAGCCCTTTTTGGAGCGGATAAAGGCCTCCATATCTTCTTCCAGAACCTCGAACGGAGCGCAGCCGAGCGCCAGATAGGCCTCGATCACTTCATCTTCAGTGCATATGCCGTCCAGTTCTTTGACCGCATTTTGCAGGATCTTATCCGTAAAATAGAATCCGAATGCATATTCCACGCCGTAACATTGGGTGGCAGTCAGGTTCTTCCAGTACTGATCCAGCACTTCTTTGTCCTGTCCGTATTTTTCCAGATAAGTCAGACAGCGGTCATAATCCCATCCTTCATATTCCACGCCGATCGAAAGTCTCGCGGCGATGTAGGAAGAGTAAAGGATCGAAGCGGTCCATGCATTGTCCGCCTGCACCTGATCAAACGGCGCGTAGCGGATCATGAGCCGTTCCGCGTACTGGGCCCAGCCCTCGGCGTAAGGCATGCCGGTGGCAAAGACCTGATACTTGTTATTCAGGATCTCCGCCTGATACTGATGCTGGAAAAGATGGCCCGGATACATTTCGTGGGCGACCAGCGTAAACATATCGTATTCCGGATTATCCACCAGACCCTTGTTGATCCACACGGAATGCTTGGTCACATTATCGATCGGCGACGTATAGTACCGGGCCGGCTGGATGGAGTCGGAAAACTCCGAAGGGATCTCGTAAATGGATACGGAATTGGACTGGATCTGCGGGAAATGATCCTGCATAAAGCGCTGGCACCATTCACAGGCTTCCTCGAAGCTTAAGTTTCCGAAAGCAAAGTAACTGCCGCTGCTTCTCCATCTGGGCTCATATTCCTCGTAGATGCGGTCGATCTCGGCCTGCAGCATGTCTTTGCACTCATCCACCGTATAGCTCACACCGGAGCGGAATGCAAAGAGCGCCTCATAGTAGGCCTTTCCTTCCACCGTCTCCGCCAGATACGGCTCGTCGTTGCAAAGGCCTTTCAGCTCCTGAAGCTTTTCAATCAGCATTTCCATCGTCGGGAAATACACTGTGTCCAGAAGTTCCTGGTTCTTTTTCATGTAGTCCGCCGTTTCCTGATCCGACAGATGAAGCGCGCCCAGGCGGCTTTCAAATGTAGTCTTCAGAAAGTGGGTATCCCTGTTTTCCTGCATGCGCTGGCAGTCTGCAATAATGCGGTCCAGGTTCTCGTCATTCCAGCCGATCCCCTTTTCGCTTCTCATCTTCTCCACTTCCACCGCGCGGCTGAAGAAAGTATAGTAATCTCCTAAGATCAGAAAATAGCGCTCCACGTCCGCCTTGCTCTGAAACTGAATAAGCGAAGTCAGAAGCGGATAGGTCATCTGCTTTCCGCCCATCGGGTTGAGCTGCGGCGCATAGATCCAGTTCTCATAAAGCTTCTCGTATGCCGTGAAATCGAAGAGCATGTCCTTGACTTCCCGGATCTGGGATTCATCCAGCTGGCTCTGATCCAGGCCTTCGATCAGGGAAATGATATCTTTATAGGCAGCCGGGCTGCTGTTATATTCTTCATCCGTCGGGAAATGAAGTCCCACCGTCGGCCAGTCCGAGTAGTACTTCTGGGGATTGTCGAACATGTAGTAGGCATTTAAGATATCGGGAGCACCGACAAAATATCCCATGTCGAGATCCCGAAGGGTCTTGGCCGCCTCCGTCAGTTCCTCCGGTTCTGTTTCCAGTGCGCCCCAGTCTACCTTATCCGGGTCCTTCTGTCCCCGTTCGTTGGTCGTGGCAACCGGTGGTTTGGCAATACTTTTCGGGTCCATAGTCCTGGAGCATGCCGAAAGCGGCGCGGACAGGATCCCCGCCAGCAAAAGCATCCCCAGTATCTGTACTCTCTTTTTCTTAATGAGCATTTCGTTTCCTTCTACTTGTTATTCCGCTTACTTGTTTTTTCCGCATCCGTCCCTCATTGAGCATGTGCTGCAGCCACAGCCGCAGCCCCCTTTGCCGGATTTTCTGTCACGGTGCATTTTCCATAGGATCAGGCCAACCACAAGAAGAAGGACCCCGGAAACAATGATCGTACCCAGATTCTCCGTTATCCAGTGCATTTGCCGTACCTCCTACATTATAAACGACATGATGTCCGAAAAACCATCAGTGCTGTTTTTCCACAAACTTCGGCATATATTCCTGAAGGATCTCGAAATTCGACGGACCCATATCCAGGTACGCCGCATGGATCTCACTCATGGAATAATCGTTGCCGTACTTCGCTACCGCATCGTTGATGATCTTGGCGCAGTAGTAGTTTCCGAAGCAGTAAGGCGTGACGTAGCAGGGGATCTCCAGGACCCGGTCATACGCATACTCCACGATCGTATCGGCAAAAGCAGCATTGTAAAGCTTGGTAAGCTCGTCTTTGGCCTGCTGCTTATCCCAACCGTAATAATGGACGCCGATATCCATATATGCCTCAAGAACATAATTCAGGATCCTCGTCAGGAACAGGTAATTTACGCGGTATACTTCCCAGTCATAATCGGTAAAATGCATGATATAGTCTTCCGAATAGGTGGACCAGCCTTCCTTATATGCGGAGGTACCGCCCTTGCCGTAGAAACTGTGCATGTTTTTGTTATGGTAAACCGTCTCGTACATATGACCCGGAAGCGCCTCATGGGCAACCGTGGTCAGCATGTCTCCGCCGTAGTCTCCTGCATCGTTTACCATAAGAAGATTATTCGTCGGATCATCTATCGGGCAGGACATATAGGCCGCCGGCGAGAAGTTATCCTTCAGGGATTCCGGGATGTGATAAACACGGCACGGGATCTCGCCCAGATCCGGGAAATCCGACTGGAACACTTCCTTACAGTATTCCAGATCCGATTCAAATGAACCTGTGGAGTATTCCTGGGGAATACCTATCTGACGCTGCTGCTCAGGAGTCATGTTGTTCATGATGTCTTCTGCTTCCGTGTAGTACTCGTAGATCATGTTCTGCAGAAGCTGCATGCACTCCTCCGGCGTCAGATTCGTGCCGGAACGGTACTGCAGGTATTTCGCGTAGAATTCTCTTCCGCCGTCCATCTCGCAGAGCTTTCCGGAAGTCTTGGCGGTTCCGAACAGTGTCTTCATGTTGGCCGCCAGTTCTTCATAGGCCGGGAAGTAAGAGGTGTCCAGGATCTCCTTATTTCTCTTAATAAGCTCCTGCTTTTTCGCATCATCCAGATTCAGGTCGGAAAGTCTTTCCTCGAAAGTGGTATACATGAAGTTGCCTTCGTGATCCTTATATACGGCTTCCAGCGACTCCACGATTTTCTGAAGAATATCGTCCGGCAAGGAAAATCCCAGTTCCGCACGTTTCTTTTCATATTCGAAAAGGCTTTCAAAATAGGGTTTTACGTCATTAAGGCAGATGAGGTAGCGCTCCACATCCTCCTCGGAGTCAAAGAGCATAGTTGCGAAAACGATCGGGATCTCGCAGTTGGAACCGGTCAGATCGTTGATCGAACTGGTGTAGTAGTTCATATCCTCCATATCCACCGACAGCTGGTAATCCCGCATTAAAGACTTCCAGAGGACTTCATCTTCCAGATCCAGTGAAGTCTCATCGATCTCCGAAAGTGCCTCGAGTATATACCGGTTATGTTCAGCCGCGTCTTTCTCCTCTTCCTCCGACCAGCATTCGATACCGGTCTCCGGCCAGCTCATACCGATGGATTCCGGATCAGAAAGATTAAAACTCATGTTGAGGATAGATGAATTATCGTACACGAAGATCTCTTCATCCAGTTCGTGAAGACGCTTACTTGCTTCGGCGCCGGTATATTTCTTGGTGACCGGAGTTGTCGGATCCGTAGTATCCGTCGGATCGGAAGAATCAGAAGTATCCGTGGAAGAATCTGTCGGCTCGTCTGTCTCGTCTGTTTCTTCTGTCTCTTCTGTAGTGGTCTTCTTCGTTGTCTTTTTCTTCTTTTTTGTGGTTTCCTTAGTACTGCAGGCGCAGCTCAGCAGCATAGATAAGATGATTGCGGCACTTCCGAGAGTACGGAGGATCCGCTTGATGCTCTTTTTCATATGTCATTCACGCTCCTTCTCTTCTTGTGCCATTTAACCATAATTCAGAGGTAAAGTAAAACGGAGCGTTTGGCGAAATAGGTTCGGGAAAGTTTTTTAGGTCCGCACTCTTTCGCTTCTGTACGAAAGAAGTGTGACCACCATTACCGCCACTGCCAGAACGAAAAGGCAGACGGCCACCATAATCATATTTTCCAGCCGGGCTCTGCCATTGAGAAGATCCTGGAAGATCAGGCAGAGATTATAGATCGGGATCAGGTAGTGGGACTTCGGCGAGATCCCGAAACGGAACATGGCAAGAAGTGCGGAAACCGTGCAAAGCAACGTCACCGGCAGCTGGGCGATCTGTGCCTGGTTCATATCTTTACAGAACAGGGAGATCAGAACTCCCAGATTCGAGAAGAAATAGCACAGAAGGACTGCGTAAAGAACGATCAGAAGGATCTGGCGGGACGAGACGGATACTCCGGAAAAACCGAATACATCCCGGACACCGAACTTTTCACACAGGACACTTCCCAGAACATCCAGTCCGATATAAAGAGTCGAGCTTAAAAGGCTGATCGCGCAGACCGAAAAGATCTTTCCGAGGATCAGGCTGATGGGTGCAACCGGAGAAAGCATGACCTGGTAGAAGGTACCTCTGGCCTTATCTCCCGCCACTGTGTCACTGGCAAAGTTCGCGATATTCGCCGTCAGCGGGAGAATCAGCATATAAGGAAGAAGCATGGCGATGATCCGGTTGGCGTTTTCTTTCTCCTTCAGATCTGTCAGTGCCGTGGTGCGGATCTGGGATCCTTCCGGAAGGCGCCCCGCAAACACACTGGAATAGGACTCCCGCACAAAAGATTCTGCCGACAATTTCAGATAGGCAGAGATCCCGTTATTTTCGTAGTAGTAGATGTGCACATTCTGGATGTCGGAATAGTCCACCAGTACGTCGTATTCGTGAAATGCATCTGACTTGAGGAAGGTCTCCACATCTTCTTCCACCGGCTCGATCCATACATCTTTTCCGTCTACCGATCCGATATTGATCCGTTCGATCCCGACGCCGGCAAAGAACATGCGGTAAGCCTGCGCCTCTGCTTCCTCTCCGCCTTTCGGCTGAAGAAGAGACACGCCCACCGTCATCAGAAGCGAGATCACCGGCAGGAGAATAAAGCCCAGAAGCAGGCTCTTCTCTTTTCCGATCTTTTTCATCTCATGGCAGAAAATCGTTCCCAGTCCGTGCATACTCTTATTCCTTATGTTTTCCCACGATGGCTTTCTCTTCGTGGTTTTCCTTATACAGTTTTAAAAATGCCTCTTCCATGGTCGTGACGCCCTGGCTGGATGCCAGCTCCGCCATTTCGCCCACATACACGCTTTTTCCGTCTACGATGACACCGACCCGGTCAGAAAGACGTCTGGCCAGATCCAGAATGTGGGTACTTAAGATGATGCATTTTCCTTCTTCTTTCAGTTTCAGCATATATTCTTCGATCAGATTCTGGGTCAGGATATCCAGACCGTTGGTGGGCTCATCGAAGATAATGGTATCCGGATCATGAAGAAGGCAGATGGCGATCGAAGTCTTCTGCTTCATGCCGGTGGAAAAGGTCTCATAGCGGCGGTTCCGGAATTCCGCGATGCCGAAATAATCGAAAAGCTTCGTCTTATTTTCCGCGATCTTTTCCGGCGTCATTTCGTAAAGGCGTCCATAATACTCCGCCAGTTCATCTGGCGTAAACTGGCCGTCCAGACGGATCTCATTGGTCAGAAAGGCGATACGGCGGCGGATCGCTTCAGTATCTTCCGAAAGCGGCACATCGTCGTAGCAGATACTTCCCGAAGTCGGAAGAAGGAGCGTCGAAAGCATTCTCATGGTAGTGGTCTTTCCGGCGCCGTTCGGGCCTAAAAGCGCAAAGATCTGGCCATCGCGAATCTCCATGGAGACATCTTTGACCGCCTCCACTTTATTTCTCCGGAAAGTCTTTTTCAGGTGCGATACAGTAATCATTCATGACTCCTTTCCCATAATCCGGCCGACAGGATCATGCTTGCGCCAAACAGGCACGCGGTCATTCCCAGCGCGCAAAGCACCGGCACGAGCTCCGTCTGGTGCTTACACGCCGCTTTTACGACCGGCGCCCAGTTTGCCACGGGAATATATTTCAGGACCGGCCCCGAGACATACGTCGGGACCATGGCTCCGACCGAAATCAGGATCATACCGGCCGAAGAGAAAAGCGAAGTTTTCTTTGCCTGCGGGAAAGCAGACGCGATCACACTGAAGACAGCTGCGATCAGAAGGGATACAGTAGCAAGAAGCAGAAGAAGGATAAATATCCAGGAAGGATCTGATCCGACACGTTCCGCGATCATTCTTAGATCCGTCCGATCCCAGAAGACCAGACCGCAAATGGCGCCCAGTGTTCCCATGATTCCTGAAAGGAAAACCTGGAACATCATCACCAGTACTTTCCCGATCAGTATCTTCCGAAGCGGTGCCGGACAGAGAACCAGCGTGTCGAAGGTCTGACGCTCCTTTTCACCTGTGATGGAACCGGTGGAAAGAGTCATGGCGTTAGTGCACATGGAAAGGAAAAGCACCATTCCGATGGTACTGCAGATCTGGTTGAGATTCGTATCCAGTTTCTTTTCCTCGGTACTCAGATCATGGACCATGGTTTCCGGCAGGAACGAAATAAACTCGTCATAGGTGGCACGATCTTCTAAAAGGAAAGAAAGCTCAGACGCGATATCCGAAGATTCCTTCAGTGCCAGCGAGGAGGTCAGAATGGAAGAGTCGTAATATACCCGGATCTCGGTATCCGTGATCCAGATCGCCACATCTTCTCCTCCGCTTCGAATGCTGTTTTGGGCCTTCTCTTCGTCCCCGGAAGCAAAAGAAAAGGACGGATACCGCTCCTTCAACACTTCCTTTGAAAGATTCATTTCTTCTTCCGTCGGAAGGTAGACGACACCGGAATAATGGTCTCCTAAGCCCCGCATATAACTTAACCCGAAGAAAAGCACCATCGTCGTCAAAAAAGGCACCAGAAGCATCATCACCAGCTGGATCGGTGTCTTTCCGGTCTTCTTCCATTCGTTTCGCATGGCGTTTCGGATGTGGCGGGGCTGATTATTCATGAGTTCCCCCTTTTTCCGCTTTGGCGGCTCTCTTCTTCGCCCGTGCGCGGTATTCCTCCAGCGCTTCCTGTTCCAGTGCCCGGTAATCGATCTTCCCGATCTTCGTTCTCGGAAGTTCTTTTCTAAAAACATATTCCACCGGGCAAGCATAAGGGATCAGGCAGCGGCGGCATTCATCCATCAAAGCCTGCTGAATGATATCCTGCTGCTCAGTCGTGGCTTCCCGGTCTTTCAGCACCACGTAGGCCTTCACCACATGGAGCCGGTACGGATGCGGGATCGCCACGGCGCAGGCTTCTTCCAGCTCCGGACGGGACAGAAGGACTTTTTCGATCTGGGTCGGGAATACCGGAACGCCGGACACTTTAATGATCCGCTTAATGCGCTGGTCGAAGTAAAAATATCCGTCTTCGTCTCTGTGTCCCAGATCTCCGCTATGGAGCCATTTTCTGCCGTCCTCATGTGTATGGATCGCCACGTTGGTGGCTTCTTCATCGTTTAAGTAGCCCAGCATGACCGTCGGTCCGCTGATGCAGATCTCGCCCTTTTCGCCATGGGGGACTTCCTCGTTGGTGCCGGGCTTGACGATCTTCATATCGATCCCCGGAAGCGGAAGTCCCACCGAGCCGTCCCGGCAGTCAGAAGCGGGATTCACGGCGCAGACCGTTACCGTCTCCGTAAGGCCGTAGCCTTCCCGCAAAGAAAGGTTCGCGCCTCTTTCCCGGACAAATTCTTCGAAACGCTTTTTCAGATCCAGAGGCAGGGAATCACCGCCGCTGAAGCAGTCTTTCAGAAAGTCCAGTTTCTTCTTTTTCAGTTTCTCGCTCTTGAGCATGCCCTCGTAAAGCGTCGGCACCGCCGCCAGAAGCTGGGGCTTTTCGCGGCAAAGTATCTTGGCCAGTTCATCCGGTTTAAACACCGGCACCAGAAGCATGGTAATGCCGCAGCAGATCATGCAGTGCATGCACATACAGATGCCGAATCCGTGAAACAGCGGAAGGATGGCCACCATCGTCAGCTGCGGGAAATGCTCCGGGTCGGAAAACGGGTCCGGCACTCTTATGATCTGCGGGCCCAGCATCGCCGGAAGATTCATATTCGTGGAAGAAAGCACCGCCACTTTCGGTGAGCCTGTGGTGCCGCCGCTGTGAAGGTACAGCGCCGGATCATCCGGGCCGACGGGACGCTCATAAGGCTTTTCTTCCTTCTTTTTTTCGTCGTCAAAAGCACTGGGCCAGTCGTATTCGCCGTCCAGTTTTCCCTGCATCAGCATTTCCCCGTGCAGGATCAGGTTGGAATACGGGATATAGAAGCTGTGCATGTCGATCTTCGGGATCTTCTTTCTCTGGCTCCAGCGGAACGCCAGTGCTTTTCCCCAGGAAAGATAATCCGAGATACTGCAGGTGATCACCAGGCCCGGCTTCATGTCTTCCAGCATATCCGTATATTTCGGAAGGAAAAGATCTAAAAGAAGGAGGCACTCGCTTCCCGTCTGCTTCATGCAGGAGCGAAGCTCTGCGGCCGGTGTTTTCGGATGCACCATATTCGCAATGGCACCGATGCGGTTCAAAGCATAGACCGCAATCACGGCCTGGGGAATATTGGGAAGGCAGACGGTCACCACTGTTCCCACAGAAACATTGCAGTCTGTCAGGGCCGTAGAGAAAGAATCAACTTCGTGCACCAGCTCGGAATAGCTGATCTTCGTTCCTTCAAAGCTCACCGCCGTGCGGTCCGGAAAGACTTTCGCCGTACGCAGCATCATTTCATAGATCGTGCAGTCCGGTGTTTCCACACCTCCGACCATCTCTGCGTCGTAATGATTCTTCCAAGACCGGTCCATTTCCTTCTTCCTCGCCATACATTAAACAATCTTATGTATTTTACTCAATTTCCATTAAAAAGGAAATAGGAAGTGGTATGATTGAATAAATGGTGGCCGCAAAGATCAGTGCGGCCGGTTTTATAAAGGAGCAGCTATGGCAAAGAAAAAAGCACAGTTTGTCTGCCGCAACTGCGGTTACGAGACTTCCGGATGGATGGGGCGCTGCCCGGCCTGTCAGGAGTGGAATACCTTCGATGAATTCAAAGAAGCCCCGTCGGCGCCAGTTGACGCCAAGCCCGCGCTTCGGGCCGGCTGGATCGCGGAACGTGGTGTTTCGAAGCTTTCCGAGGTCACCAGGGAAAATGAACCGCGTTTTTCTTCCGGCATCCCTGAACTGGACCGGATCCTGGGAGGCGGCTTTGTGGAAGGCTCCATGACGCTGGTCGGCGGCGACCCGGGTATAGGAAAGTCCACCCTTCTTATGCAGGTGTCGGGCCAGGCGAAGATCTCCGGCGAAGTGCTTTACGTCTCCGGCGAGGAATCCAAATCCCAGATCAAGATGCGGGCCGATCGTCTCGGCATTTCCCGCGACAGTATATCTTTGTGCTCCCAGACTTCCTTCGAGCACATTTCCGAACTGATCACCGAGCGCCGTCCGGGGCTTTGCGTGATCGACTCGATCCAGACGCTTTACAGCGAGGAGATCTCCTCGGCACCGGGCTCTGTGACCCAGACCCGGGAAGTGACCGCAGGGCTTTTGCGTCTGGCCAAGTCCTTAAATGTTCCCATCGTGCTGGTGGGGCATGTGACAAAAGACGGCGCCATTGCCGGCCCGCGCATTATCGAGCATATGGTGGACACGGTCCTCTATTTTGAAGGAGACGGCTCTTCCGCCCTTCGCATGCTCCGGGCCACCAAGAACCGTTTCGGTGCCACCGGTGAACTGGCCTTTTTTGAGATGACCCAGACCGGTCTTTTAGGTGTGGAAAATGCCTCTGCGCTCCTTCTTTCAGGGCGGCCGCATATGGCTCCGGGTTCCGTCATCACTTCGGTGGTGGAAGGTTCCCGCGCAGTACTTCTGGAGATTCAGGCGCTGATGTCGCCTTCATCCTATGCCAATCCTCAGCGCATGACCCAGGGATTGGACCGGGGCCGCGTATCCATGCTTCTGGCCGTGCTGGAAAGCCAGTGCCATTCCGGCATTTCCAATATGGATGCCTATATCAACGTGGTGGGCGGTATGCGCATCGACGAGACAGCCTGTGATCTGGCCGTACTTTGCGCTGTCTTCTCTTCTTTTTCGGGAAAGCCCCTAAAAGAAGATACGCTGGTTCTGGGCGAAGTCGGATTGACCGGCGAGCTTCGTCCGGTCAGTGACCTGGAAAAGCGCTTAAGCGACGCCGCCCGGCTGGGCTTTACGGCCTGCGTGCTGCCTGGCGCCAGTAAGAGTGCCGCATCCCGTCTGCCTTTAAAGATCGAATACATCTACGTCGACAAATTAAGTGAAGCCATCGATGTGCTCTTTTCCTGAAAGGAAATAACAAGGAGGATCTGCCATGGAGATCAGAAAGTACTTCCCCAATAAACCGATGCCGGACATGTCCCGTCCGCTTTATCTCATTATCCCGGCTGCGGGATTAGGCCTTCGCATGGGCATTTCCGACAGCAAGCAGTTTCTGGATATCGGCGGCATGCCGGTATTGGCAAGGACGCTTCTGGCTTTTTCTGACTTTCAGAAGAACAGACGGGTCCCTCTTCATGCCGTGATCGTCACCAATGTCGATAATATCGACCGCACATGTGAACTTGTGGAGAAATACCATTTCGATTTTGTGGAACTGGTGGTGGAAGGCGGGGCTACCCGTCAGGATTCCGTCGGCTGTGGACTGAAAGCGCTTTCCGAACTTCCCGTTCCTCCCTCGGACATGGATCCGGTTTTCGTTCATGACGGCGCCCGCTGCATGGTGGATCAGAAAACTCTCCAGAAATGCTACACCGGCGGTATCCTTTACGATGTCTGTGTGGCCGCCACCCCTTGCAAAAACACCGTCAAGCTGGCACAACAGGTTTCCGAAGCCTTTACCGCCGCAAAAAGCGAAGACTCGCCGCTTCTTGTAGATAAGACTCTTCCACGGGATCTTCTTTACGAAGTTCAGACCCCGCAGGTTTTCCGCTACCGTTCTCTTTTGAAGGTGCACGAGTATGCCAGAATGTCCGGCATTCAGGCAACAGATGACACCGCCCTGGCCGAGGCCTGCGGGATTCCGGTCCGTCTTCTGCCCTGCTCGTACGGCAATATAAAAATCACGACACCCGAAGATGTCGTGATGGCTGAACTCATGTTGAAAAACCGGGAAAACCGGTAACAGCGGGACAAGTGCTTTTCAAGAAGCAGGATGGATCCGGCTGTTTTTTGAAGATCAGGCTTCTTCCGGCCGGCGCATCGTGACGCTGGCAAATACCATGATGCCTTCGCCTTCTCCGAAGCGGGTCAGCTGCTCGCCGGTCGTGGCAGTAATGCCGATCCTCTGAGGATCCAGTCCCACCAGTTCACCGATCCGCTGTTTCATCGGACCGATCTTCGGCATCATCTTCGGCTTTAATGCCTCGATGCTGATGGAGATATGGCGAAGTTCCCAGCCCTGTTCCTTTACGATGGAAAGACCTTTTTCCAGATACGCGGCGCTGTCGGTGATTCCTTCCCGGCACATCTGGTCCGCGATCGGCCCCAGGATATTAACCCCGGAAATACCGGAAATTGCGTTCGTCAATGCATGAAGTACCGCATCTCCGTCGCTGTTGGCCACAAGAGGAGTTTCTCCTTCAAAGACCACGCCGCCGAGGATCAGTTTCTTCGGCCACTTGTCCGCGCTTTTCAGCTGTGCCTCACAGGGCTGCATGAAGCGATGACTGTCCTGACCGATTCCATTGGCATATTCGTACTGCATAACTTATTCCGCCTTTTCCTTATCCGTTTTGCGAATCTATTATATCACGGTTTTCCGGTTTTCTTCTTTCCCGAAAATCAGGACGAAGCCTGGGAAAGGATCCAGTCCGCCAGATCCTTTGCCGTCCAGGTGCCTCTGGACTCGCCGTCAAAGCGGGCCTTCTGCACATGATCTTTAATGATGATCGCCTCCGGAAGCGCGCGCACGTTATACGCCCCCGACAGTTCTTTTTCCGCCAGAGCATTGATCGTCACGATCAGGATCTCACCGTGGTGATTTTCTGCCAGCTCTTCCAAACTTGCAAAAAGGCCGTAAGTATCTGCCTGCATATCGGAATAGAAGAAAAAGCAGATCGGGATGGGACAGGACTTACTTAATGCGTCCAGATCCGTGACCTGGCGGTAAAGGATCCCCGGTTCCGTCTCTCCTTCCGGCGTTTCAAAGACCATGGCGCTGATGGAGCAGTCATAGTAATAGTCACCAAGATAACTATGGTAATCGCCAATATCCGCATTCTCCGCCTTTTTCTTTTTGCAGGCACAGAAAAGGCCTGCCATGCCGATGACCAGCATCAGGCACGCCAGGCGCTTTACATTCATTTTCAGATAGGTCCGGGCTTTCCCGGACATATGGGATCTGAAAGCCAGGATCATTTCTCGAGCATCTTTTCGACAAACTCGACGGCGCCGGAAAGGATATCTCCCGGAACCTTCTCGATATGGCCTTCGTCTACCAGAGCGGTAATATCCGGATCCAGCGGGAGCTTATCCAGAAGCGGCACGCCAAGTTCGGTGGCAGCCTTCTGCACCTTGCCCTCTTCGCCAAAGAGCGGAGTCTTCTCACCGCAGTGCTTGCAGACAGTGTAACTCATATTCTCGACAAAACCGAGAACCTTGACCTTCATGAGAAGAGCCATGTTTCTCGCCTTGTTGACGATCATGGAAACCAGATCCTGCGGAGTCGATACCAGGAAGATACCGTCCAGCGGGATGGACTGGAATACTGTCAGCGGTACGTCACCGGTTCCCGGCGGCATATCGATGAGCATGACGTCGATCTGATCCCAGATCACGTCAGACCAGAACTGCTTAACCACACCGGAAATAACAGGACCACGCCAAACTACCGGTGCCTCTTCATTTTCCATTACCAGGTTGACCGAAACGATCTGGATGCCGGAGTGGGAAACCATCGGCAGAATGCCGTTTTCGTCACCCTTGAGCTGACCCTTCAGACCAAATGCCTTCGGAATCGAAGGACCGGTCACATCTGCATCCAGGATACCGACACGATAGCCGTCACGAGCCAGTCTTGCAGCCAGCACGCTGGTTACAAAGGACTTACCGACGCCGCCCTTACCGCTGCAGACGCCGATTACTTTCTTTACACTTGATTTCTCATGCAGAGGAGCGATGAGAGATTCCGGTTCAGAGGAGCCACAAGAACCACCTGCAGATGCAGACGGGCAGGAATCCTTCGAGCCACAAGAATCACAAGAAGCCATACCATTCACCTCAATTACATATCTATTCTCCATCTACGCACAGTGCATTTCAAAAAGGACGAAAATCCCCCGCCGCTTTGCTGAAAACACACCACACATCGGAGTCTTTATTGTAACCCCGAAGAAAAGGAAAAGCAAATAAAGAAAAACTGCTTCTTTTCTGTGCGATCCGAAGAATTCTGTCCGAGACTGCTTCAACTCTGAGACTGCGCGACAATAATGCCGAAGATCTTCCCCAGAATGGCCCGGGTATCAAACATTCCTTTACCGAACTCGGTGGTATACAAGATATCCACCCCGTTTCGTATCCCGGCATTTTCATACTTTTCCATCTTATCGAGGTTATCCATGCGGTAGTTCATCTTGTCCATCATACCGAGATGTTCGATGAAGAAGAAACGTCCCGTCTCCGGGCAGTACACGGCAAAGTCAGGCCACTTCTCCTCACCATTGATCGTCACAAGAGGCTCATACTTATACTCCAACCCCAGCATTTCAAGAATCTGCGCAATCAGCATCTCCGACTTCGAGCGGAACACACGCCGTCCGTGCGCATACCCGTTTTTGATGCTCGTGTCGTTGGCCTCCACCAGCGAGCTCCAAACCTCATAAGAATATCTCTCTTTGGAATTCGTCACCGGCAAAGGATCCTCACTCAGCGGAATCTTCAGGCTCATTTCGTCAGGCATACCCCGCTCCCGTTTCAATTTCTGAAGCGTCTCCTTCAGTACCCTGCTCTTTCTGGCCACAGGCGCCAGACGTCTTCCCTTCGCGCCCGTAATCGCCAGCTCCCGCGTTCTTCCATTCTCGCTGATCCGAATTACCTCTTCCCAGCGCCCATTCCGCTTATGCCGTCCCAGGCGGACTTGCGGCCCGACAGCCAGCTGCAGCGTCAACCTCTCAATAGCCTGCTCTCTCAGCTTCTCGCCGATCTGAATAAGTTGCGAACAAATCATACATACCTCCTGAAAATTCGATTCGTTCCACATCTCATTCCATATCAATCACATCACACTGAACGTACCGCCACTATAGCATCAATTTTCAAAACGCGAAATATGATATAAGCGTGATTTCAAAAATGTCTGCCGCATTTGCGTCTATTTTCCACCAAATATAGACGCGCCAGCAGACATATTCCTCATTTGTCACCCTACTCGTCTGTTTCTTACCAAATATAGACGCGCCGGCAGACATATCCCTCATTTGTCACTCTACTCGTCTATTTCTCAGCAAATATAGACGCGCCGGCAGACAGTCGCCGCCGGCAGTTACTTCTCTCCCACAAAACAAAACAGCCGGCGCGTCAAGCACCGGCTATCCAACTCTCATTTTGTTTGGAAATGTACTGCCGCGTTATTTCACGGCGCGCATGATCCAATATCCGGACTCCTTCGCGATAACCTCGCAGTTGCCGAATTTCTCCGAAAGATATTTCTCCGAAGAAGGCGCTCCCTGCTTCTTCTGAAGCACTACGTACAAAAGCGCGCCTTCCGCCATATGCTCATATGCACCGTCGTAGAAAGAAAAGACAGTCTGCTTTCCGGCACGGACCGGTGGATTTGTCAGAACCACATCGTAAAGGCCGGTCACCTCACTTGCTCCATCGGAATGATGAATGTCCACAAACTTCACTCCGTTGGTCTCGGCATTTTCCCGCGCCAGTTCCAGTGCCCGGTTATTGATATCCACCATGGTCACTTCCATCGAAGAATAGACCCGCTTCATAATGATGCCTATGGGACCATAGCCACAGCCCAGATCCAGAAGTTTTCCCTTCTTTCTCCCCTTCTCCGCCAGATCAGCGATCGCCGTTTCCAGCAAAAGGCGGGAACCGAAATCCAGAAACTTCTTTGAAAAGACTTCCGAATCTGTGGTAAAGAAGAAATCCATCCCGTGCATTCTTGCCTGAATGACGCGGCGATCCGATTCTCCCTGCGGATTTTCTTCGTAGTAATGTGCCAACGCGCTGCTCCTTTATTCCTTAATTCACGGGATCATGTACTCGATCTCGACGACCTTGTCATTCTGGACAGTAACGATCATCTCCGAAGTACCTCTCTTATAGAACCACTGCTTATCGGTCGTCTTGTCCGCCTCGCCGTAAATTTCCCGCGCACGCATGATATCCATGCCGATCTCCAATCCCTCCGGTGTCGCCACCAGGTCCGAGATGACCCGAACGTCGGAAATATAGTCACCAGATCCATCTGCCGGCGAATACACTGTCACGACAATGTTGTCGTAAGTATACACGTGATCTGTGCCGTCATGGGCGCAGGACGGTACATCCAAAGTATTCTTGGCATCGCCAAGCGCTGCCATTACCGCATCCGGCTTATCTCCGAGGCGGATCTCCGTCTCCTTGTACTTAAATACGAAGTTGTCGCTGATATCCATGGAAACTTCCACAGTTCCCTCTGCCTGATCTGATTCGGCATCAGTCGGGCCGGCCTCTCCATCCGTAGAAGCCGTGGTCGTTGTCTCCCCGCCGGTGCTCTTGGTAGACTCCACCTTCTTACTGTCCGAGCAGGCCGCCATGGCAGCCGCCATTACCATTACCAAAACTACAGAAGCAATTTTCTTCATTTCTTCTATCTCCTTTTTTCTTCACCCGAAGCGGGCAAAGATCCCTTTCTTTCAGATGCATCTCATTTATGCCCTTATATCTTTCTGAAATGCACTGTCGCTTTTCTGTCTGGTGCTATTGTCGCACGTTTACATGTGACTTTCAATTAGCATACTGTCACAAAGCTTATTCGGTCTTTCCCGCCTTGGCCGCATCGTAGCGTTCTTCCACTTCCGCCCAGTACTCCGCCATCTTCGCATCGTCCTTGTGACTTATAAGCCCGTATTTTTCCACCAGGATCTTTCCTAAGTAAGACGAGCACTTTTCCGCACCCGTCACGTTCATGTGAAGGCCTGCATCGTATGTGTCCAGCGAGTAGTCGATGCCGATCTCCGATTCTGCGATCTCCAGCATGTTGATGTAAAGAATGCCATGCTCTTCGGCATACTTTTTCATGTTCTCATCCCACTCGTCGTACCAGTGGGGATATAAAGACGGCGACTTGATCAGCACCAGGTGAATGCCCTTCTCTTTGCAAAGCTCCGTCATCTTGTCGAGATATTCCATCGCCTTGTCCCCGAAGTTCGGATCTCCCAAAGCTCTCGGCGGCGGCATCTCCCCCGCCGGCATGATCTCGGTACGAAGATAATATCCGTTGAAGGAAATAATGTCCTTTTTGAACCAGTACTTGAAATCATCTGAAGTCAGTTCATTCCAGCGGCTGTGATATCTAAGGATCGGGAAAATGTACTCCACCATGCTTTCGCCGTCACACATGGAAGCCTTTATGGCATTCCACTTTGTCCTGCTCCAGCGCATGCCGTCCAGCGCCATCCGGTTGTAGGCCTCGTTCTGGGGCTCGTTATACATCAGGGACAGCACATTAAAGACCACCACATCCGGTGTCTCATAGCGGAGCGCATCTTCCAGAAGGTAATAGGACTGCCACACCAGCTGCTGGGCGCCGCCCCGGATAAAGCTGTTCAGGCCGAACTCCCGCCAGAGCTGCACTGTGGAGAAGTTTTCATATACTTCGCAATCGCCGACGAAAAGCACATCGTGGTCGCCGTAGGCCTTGTAATACTCCGCCGTCAGCGCGCCTTCCGTCACTTCGCCCATGTACTTCGGACGCAAAAGAAGATCGGTCAGGTACAAAAGACAGCCGGATAATATCAGAAGCACAAGGACCAGCGCCACATTCCGGATCGTCTTTCCACGGTTGCCTTTGACGCTTTTCTCCGAAGCTTCGGTCCCGGCATTATTCTCGATTGTATTTTCGTTTCCTTCCGCCATAGCTGTCCCCTCATTTTGCTTCAAACATCAGCATTGTAGCACAAGGCGGAAGATTTGTGTTAGAATGCTTTCTTGAAAGCGCGGGCACATGTGGATTTTCGGGCTCGCAAATACATCGGATTCTCACCCGCAGGAGGGGCACCATGAAATATCTTCTTTATGTTCTGTACGCATTTTTAGGTCTCGTCGGTATAAAGATCGCCGGCATCATCCTCTATTTTCTGTTTACTTTCGCCGCCTCCATGTTCATCAACAAGAAGAAAGAATACGATCACGAGTCGAAATTTTACCGCTATCTTCTTCAGTCCACCACCGGCATCGGCATGCATATCATGCGTGTAAAGTACGATCTTCAGGGCTTTGATAAGATTCCGGATGGCCGGCAAATGCTCTTTGTCTGCAACCACCGCTCGAATTTCGACCCCCTGATTTCCTGGCGTGTCCTGCGGAAAAACCACCCGACCTTCATTTCGAAGGCCTCTAACTTTGATATCCCCTTCTACGGCCGTCTGATCAAGCGCTGCTGCTTCATGGCCATCGACCGCGAAAACCCGCGTAACGCCATGATGACCATCGACCGTTCCAGTAAGCTTCTGAAAGCCGATGAAGTCTCTATTTTCGTCTATCCGGAAGGCACGAGATCAAAAAAATGCAAGCTTCTTCCTTTCCATAACGGCGTCTTTAAAATCGCCCAGAAGGCCAACGTTCCGGTCGTCGTTCTGACGATCCAGGGAACAGAAAAGATCGGTAAGAATTTCCCCTGGCGCAGCACCCGCGTCCGCGTGAAGGTGGTAGATATCCTTCCGGCCGACCACGTCAAAGCTTCGAAGACCTCCGATATCTCCGATGAAGCCCGCGCACTGATTGCGAAAGACCTGGAAGAAAATCCGCTTTAAGACGGTTTTTCCCGCATATATTGCGCCACTTTCCCAGGTTTCTTCCCCCCATCCCTTGTGCTACAATAAAGCCGTATTGGGGCAAAAGGGTATGCACCCTTTCAAAGGAGGGCAAGAATATGGGATTTTTCCAGGATTTTGCTGATAACTGGAACAGCATTAAAGAAAAGAATATGGGCATCGTAAAACCGTCCGAAGGGATCCGTGATGAGTTCCTGACAGATATCGTAAAGTTTTACGAAGATGGTACGGAACCATCGAAAGCTTCCCAGGACATGCGGTACTATCTGCACCAGCACGAAAAGAGACTTGCGGAAAAAGGCGTCAAGATCTCCCGCCGCTATCTGATGGATGAAAAATCACTCAAGCACACCACCACCAAAAACCGTCCGCCGTACTCGGTGGATCTTTCCTTTGTGGAATGTGATTCCTCCACGCAGTTTACCAATACTTCTACCCAGAAGATCATGAAGAAGCATAAAAACAGCGCCAGCATTTTCTATGTCAATATCCTGAACCGCGAGGATCAGATGAATGCCGAATATATCTGCCCCAACTGCGGTCACAAGGCCACTCTTGAGGTCTTTTCCAACGGCTGCCCCATGTGCGGCACAAGATTTCAGATGAAGCAGCTCTTCCCCTGCGTAACCAACTACTATCTGCTGTCGCAGCTTGCGGATAGAAGAAAGATCAATAAGATCATCCCGACCGTCCGGAATCTGGCCATTCTCTGTGGTCTCGGCATGGCCGTCTATACCACCATAAGCACATGGCCGAAGTGCGAACCGCATGCCGCGGCACTCTTTTTCGGTGTGGGCGCAGGTCTTCTCACAGGCATGGTCTCCTTTTTCGTGATCTACATTCTTTCCAGCATTTTCCTTATGCACTACATGCTGATCAAGGGCGTCTCTAAGACCATCTCCTCTGCCGATGTCCAGTCTGCCGCTCTTACGAAGAACGCCCTGACCAAGGCCATGCAGCGCTTCGATCCGGAATTTTCATATGAGTATTTCGAAGGAAAAGCCATGTCTCTTTTCCGTGCCATCGTTTTTTCCGATGACCGGACCAATATGAGTATCTACAGAGGCGACCCGAATCTCCCGGGCTTTGACGACATCATCGACATCGACTACCGTGGCGCCATGAAGTTTTTGAACCTTTCCGTGCAGAATGGAAATGATCTGGTCCTCCTTGTCCGTCTTTACATGTACAACACCTATCTCATCAACGGAAAGATCGTGCAGAAAAAGGAAGACTTCAACATGACTCTGGTCAAGAAGCTCACCGCCCAGGAAAACTACGGTTTCTCCATTCACGCCGTAAACTGCAAGTCCTGCGCAGCAAGCTTTGACGCCATGCACATCCTGCAGTGCCCCACCTGTGGCGCGCCCTATCACCTTGAAGAAGAAGACTGGGTCGTAGTCGGACTGAAGAAGTAAGGATCGAATTCTATAATACGCAGATAGAAAAGGAGTTTTCTTGTGCTGTCCTCGGACTTCGTCCTGCGGAGGCACGGCGAAAACTCTTTTCTTATCTGCGTGTTTCTATTTTTCGCGTCCTTCCTGCTTGGCGATACAGCCACACCGTACTCTCACCACTGTGGATGATCAGTCTTCCATCCATACCTGTTC
>CADCLV010000008.1 GCA_902802325.1 Oscillospiraceae bacterium | reverse complement strand
CATGTTCTCCTGAAGCATACTCAGGCTCGTATCTTCGACTTTCTTCATGACAAGTTCTTTTCCATCAAAGATCGAGATCACTTGATGCGCTCTCAGGATCGGCTCCGCCCAGTTGGTGTATTCGCCGAACTTCTCTTGGGCGCGCTTCTTGAACCGGGGGATCTTTCTGACCACGACGATGCAGCTCAGAAGCATGAAGGGGACCGTGATCGCAATGGATACGGCGAGTAATGGAAGGTTCAGGAAGGCCAGGATAATGGACGACAGGATCAGGTTCACCAGCGCGATGAATAGATGCATGAACGTGACCGGACCCATCATATAAGCGTGCAGGCGGTCCACGTCGTAGTTCATCCGGTTGATCCATTCGCCGCTCGAAAAGCACTGGATATCGGCATATTCCGAGGAAATTATATGGGAGAGGAGCTTTTTCCGAAGCCTAGAAAGTAGAAGCAGATTCAGCTTCATGGAGATCGTTGCCCAGATCGTCATGTTATAGACGAACAGAAGGAGCGAAAGAAGAAGGAAAAGCCAGAATGTGGGAAGAAGGGAATCCCTCTGCCCCTGCTCCATCAGACGGATAAACCGGGAAATCAGATTTGCGGAAAGCACGGTGCTGAGAAAGTCAAAGGGCGCGCGAAGAAGAAGGGAAACGATGAACAGACGAAGGACCCCGAGTTCGCGAAGAAGGCGGCACAGTCTCCTAAACATAAAGCTTTCCTCCTTCCATACGAAGGATCCGATCGTAGCCTTTCAGATACTCGACCTGATGCGTGACATGCACGATGGTCAGAATCCGGGAAGAGTCCGCGGTGCAAGCATCCAGTGAAGCCATAACAGAAGCGGCTGTGGATGCATCCAGAGATGCCGTGGGTTCATCCAGGAGAAGAAGAGGTGCTTCCTTGCACATGGCCCGTGCTATAGCCAGACGCTGGGCCTGTCCGCCGGAAAGTTCATCTGCGCGGTCACCGAGATAGGTGTGGATCCCGTCCGGCAGGGAATCGGCCCACTCAAGCAAACTGACCTGCTCCAGTACTTTTCGCACTGAATCTTCGCTATAGTCATGTCCCAGCGTGATATTTTCAAAGATCGTCATGGGCAGAAGCATCGCCGACTGCATGACGACCGAGACATTCTTTCGAATATCCGAAGGAACGGATTTTCCGAGAATGTTTACCGAACCGGAAGAAGGCGGCAGAAGACCCGCCAGGATCTTGAGAAGAGTGCTTTTGCCGCATCCGCTTTCACCTACAATACCGATTCTTTCGCCATTTTGAATCGTAAGAGAAATATCCTGAAGGATAGGCTTGGTATCGTATGAAAAAGAAATGTGGGAAATATCTGCTAGAATCTGCTTCTTATCGGAATTAGGCATGAGGTCCTCCTTCTAAGATGATATCGATCTGCTTCAGGTTCGATGTGAACGTCCGAAAATGTGCAAGAAATGTCGGGGTGTTCATGAGAAATCCGGTGACATTATTCTGAAGGTTCAGAAATACGATGAATGTGCCGAGTGTGATCGTTCCGGTGATGACCATGTATCCGCCGGTAAGGAAAAGGCAGAGTAGCGGCACTTTGGAGAGAAGGCCGGAGATAGAATTCAGCACTGCGTGAAACTGTTCATCCTTCCGGAAACTTTTCTCCCACGCTTTGATATCCTGATCGTATTTTTCTTCTAGAAAAGCACCTGCGTCGAATACCGAGATGACCGGGTGATTCGTGACTGCGCTGAAGGCAGTGCGGTTCATGCGGCGCTTGGCAGCAAGCGTGTCTTTCGTGATCTTAGCAAGTTTTGATCCCGAGAAAGCAACATAGATCAGGATCAGAAGGGTCGGGATCAGAAACGCCAGGGAAAGAAGTGCATTTTCGATAAAGAGAAAGATCAGTACCAGAATACAGGTGATGACCATACTGATATTGAAGAAGAAAGAATTGCTGAAGAAGTCTGAAGAGAGGGCCAGCTCCCCCTGCACGGTGGACATGGCCTGGTCAGCAGACATCGTCGCACCCTTAGGGCTTTCCAGAAGGAAACGCATATAGCCCATACGAAGCGTGTGGGAAGCTTTCTCGGCAGTATAGTTTCCAATCATCTGGTCGAGATAATTGAGACTGGCTAAAGTCAGGATCAGAAGAAGCAGCAGAAGAACAAGTTCAGAAATGATCCCGCTCCCCGCCATGATCCGATTGACCAGGATCCCGACAAAATGGGCATAGACGAGCTGGGAAACATTCGCCAGCAGAGAGATAAATAGAGCGAATGTGACCCATCCCCGGTTTGCCTTAAGTATCCTTCCGAGAACGCTCATGCCATGACCTCCTCAACACTTTCTGGCTTAAGCGTAAACCTTGTCCCAAGGACAAAGTCAAGAGAAATCATGGGCTGGACATAATCGTTTAATGGTGGTATTATGTATCAAAACGATATATCAAGTTGATATATAAGGAGAGTACGGCATGCCTAGAGAAAAGAAGATCGATATGGTTATCTTAGGACTATTAAGTCACGAACCGCTTACCGGATATGACATGAAGAAACGTATAGACGGAGCGATCCGTTTTTTCTGGAATGGAAGTTTCGGAAATATCTATCCGTCACTAAAAGAACTTGAGAACAATGGGTCTATCACGAGATGCGAAGTAACTTCAGATGGCAGAGAGAAGATCAGTTATAAGATCACGGCATCAGGAAAGGAAGAACTTAGAAAGTGGCTTCGGGATGAACAGGCAAGTAACGAACTGAAATACGAGACACTCCTGAAACTGTTTTTCGGCGGAGTTGAGGAAAAGAATGTTACGTATCACAATATCGAAGTTTTCGAGAATAAGATAAGAGGTGATCTTGAAATGCTCCGCACATATGGAAAGGTCCTGGAGAAGGATCTTGAGAACGAGGACCACCTGCATTATTATCTGACGGTTTCATTCGGAATCGACTCTTACGAAGCATATCTTAAATGGTGTGCCAAGGCAAAGAAACTGCTGAATGGGAGGGCACAAAGATGAGACAGAAGATACGAAAAGCAATTATTATCATCTCCTTTCTGCTCTTTCCGATAACAATCTGGTACTTTTCTCCCTATCTTATTATTGACGGAGCATCGCAACACATTATCAACGGAAGTTTTATCGTATTTGTATCGATGTTTGTATTGTCCATGTTTTTCGGAAGGATCTGGTGTGGTTATTTCTGTCCGTCCGGCGGGCTTCAGGAATGTTTGTCTTCCATAAATCCCAACCCGGTAAAGCAGGGAAGAAGAGACAAGATCAAAATCGTGATCTGGATCATCTGGGTATTAGCTGTTATCTTGACATTTATCCTCGGCAAGAATGACGTGAAGATCGATCCGTTCTACCAGACAGACCACGGTATCTCCGTCTCGAATATTTACTGTTATGTGATCTACTATGGTGTGGTATTCCTATTTGTGATCTCGAATATCATTCACGGGAAGAGGGCAACCTGTCACTATATCTGCTGGATGGCGCCTTTCATGATCCTTGGAAGTAAACTTGGAAGAGTGCTTCACATCCCTCAGTTACATATAAGTGCCGACAAAGAGAAGTGTGTCTCGTGCGGTAAATGCAACCAGTCCTGTCCTATGGGGCTGGATGTCAGGCAGCTTGTTGCCGAGAATAAGACAGCAGTGTACAGTGAGTGTATATCATGCGGAGCTTGCGCCGATGCATGTCCCAAAGATGTATTAAAGTACATGTTTTCTTCCAAGAGGTGAAATATACTACCGGTATCTATGGAGCCCCACTGCCAATGGTATAATCAAGAAAACAAATTGTTTGAAGCGGAAGAAGTGCCGATCGAATAATATTTCTATAATACGGGAAAAGCACTTGGTGGGGTATTTAGAGGTTGAAAACATGATTAAAATCTTAACAAATGGTCTTAAACTCGAAATATACACGCAGGTCTATGATGGTCCTTCTGCTTATAATGCAATCATTTATGTAAGTGTTGAAAGTAAGAGTTTTTCGGCGAAGTCCGTTATTGATTCAGGAACGCTTCAGATTGAATCGTTTAAAGAGCAGATCGTTGATGTTTACGATAATCTCCGAGGTGAAGCTGTACTAAAAGGGCTTGGCGGACAGAAACTTGTTTTTATTGCATCAAAAACAGGTCATATCAAGATCTGCGGGGAATTGCAACAGTTTTATTCAGATGAAGATTTCAAACTGTCATTCTCGGTTGAAATCGATCAGTCGGATTTGAAGCAATCAATTGATAAATTGAAAGCACATCTGGAATAGAGATTGCTCAGGCCTAATTCTATCCCATGCGTAAATCGAATTATGACGAGGTGAAAAAGATGGAGGCAACATTTGGAGACATTTCCTATATTGATTCATGGA
Organism: Oscillospiraceae bacterium; assembly: GCA_902802325.1. GTDB lineage: Bacteria > Bacillota > Clostridia > Saccharofermentanales > Saccharofermentanaceae > Scatonaster. The sequence continues at coordinate 83,601 of CADCLV010000008.1, read as the reverse complement.
TGAGGCTTGTCCGTAAGGTAAGTTGGAATTTTCCAGGCCTTGAAACAGAAGATGGTTTAGATGAACATAAACAGACCGTGCTGAAGTTCATGAACAAGAAACAGGCCTTATGTGTCCGAAACAACGAAACCATCGTAGGGGTACTCCTGTTTTCGCGAAACAGAAACATGATTTGCTGCCTGGCAGTAGATCCGGATCATCGAAAGCGAGGTATTGCTTCGATTCTACTGAAAAAAGCATTGGATGAATTGGACAGAAGTAAGGAAATTACAGTCTCAACATTTCGCGAAAATGATGATAAAGGAATAGCGCCAAGGGCTCTGTATAGAAAATTCGGTTTTCAGGAAGGCGAATTGACAGAGGAATTTGGGTATCCCAATCAAGTGTTTGTATTGTATCCTTAATAGTGAGTTTTGTCGCGATGATGCGATTGAGATCACTGTTTGATTAACCAATACACGGCATAGAAGTGGGGGATAAGCATGAATGCAAGAGAATACCTTGAGATATTGCATGTAGCCGAAAGACTCAAAGATACGCCCAGACATTGTACGACCACCAACGGAAGAACGGAGAGCGTGGCGGAACATAGCTGGAGAGTATCACTCATGGCATCACTTCTAAGACATGAGTTCCCTGATCTGGATATGGATAAGGTCGTGAACATGTGTCTGATTCACGATCTCGGAGAGTGCTTTACCGGTGACATACCTGCTTTTGTGAAGACTGATGCTGACAGAAAAACAGAAGATGCATTATTAGAACAATGGGTGAAGTCGCTCCCCGAAGAATTATCTGCCGACATCTCCGCTCTTTATAAAGAAATGGAGACGCAGGAGACGGCAGAAGCGAAATTGTATAAGGCATTAGATAAGCTGGAAGCCTTGATCCAGCATAATGAGTCTCCGCTCTCCACATGGTCGGAAAATGAGTACGAGCTGAATAAGACATATGCTTTTGAAACGGTCTCGTTCTCGAAATGGCTCACAGATCTTCGAGAAGAGATCCTTAAGGATACGATTGAAAAAATCGAAAAGGAGAGCGAATAAATGGAAAACATAGTTTTTAGAGAAGCTACAATGGATGATGCAGAGGAAATGATTTCCTATCTGAACATCGTTGGGAGAGAATCCGATAATCTCATGCATGGATCAGACGGGTTTAAAGCGCCGGTCGAAGCGGTAAAACGGCGCATCCAGGCTTCTCATGAGTCGGATAACAGCGTGATTATGATTGCCCTTTCAGATGGGAAGATCATAGGCCGGGCTGAGCTGGCCGGCTATCCTGCTGCAAAATTGCATCATAATGCCACGTTTTCCATTTCTGTCCGAAAAGACTACTGGAATATGAAAATCGGCACCAGGCTGATGACAGAAATCATTGAATGTGCGAAAAAGATGAATCTTCGGAATATTGATCTGGAAGTAGTAGTTGATAATAAGGCAGCCATTGCGCTTTACCATAAAATGGGATTTACCGATATCGGAGTATACGAGAACTACTGGTATGCGAATAATACCTATAGCGATGCCATCGTTATGCAGAAATGCTTGGATGAGAGCAAATAATTACAGTATTTGGTAGAGGTATTGATATGAAAGTATTTATTGTATATTGCCATCCTTCAAAAGATAGTTTTACGAATGAGGTATATAAATCTTTTGAACGAGGTTTAAGAGATGCAGGTCATGAGATTTTAATATCTGATTTATATGATATGGATTTTAAAACGGACATGAGTGAAGAAGAATATTTACGAGAAACCTATTACAAAGCGGATGGAATAAAATCAAAAGATGTCTTGATCGAACAGGAAAAGATACAGAACAGTGATGCAATTGTGTTTGTATATCCTGTATTTTGGACGGAAGCCCCCGCGAAGCTTGTGGGTTGGTTTGACCGGGTTTGGACAACAGGATTTGCTTATAGACCAGATCCTGCGATGAAGGTTCTTGAAAAAGCTTTATTTATTGTTTGTGCAGGAAAAACCATGCAATCTCTCATTGAAACAGGGGAGAAGAGTGCTATGGAAACAGTAATGTTGGGAGATAGAATTCGTAATAGAGCAAAAGAGAGAGAAATGGTAATTTTTGATAGTATATCGCATTGGAATGAAGAAGCACGAAATGAGAATATGCCACGACATCTTTCCAAGGCGTATGAAATGGGTATGAATTTTTGAAGACGTAAGAACGGAGTTGAAGAGAAGCATTTTGAATTAACAAATTCAAGTTTGTCATGAGGTTGCATTTTGCGGATTTGTGAAGGGATTTTATGGATATTAGAATTGAACCTATATTGATTGAACAAAAATCTGTATTCATTCAGATGATGGAGTTATACAATTATGATTTTTCAGAGTTTTCCGATGATGATATAAATGAATATGGATACTTTGGTTATTCGCGTATTGATGATTATTGGAATGAGGAAGGAAGATATCCTTACTTTATTAGAGTTGACGGGAAACTTGCAGGATTGGTCTTGGTCAGGTCCTGCAGTGAACATAATGATTTATCCAATCCTCACAATATAGCTGAATTCTTCGTGATGAAAAAATACCGGCATAAAGGAGTTGGGAAGATGGTTGCTATGAAGATTTTCGATATGTTTCCCGGTGGATGGGAAATATCACAATGGCAAAATAACCTGCCTGCTCAAACCTTCTGGAAAATAGTCATTAACGAATATACTAATGGTAAGTTTGATACATTTACTGCAATAGAGAAAGGCGAGGTTGGTTTTACATTTGATAATTCACTTAGCCGTGGTGATGAGGGAAAAGATGAAATACCAATACAAAATTAACTAAGATATCGATACGCAACGTGTGTAACGTTCTCTATTGTTGACACTAATATAAAATTACGTTTATAATAGAAAACATAAAATGATGCAAGAGGGCGTATATTATGAAAAAAGCAGCGTATAATATTGTACCGGCAACAGAAGAAATATTAAAAATCTTGGGAGAGCAGATAAAGTTGGCAAGACTGCGTAGAGACTTGTCTGCGGAATTGGTTGCAGAGCGTGCAGGAATCAGCAGAGCTTCTCTTTGGAAGGTGGAATCCGGCAATCCCGCTGTTGCTATGGGAATATATGCTGCTGTTTTACATGCCCTGAATAATATGGACAAGGATCTGCTACTTGTTGCCAAGGATGATGAATTTGGAAGACAGATGCAAGATTTAAGCCTTATGACAAGAAAGCGTGCTTCAAGGAGAAAGAATTAATGGCGGGAGTAGATAAAGCAATTCTTGTTTATGATGATTTTTCATCTGATGCACCGATCCTTATGGGAAAACTGTATGTTGGAGTAATAAAGGGTGGGGAATCGTATTCGTTTGAATATGACAAGGAATGGCTTACGAAAAATAAACTATCGATTAATTTAGATCCGGAGCTTCGCCCTTTTGCCGGACGGCAGTTTCTTTCTGGCAAGAGTATATTTGGACTGTTCGCTGATTCGTCTCCGGATAGATGGGGACGTGTTCTTATGAACAAGCGAGAGAGATTGCTTGCAGAAAAGGAAGGCCGTAAACCAAGAAAGCTGTATGATAGTGATTATCTTCTTGGCGTGTATGACGAAACTCGAATGGGAGGAATACGCTTTAAACTTGAGTATGATGGAGCATTTCTTTCAGATGATAGAGAAACAGCTGCGCCTCCATGGACATCACTTAGAACTCTGGAAGAAGCATCGAGAAACTTCGAAAAGGATGAAACAGGAATCACAGAAAAGTGGCTTAACCAGTTAATCAGACCGGGATCTTCTCTTGGCGGAGCAAGACCGAAAGCAACTGTAGTTGATACCAAGGGAGATCTTTGGATAGCAAAGTTTCCGTCGAAAAATGATGAGAATGATACCGGGGCATGGGAAATGGTTGTTCACGATCTGGCAAAGCTTTGTGGACTGAATGTTCCCGAATCTAAACTTGAAAAGTTTTCGAAGTATGGAAGTACTTATTTAGTAAAGAGATTTGATAGAGATGGGGAGCGAAGAATTCACTTTGCGTCAGCAATGACTCTGCTTGGAAAGTCTGATGGAGCTTCAGCTGCTGACGGAACCGGCTACCTTGATATCGTAGGTTTTATTAAGTCTTATGGCTCCGATCCTAAAAATGATTTGGTTGAACTATGGAAAAGAATAGTGTTAAGCATGGCAGTAACCAATACAGACGATCATCTTAGAAATCATGCGTTTATTCTGTCTGAGAATGGATGGAAGCTATCACCATTATATGATGTAAATCCGGTTCCTTATGGTGACGAGCTTTCGCTGCTGGTTGATGATGAAGATAACAGCATTTCGATTCCGCTTGCAATAAGTGTTGCCCCAAGATTTGGAATAACAGAAGCAAAGGCAAAAGAGCTTGCTGAGGGGATTCAACAGGTAGTAAAGAATAACTGGGAACGTATAGCCAAAGGGTATGGATTAACACGAGGACAGATAGAAAATATGAGACCAGCGTTTATTGATTACAAAATGAATAACTGAAATATTGCCAAGAGGTGAATCTTCGAAAGGCACTTAAATAAATGGGTTTTTGGATATGATTAAGGTGTTGTTTATATGTCACGGCAATATATGTCGATCGCCGATGGCTGAGTATATTTTTAAGGATATGACCGAGAAATTGGGTATTTCCGACCGGTTCCATATTGAGTCGCGTGCGACGAGTACGGAGGAGATCTGGAACGGGGTGGGAAACCCTGTGTATCCGCCGGCAAGGGATGAACTGAAGCGGAGAGGAATCGGGAAGACCCCTTATACTGACTTTTCCAAGAAAAGAGCACAACAGCTCCGCCGTTCTGAATATGATGAATATGACTTCCTTATCGGTATGGATTCGATGAATATGAGAAATATCGAGCACATGACCGGCCATCGTCATGGAGATGGCAAGATTTGGAAACTTTTGGAGTTCTGTGATTCAGGTAAGGATGTCAGTGATCCGTGGTATACAGGACGCTTTTCAGAGGTATACGATGAGTGCGTTATGGGTTGTGAAGGATTACTAAAGTATCTTCGTGAACAAAAGATACTTTAGTGCAATAATCGGACAAAAAAACGATACCCGTTTTTCATCTGTTCCCGTATAATTTATGAACACACAGAAAATGCGTTCATTTCTTTATGTTCGGAGCTTACATGGCCAATAAAAATGTTACGGACATGACGGTAGGAAATCCTACCCGACATATTTTGAGGTTTACGATACCGCTTCTGATCGGGAATCTGTTTCAACAGCTGTATAACATGGTAGACTCCATCGTAGTTGGACGATACGTCAGTGCCCATGCACTTGCGGCAGTTGGCGCCTGCGGATCTCTGAACTTCCTTTTCTTTTCTCTTAGTTCCGGTCTGGCTGTAGGTATAGGTGTTATTGCCTCGCAGTATTTTGGCGCGGGGGACGAGAAACAGTTGAAAAAGACGATTGCCAACTCCATTTATGTCCTGACCTCGTCTGCGATACTGGTTACTCTGATTGGTATCATATTTGCCGGACCGATCTTGAGACTACTAAACACTCCTGATGTGTATATAGCGGATTCCATAAATTACTTCCGGGTGACATGTGCCGGTATTATCGGTGTGGCATTTTATAACGGTGTGGCGGCACTTTTGCGTTCTGTCGGTGATTCAAAGACACCGCTGTATTTTCTCATTCTCAGCAGTATTATTAACGTGGTTTTGGACCTGGTTTTTGTTCTTGCCTTTGATATGGGCGTTGTTGGAGTCGGCCTGGCGACAATTATTGCCCAGGCGGTCTCGGCAGTGGTATCAATTTTCTATGCATATCATAAGGTCAGCTATTTTCGCCTTGGAAGGAAGGATCTGATTCCGGATCTGCCAATGATTCGTGACTCGTTCCGCCTTGGTGCCCCGGTAGCGATCCAGAATTCCATGATTGCTGTTTCCTGTATTGCGCTTCAGGCTGTGGTCAATGGTTTCGGTCCGGATGTGGCGTCTGCATATACGATTACAGGACGTATCGAGCAGCTTGTACAGCAGCCGTACGGCTCTCTTGGTATGGCTCTGACATCTTATTCCGGTCAGAACATCGGCGCGAAAAAGCAGGAACGGGTTATCGAAGGTTTCCGTAAAGCAACGCTGATTGTGCTTTGTTTCAGCCTGATCATGTTGCCTCTGTACTTTTTCTTTGGCCGGTACATTTGCGGTATCTTTGTAAAAGATGAAGCGGAAGCAGTCATTTCTCTTGGTGCACGCGCATTGAAGATCACCAGCCCGTTCTATTTTGCACTTGGTATGATCTATGTTCCCCGTGCTGTATTAAATGGCTGCGGTGACACCGGGTTTGCTATGATCAATGGGTTAACGGAAGTGGTTTGCCGTATTCTGTTTTCAAATATCCTGACGCGCATCCCTGCTTTGGATTTTTGGGGGATTTGGGTTACCACTGGCTTGACATGGGCATTTACTGCTATCGTTTGTGTTATGCGTTATAAAGGCGGAAAATGGAAGTATAAGGCGCTGGAACGGTAGCGGAGAAAGAAAGGTTGTTCTGCCTCGGTTTGGGAAATACGTCTTTTATGGTATAATATTTAAATCCATCGTATAGAAACATAAAAGACAGGAGGCAAAGCTAATGGATATAGAAAAGATTGCGAAATATTCTTCGAACCAGCAGCCGATCTGTGTGAAGAACGACACGATCGAAGACGCGCTTTTTGAAAAGTACGGCGTGAACCGCGGTCTGCGTGATATCAATGGTAAGGGCGTATTAACCGGACTTACGCGGATATCGAAGATTGTTTCCTTTACCTCAGGCCCAGATGGAAAACAGGTGCCTTGCCCGGGTGAACTTTGGTATCGCGGGTATAACATCAAGACATTGATCAAGGAATTGGGAGAGCACGAATTCGGTTTTGAAAAGACTGCGTATCTTCTTCTTTTCGGTGAGAAACCGACTGAAAGCCAGTTGATCGAATTTCAGGGCATTTTAGATGAATGCCGTTGTCTGCCGACGAATTTTACACGTGACGTCATCATGAAGGCGCCAAGTTATGACATTATGAACTCGATTACGAGAAGTGTACTGACTCTGGCTTCGTATGATGATAATTCCACATCTTCTGATCTTCAGGCGAGTATCCGCCAGTGTATTCAGCTGATTGCGCAATATCCGATGCTGTCGGTTTATAGCTATCATGCATATAATCACTACGATAATGACCAGAGTATGTATATCCATCGTCCGCACATGGGTAAGTCCACGGCGGAGAATTTCCTTCTGATGCTTCGCCCGGATCAGAAATATACTGAGCTGGAAGCGAAAGTTCTGGATGTGGCCCTTATGCTGCATATGGAGCATGGTGGCGGTAATAACTCTACTTTTACGACTCGAGTTGTCACTTCGTCCGGTTCGGATACTTACTCTGCTATGGCTGCTGCAATGTCTTCTCTTAAGGGACCAAAGCATGGCGGCGCGAATATTAAGGTCGTGAAAATGATGGAGGACATTAAGGATCACGTATCGGATTACGAAGATCGTGGCGCCATCAAGGACTATTTGATGAAGATCTTGAGTAAACAGGCATTTGATAAGAGCGGCCTTATCTATGGTATGGGTCACGCTGTATATTCTATGAGTGATCCGCGTGAAGAAGTGCTCAATTCCTTTGTGGAGGCACTGGCCAAAGAAAAGGGCATGGAAAGGGACTATCTCCTATACAAAAATGTTGAGGAGCTGGCTCCGGAAGCCATTGCCGAGACCAGAAAAATCTTTAAGGGAGTCAGCCCGAATGTGGATTTCTATAGCGGATTAGTCTATAAAATGCTGGATATTCCGCCGGAACTTTATACACCGCTTTTTGCAACAGCACGTATTGTCGGCTGGAGTGCACACCGAATCGAGGAATTGATCGGTATGAATAAGATCATCCGTCCGGCATATAAGAGTGTGATGACTGAGATCGAATAAGCCTATCCAAAGTATTGGGGAGGTTTGGGGTATGAATTTCGTACATCGTAACAAATGGGGCGCTTTACTGATCAGCATTATCATGCTGGTCAGTTTTCCCATGTCTGTGTTATTGGCAGATGGGAAGGTGGAGTTCTCAACGAAAGACGGTGAACGTGATGATTACATTGTGACGGTGAAACTGTCCGGTTTTAAGAAAGATGAAATCGCTATTTTACATGTGGACTTTGATTCGGAAGTATTCCTTTCCGTAGATTCCAGTCAGGGAATTGAGCTTTTGACAAGCAAAGATACAGATGAACGATATGCAGAATTTAAAGTGACGGGGAAGAAGGGGAAAATCAATGGTTAGATGTATATCTGAAGGAAGTGATCAAGCCGGCCGGTCCTACGGAGCCCACCAAGCCATCTGAACCAACGAAGCCGACAGAACCGACGAAGCCATCGGACCCGACAAAACCAACTGCACCGACAAATCAAACGGAAGCGTCAAAAGCTTCTGAATCGACAACGGCTTCCGCTACTTCGGGAACTTCCGCATCTGCTCAAACCACGCAGACTACAGCGGCGCCTGCTGCTACGACTGCCTCGCAGTTGGAAGTGACATCCACACAGGCTCCGGCTGAAACAACAGCTGCCCCAGAGACATCATCTTCGGAAGAGACTACGGCAGCTCCGACCGAAGAGACGACAGTTACAGAAGCTGCGACTTCAACAGAAACTTCCGAGGAGACTTCGTTGGAAACAACTGAGTCTTCGGAGACAAGCATGGATGAAACATCTGAAACTACTACTGAAGCGCCTACAGAAGCGGCATTATTGGTGACGAAGAATGATTCAGATCCTTCTGAGAATTCTTCTGAAGTTGTAACGATCGGGACGGAATCCTCTTCTCCTGAAAAAGAAAAGACATATGTGGACGCAAGTAAGAAGAGTGGAGGCATGAATCCTCTTTTGATCGGGCTTGTGGTAGTCGTACTTCTTGCAGCCGGCGGATATGTTTTATGGATCGTTCTGATGAAGAGAAAGAAGGAAAAAGAGAAGGAGCCGGAAGGTCCTGCGCCTGTGGTTATGAACGGTTATCTTCAGAAGCCGACTGTCGGTGTGGCTGCGGCGAAAGCAATCCGGCCGATCCGATCAAATGTGGCCGCGCCAAGTACTCCTCGTGCGGAAAAAACACCTTCTGAATCGGCTGACGATAATGCGATTCCGGAGATGGAGAAGATGCAGGAAGAACTTCAGAAGAAGATGGATGAGCTCTCAAAAGAAATGGAAGAACTGCCGGACCTTGACAGTGTATTTCCCGAAGAAGGTCCCAAGGAGTGATTGATTTACCTTATTGTGGAGAATTAGAGAAAGAAAAAGAGCTGTTCGAGTGAACAGCTCTTTTAAGTGGTGACCCTAAGGAGAATCGAACTCCTGATTGCGCCTTGAGAGGGCGCCGTCTTAACCGCTTGACCATAGGGCCAAGTCACCACACACTTTTCAAGTGCATGAACGATGATACCATAAGATTTTTGAGTGTGCAAGTGCCTTTTTCTGAAATATCAAAAAAGTCTTTGCGCGCTTTTTCTATATATCCAGTATACTTTATTTACAAATTCATGTATACTTATGAAAAAGAACATATATTCTAATTGGGAAGAGTGACTGATATGAACGACTTTATTCGAATCCGCGGCGCACGGGAACATAATCTGCAGAATGTCAATCTGGATATTCAGAGAGATCAGCTTGTCGTGATCACGGGACTTTCCGGCTCGGGAAAATCTTCGCTGGCTTTTGATACGATCTATGCGGAAGGGCAGAGAAGATATGTCGAGTCACTTTCTTCCTATGCCAGACAATTCTTGGGTCAGATGGAAAAACCCGATTTTGATAGTATTGACGGCCTTTCTCCATCTATCGCAATCGACCAGAAGACTACTAGCCGCAATCCTCGTTCAACAGTAGGTACGGTAACGGAAGTCTATGATTATTTCAGACTTCTTTATGCACGTGTGGGTGTGCCGCACTGCTATAAGTGCGGAAAAGAGATCAAATCCCAATCGATAGATCAGATCATTGAGCAGCTTATGGCTTATTCTGAGGGAACCAGATTGATCCTGATGGCGCCGGTCGTTCGCGGAAGAAAAGGTGAGTTTACGAAACAGATCGAGGATTACAGAAAGAGCGGATATGCCCGTATCCGGCTTGATGGAACGATCTATGAACTGGACGAAGACGAGATTTCAATCGAAAAGAATAAGAAGCATGATCTGGAAGTTGTGGTGGACCGTGTGGTCGTGCGGGAAGAATCCCGTACACGTTTGACGGATTCCTGCGAGACTGCATTAAAGCTTGCTGACGGACTTCTTTTGGCAGAGATCCAGGTGCCGAAGACCGGCGAAGACGGTGAACGGATATACGAGACAACGGAAGTGCTTTTCTCGCAGAAGCTATCCTGTCCGGACTGCGGAATCAGTGTTGATGAGCTTTCGCCGAGAATGTTTTCTTTTAATAATCCTTTTGGTGCCTGCCCGGAATGCTCCGGTCTGGGTTTTCATACGCATGTTGATCCGGAACTTTGTGTGCAGAAGCCGGAATGCTCGCTTAATGAGGGGGCTATCACGACAGCCGGATGGAAATTTGATGATCCCAAGAGCTGGGGACGTGCCTTTATAGAGGCATTGTCCGCCAGATATAAGTTTTCTCTGGATACACCTTGGAATAAGCTTCCAAAAAAGATCCAGGATATTATCCTCTTTGGAAATGGTGGAGAAAAGCTGATCATTGATACGTCGAACAGCATCTATCACAGGGATGGTATTTATATGAATTCCTGGGAAGGCGTGGTCCACAGTGTGGAAAGAAGAAGCCGGGAGGCCTCCTCTGAGGAGATCAAGCAGCATTATGAGCAGTATATGACGACTTTTGACTGCAGCAGCTGCCACGGCGCGAGACTGAATCCGCAGGCACTGGCTGTCACAGTTGGAGGCAAGAATATCTTTGAAGTTACGGCGATGCCGATCCGTAAGTGCATTAAGCACCTTCAGGGTCTGACACTTCGTAACCGTGATAAGAAAATCGCGGAACCGATCCTCAAGGAGATCCTTGCCAGATTAGGTTTTATGGTGGATGTAGGTCTGGATTATCTGACGTTGTCCCGTGCGGCTTCGACTCTTTCAGGCGGAGAAGCACAGCGTATCCGTCTTGCCACCCAGATCGGTTCCAGCCTGATGGGCGTCCTGTATATTCTGGATGAACCTTCTATCGGACTTCATCAGCGGGATAACAACCGGCTTCTGGCGACCCTTCAGAAACTGAAGCGCCTTGGCAATACGGTTCTTGTCGTCGAGCATGATGAGGATACGATGCGGGCGGCAGATGTGATTGTGGATATGGGTCCCGGTGCCGGTGAACACGGCGGTTTTGTCGTAGGTGTCGGAAATGCCGAAGAAATCATGAAGATTCCTGAGTCGATCACGGGTCAGTATCTTTCCGGAGAGAAGTTTATCCCGATACCGGCGAAAAGAAGACAGCCGGATGGAAGATATCTTACTGTGGTAGGCGCCCGGGAGAACAATCTGAAGAAGATCGATGTAAAGATCCCGATTGGACTGTTTACCTGCGTTACAGGTGTTTCCGGTTCAGGTAAGAGTTCTTTGGTGAACGGGATCATCTTGCGGAAACTGGCAACCGATCTGAACGGCGCCCAGCGTTCCAAGGGACTGTGCGACAAGATCACCGGTGTGGGGCATCTGGATAAGGTCATTGCCATTGACCAGTCGCCTATCGGAAAGAGCCCCAGATCCAATCCGGCCACCTATACCGGCTGCTTCGATCTGATCCGGGAACTGTTTGCCAATACACCGGATGCGAAAGCTAGAGGATATAAGAACGGAAGATTCAGTTTTAATGTCAAAGGTGGCCGCTGTGAAGCCTGCTGCGGTGACGGTGTTAACCGGATCGAGATGCATTTCCTGCCGGATGTGTATGTAAAATGTGATGTTTGTAAGGGAAAACGGTATAACCGGGAGACTTTGCAGGTAAAATATAAAGGAAAAAATATTGCGGATGTTTTGGCCATGACCGTCGACGAGGCCCTGGAATTCTTTAAGAATGTGCCGCGTATTGCTTCGAAACTGACGACTTTGTCCGAGGTTGGACTGGGATATATCCGACTGGGACAGCCGGCGACTCAGCTTTCGGGTGGTGAGGCGCAGCGTGTGAAACTGGCAACGGAACTCAGTAAGCGCAGTACCGGCCGTACTTTCTACATTCTGGATGAGCCGACAACGGGCTTGCACATTGCTGACGTTCATAAGTTGGTTGACATTTTGAACCGCCTGGCCGAAAATGGTAATACTGTTCTGGTAATCGAGCATAATCTCGATGTGATCAAGACAGCAGACTATATTATTGACCTCGGACCTGAGGGCGGCGATAAGGGCGGCACGATCGTGGCGCAGGGCACGCCTGAAGAGGTTTGTGAGGTGGAAGGTTCCTTTACCGGACAATTCTTAAAGCCTGTTCTGGAGATCACGAAAGAACGGATGAAGCATAAGACTCCGACAGAAGACCTGGAGCAGAAAAAGAAGATCCAGCGTGACGCAATGGAGATAGCGGTGGGTCCGAAAGTAAGAAGGAAAAGAAAGCCTTTGGAAGATGAAGAAGGCGTGACAGAAGGAAAGAAAAAGAAGCAAGGAAAGAAAGAATGAGTCTTTGTACGATTTGTAAGAAGAATGTGGCTGTGGTATTTACTACCCGTTTTGAAAACGGAGAGCGCATTAACGAAGGATTATGTATCAAATGCGCTTTTGAGACAGGTATCGGCGGAATCGAGGAGATGTTTTCCTCGGCCGGGATTACAGAAGATAATGTGGATGAGGTTACTGAACGCCTGAATCACATGATGTCCGGTGCCCAGTCGGCGAATCCGGAAGAGCTGTTTAAGATGCTGGTCAATGATTCCATGAATATGGATGAGTACGAGATGCCTGATGATTATGAAGAACTTCCGGATGAAGATGGCGAAGAGACCGCTGACGACGGAAGTGAGGATTCAGGAGAGGAAGCGCCGAGAAAAAGAGGCGGACGTTCTCCGTTCCCGTTTAATCTGTTTGGCGGCCGTGATGAGGATGGCGAAGGAGACGACGATAACGATTCGAATCTGGGTCTTTTCCAGCTGGGAAAGAAGAAAGGTCAGAAAAAGACTGACAGAAAGAGCGGAGCGAAGAAAAAGAAGTTCCTTGAGCAGTACGGCACGAATCTGACCCAACTGGCCAGAGAAGGAAAGATCGACCGGCTGATCGGACGTGAAAAGGAAATCGAGCGTGTTGTTCAGATCCTGAACCGCCGGTCGAAAAATAATCCTGCACTGATCGGTGAGCCGGGTGTAGGTAAAACGGCTATTGCTGAGGGACTGGCTGTAAAGATCGCCAACGGTGAAGTGCCGCAGAAACTGATGAATATGTCTGTCTATCTTCTGGATATGACGGGAATGGTTGCCGGGACCCAGTTCCGAGGCCAGTTTGAGAGCCGGATGAAGAATCTGGTAGATGAAGCCCGAGAGAATCAGGATGTGATCCTGGTTATTGATGAGATGCATAACATTATGGGCGCCGGAGATGCGGAAGGCGCTATGAATGCTGCCAATATTTTAAAGCCGGCGCTGGCAAAGGGTGAGATCCGTGTGATCGGTTCCACCACGCTGGATGAATACCGCCGTCATATCGAAAAGGATTCTGCTCTTGAACGCCGTTTCCAGAAAGTAATTGTTGAAGAGCCTTCAATAGAGGACAGTATCGAGATATTAAAAGGTATCCGTGATTACTATGAGAAACATCACTTCGTGAAATATCCGGATGATGTCATCGAGTATGCCGTGCGCATGTCATCCCGGTACATCATGGACCGGTACCTGCCGGATAAAGCCATCGATCTTCTGGATGAAAGCGGTTCCCGCGCAAATCTGGAAGAGGTGCGTCTGGTAAATCTTGCTCAGATGAAGGATGAATATGCGGCTCTGGATAAAGAAGTCAAGAAACTGGAAGCCAGGATCGAAATGTCCGCGACACCGGAAGAGATCGAGAAAGAGCATCTTTACGAACAGCAGGCCGAGAAGAAGTCCCGGGTTCTGCGTCTGGAGAAGGAAATCGAGTCACTGGAGGATGAACTTCAGCCGACGATCATAACCTGTGAGGATATTTCGAAAGTTATCGAGATGTGGACTGGAATCCCGGTAAAACGTATTTCCGAGTCTGAGTCGGAGAGACTTTTAAAGTTGGAAGAGCGTCTGCATGAACGTGTTATCGGGCAGGAGAAGGCTGTCGGTGCACTTGCGAGAGCGATCCGCAGGAACCGTTCCGGATTCGGAAAGAAACATAAGCCGTCGTCCTTTATTTTCGTCGGTCCTACCGGTGTAGGTAAGACGGAACTTGTAAAGGCACTGGCAGAGGCGATGTTTGCCAGAGAAGATGCTTTGATCCGCATTGATATGTCGGAATTTATGGAAGCCCATACAGTCAGTAAGCTGATTGGTTCGCCACCGGGTTATGTCGGTTATGATGATGGCGGACAGCTGACAGAACGCGTGAGAAGAAAGCCTTACTCGGTCATTCTCTTTGATGAGATCGAAAAAGCACATCCGGATGTTTTCAACATGATGCTTCAGATCCTGGATGACGGACGTTTGACAGACAGTCACGGACGGCTCGTGAATTTCGAAAATACGATCATCATCATGACCAGTAATGCCGGAACCTCGCTGAAAGCGAACGGATTCGGTTTTACAGGAGACGATCATATTGCCTTGGAGAACCGGGTCAATACTGCTTTGAAGGAGCAGTTCCGTCCAGAGTTCCTAAACCGTGTCGATGAGATCGTGATCTTCAGTGAACTGAGCAAAGAAGAGATCCGCAAGATCGTCGATCTTATGCTGAAAGATGTAGCGGCACAGTTAAAGGAGAAAGGGATTGCCCTTTCTGTTTCCGAAGCTGCCAAAGATCAGCTGGCTAAAGAGGGATACGATCCGAAATATGGTGCCCGTCCGCTGCGTAAGACTATTCAGAGAAGATTGGAAGATCCTCTTGCGGATATGTTCCTGATGGGAAAACTTGCCAAAGCAGAGAAAGTTTCTGTAGGCTACAGAAAAGAATCATTTACTTTCGATGTGAAGGATCGCCCGGAAGAATAAGAAGTAACACTGATTATAACAAGAAATCGCCTCCTGAATTAACAGGAGGCGATTTCTTTAATTCTCTATGAAACATGTCAGAGAGAAAGACTCTCTAAGAGAAACAATGCCGCTTATGAACGGTAGCTGGCATTGATTTTTACATAATCATAGGTAAAATCACATGTCCACATACGATCGTTATATTCGCCATCGTTCAGCTCGATGCGGATCAGGATATCGTGCTCGGAAAGCTTTTCTTTGGCAACTTCCTCGTCGAAGGGGAGAGCTACACCCTTTTCATAAACCGGAAGACCGGATAAGAACATGCTGATCTTGTCCGGATCGATATCGGCACCGGAATAGCCAAGTGCGGTGATAAAACGTCCGCAGTTGGCGTCCTGACCGAAGATTGCGGTCTTACAAAGAGGAGAGCGGCAGATGGCAAGCACACAAAGGTAAGCATCATTGGCTGTCTTGGCACCATTTACTTCAACCTCAACGAGCTTGGAAGCACCTTCACCATCCGAAGCGATCATTTTCGCAAGGTCAAAGCAAAGGGCATGGAAGGCATCTTTAAAAATCTGATACTCTTCCGTATCTTTCTTGATCTCCGGTGTGTCAGAAGCGCCATTTGCCAGGATCACGACCATGTCGCAGACGGAGGTATCGCCATCTACGGAAACACGGTTATATGTATCTTTTACATTGTCCGAGATCATGGACTGAAGGACATCCTGGGAAATCGTGGCATCTGTGGTAAATACACTGATCATGGTAGCCAGGTTCGGATGGATCATACCGGAGCCCTTGGCAATAGCCGAAATCGTGATTTCCTTTCCAAAAAGGCTGACAGTTGCAGCTACTTCCTTGGGCTGGGTGTCTGTCGTCATAATGGCTCTTTCAGCCAGGTGACCGCATTCTTCAGAAGAGGAAGCATTCTTAACCAGATCCGGAATCGCCGAAGTCAGCTTATCCAGAGGGAGACGGGAACCGATGACACCGGTGGAAGCGGTGAGGATCTCGTCTGATGTAACACCAAAAGCTTCGGCAACCGAAGACGCCATGGCTGTCGCATCATTTTCGCCTTCTGTGCCGACACAGGCATTGGCATTTCCACTATTAATAACAATTCCGCGGACTGTATCACGGGAGCGGATCAGGGAAATGGAACGGGTCAGAGAATGTCCCTTTACCAGATTCGAAGTATACACACCCGCGACATGAGCAGGACGGTCAGAACCGATGAATGCCAGATCCGGGTTACCGTTGGGCTTCAGTCCGGCATGTACGCCATTGGCTACAAAGCCCTGGGGAAGGGTGATATATGCATTTTCAATATCCATGGATCATACCTCAATTTTCATAATGTAGGGACATTATACACCAAGTTGAAAATTAATGCTTGACATTATGGCATAGAAAACATTATAATTTCGAAGTGCCTTTTGGGAGAAACTTGGTGGGATTAGCTCAGTTGGTTAGAGCGCTTGTTTGTGGCACAAGAGGTCATGGGTTCGACTCCCATATCCCACCCCACTTTTTCTTTAAGGGGAAGATACTGGGGTATAGCCAAGCGGTAAGGCACGGGACTTTGACTCCCGCATTCGTAGGTCCGAATCCTGCTACCCCAGCCATATGGTTCACTAGCTCAGTCGGTAGAGCACTTGACTTTTAATCAAGGGGTCTGGAGTTCGAGCCTCCAGTGAGCCACCAAATGAATCAAGAAGCCATCTTCATTACGAAGGTGGCTTTTATATTTATGAAAATCGATGTATTTTATCCTGAAAACTTGTATATATGACAAACTGTGATATTCTTGTAACGTTCGTTACATATTGGTTTGCTACGATATTATCGAATACTTGTAGAAAAAGGAAAGTAAAAATGAACGAAAGGATCAGAAGAAACACAAAGAAACTGGCGTGGCGTGCATGTGCGGCGTCGGTGGCCATGATTCTACTTTTCGGAACTTCGGACGCAAGGTCCGAAAGCCTTGCTTTTTCCTATTCTTCACTCCCTTACGCGCAGAAAGCAGAAGATGGGTTTAATGCGACGATCGTCGTTGCCTCTGCCAATATCCGTGATAACCCGGGTACGGTCAATACTACAGTTACCTGGGTTCTTTATAATGGTGAACGTGTCACAGCGAAGGATGTTGTGACATTGGACAGCGATCCGAGCGGAAGCAAGACCTGGTGCCATATTGAGTTTAAGGATGCCGGTGGCGGCGTACATGAAGGATATATCGTAGACAGTTTTCTTGTTAAGGACGAGACTCTCGTAGAAGATACCGCATTCGAAGAAGAAATTGCCGAGTTCCCGGAAAGTTATAAGATCTATCTTAGAGATCTTCACCGGATCCATCCGAACTGGCATTTCCGTCCGGCTTTTGTCGGCCGTGATTTTCAGGAAGCGGTGGATCGTGAATCGAGACTGGGCGTGAGCCTTATTGAGAATTATGTAAACGATGCATGGAAATCAATTGCGGAAGGTGCATATGACTGGGAAACCGGTGAGTATGTCGTCTATGACGGAAAACTCTGGGTCAACGCCTCCCGGGAAGTGATCATGCATTATCTTGATCCACGAAACGGACTTAGTGAACAGAATATTTTCCAGTTTCTGGAACTTGGATATCATCCTGACTATCAGAAGGAAGAGTATGTACAGGAACTTCTGAAAGGCAGCTTTATGGAGTGGGGCACCATTGAGAACCCCGGTTATGACGACGATCAGCTTATGTCATATGCCGAGATCTTTATGCTGGCGGCAAGACAGAGTAATGCCAATCCGGTTTTCCTGGCAGCCAAGGTCCTTCAGGAAGTCTCGGCCGAGGGAAGCGGTTCCACCAGCGGGGACTACTATTCCGAATACTTTAAACGTCAGTATACAAGTCTGTATAATTTCTATAATATCGGTGCATCTTCGAGCCCGGATCCGGTTGCCCTGGGTCTTGCTTTGGCCCGTGACGGCCGTGATGCCGATTTTAATGCGAAATATGACCTCCCATGGGATAACCAGGTAAAAGCACTGGTCGGCGGAAGTAAGTTCATTTCCAATGCCTATATCAATATCGGGCAGAATACGACATATTTTATGAAATTCAACGTGACGCCCAGTGATCCGTCCCAGTTTGGTAACCATCAGTATATGACGAATATTGAGGGTGCCTATGGCGAGGGAAGAAAGATGTATAAAGCATATTCCCGCGCAGGGATCCTCGGGCAGGACCTGCTCTTTACGATACCGGTCTATGACAATATGCCGGATAAGCCCTGCGCGATGCCTGCGGAAAACGGTAACCCGAATGCATACT
The DNA here is from genome assembly GCA_902802325.1 of Oscillospiraceae bacterium. Taxonomy (GTDB): domain Bacteria; phylum Bacillota; class Clostridia; order Saccharofermentanales; family Saccharofermentanaceae; genus Scatonaster. The sequence continues at coordinate 65,180 of CADCLV010000008.1, read as the reverse complement.
TAAAGTCTTTGAATGTGGATGGAAATGCACTGACGCCGGAGTTTGATCCTATCGAATGTCAGGAATATTCGCTGGTCGTTCCAGCATCTTGTAAGGTCTTGCATATCGATGCTGAGCCGGCATCTGATAAGGCCAGTGTTTCCGGTACCGGCGATATTGAGATCGGATCCGGTATCAACACCATAGAGATCCTGGTACGCGCGGAAAACGGCTCGTCAAAGCTGTATACTATTACGGTGGCGAGAAATGCGGATGCTTACGAAAGTTATTTCACGACAGACATTCCGTATGCCGATGATTTCTTCGGCGGTGTAACTCCGGATACCACAGTTGCGGAGCTCAAAGCCCGACTGGAGATGAAGGAAGGCTATACGCTGAATTACTTCAACATGAATGCAGAGGAAAAAGGAGAAGAAGACCGGATCGCTTCCGGTGACCTGATCCAGATCCTGGATTCTGAAGGAAATGCAGTCTATATCGGTACGATCTTCATTCGCGGCGATGCCAATGGTGACGGAAAGATCAGTTCAGCTGACCTGACTTTGATCGCCCGTTATATCATGGATGAAGGTTCACTTTCCGGCGCCGGTCAGATGGCGGCGGATGCCAACGGAGACGGAAAGATCAGCTCGGCTGACCTGACGAAGATATCGAAATATATCCTCGATGAAGGGGAGATCTCACAATAAGACTCGGTCCGTTTCGGAGCGATGAAGGAAAAGAGGAAATAAAATGAGTAGTGTAATCAGCAGAAAAATCCGGACGATCGCCGGCAGAAGTGTTGCATTTTTAGCTTCGGCGGCTGTGATCATGGGCATGCTGCATATGGGGCAGGTCCGGGCGGATGCATCCGCCAGCCTTTCAAAAAGCGGATCTGCCGAGGTCGGAAAAACGATCAAGATCAATGTCCGTGTCGGTGGCGATGGTCCTTTCGGCGGCTATGATGGATCTGTCAGTGTGGATGGTGAATATCTGGAAGTCGTCAGCATCGGTGCCGGAAATTACGGAACAGCGAATTTCAGCAGTTCTTCCAGAAAATTTTTGGATTATAACTGTAATATTCCTTCTGATTCCACAGTGGTCGTCATCGAGTGTAAGTGCCTGAAAGAGGGTTCTACCACGGTTTCGGTCAGCATGGAAGTTTCTGACCTGGAAGGTACAGCAAGCTACAGTACCGGAGCATCCGCCGATATTTCGATCTCGGCTCCGGTGGTTCTTTCCGGTAACAATTACCTGAGCAGCCTGTCTGTTGCACCGGGTTCTCTTTCTCCGTCTTTTTCGAAAGATACGCAAAGTTACCGTGTGAAAGTCAGTGAGGACACTACTTCGATCGCAGTTTCCGCAAGCCCGGAACATGGTTCTGCCAAGGTTTCCTTAAATGGCGTGCAGAAAGATCTGCAGAAGGGCGACAATACGGTCAAAGTTACTGTCACTGCAGAAAATGGCGATACACGAACATATAAGATCGTAGTTACCCGTGGTACCCCGACTCCGACTCCGGAACCGTATCCGCTTGTTGTAACTGACGGAATCAGTTATACGATCCTGGAAAAGGGTTCTCTGGAAAATGTTCCGGCAGGCTTTTCCTGGTCGGAGACCACATATAATGGAAAGACAGTACCTTGCCTTGTCGGTCCTGACGGAACTCTTTTAATGTGGCTTCTTTCCGATTCCGGAAATGGACTTTACCGCTATGATCTGACAACACAGACTGTCAGCCCCTGTTATGATTTTTCGGAAGATGCCAGAACAATGATCTTCCTTCCGTTCCCGGCGGACTTTTCTGCCCCGAATGGATTTGAGCTTTCTACTATCACGTATAATGAGCACGAAGTACAGGCATATAGAAATCCGAGTGCGGAAGGCCAGCCTGTACTGGTATATATGCTGGATGGGGAAGGACACGAAGGTGTGTATTATCTGGATGAGCAGACAGGAATGATCATCCCGTTCCGCGGAGATCTTTCTGAATTGATTGCTACCCCGACACCATCTCCGACGCCGACACCATCTCCGACGCCGTCTCCGACTCCGGTCATTACGATGTCTCCGACAGCCACACCGGTCCCGGAAAGCAGCAGTTCCATGAACGGATTTATGATTTCCACAATTGCACTTGGTGTCCTTTCTGTAGGTCTTCTTGCAGCCCTTGCGGTTCTTCTGGTCCGTCGTCAGAAAGAAAATGCGGACATGACCGATGCGCAGTACGAAACTGAACCGGATGAGAATGTTTCCGAGAACGACAAAGAACCGGAAGATACTGATGAAGAGAATAATTCGGATCATTACTATCAGTTTGGTGATGAAGAAGCGCCGCATCGTCCGGGTGCAAAGCGTGCCGGTGAAGATCTGAATGAAGAAGCGGTTCCGGATTTCCCGGAATTCCCGGAAAAGAAAGAAGCGGCAGATCCGAAACCGGAAACCATTCTGGCCCCGCTCATTAACGTAGTGGATAATGAGGCAGAAAAAGAAGATGCTTCCGATATTGAAGAAGAGATCGGAAAGATCGAGAAGACTTCCGATGATATGGATCGGATCGAAGGGGAAGATTATCCGAAACTGGAAGGTTCGGATGAGGAGTCTTCAGATGATGCTTCGAACGAAGAAAATACTGAAGATAAGGATGAGTCCGAGTCGGATGATTCTTCCGGCGAAGAATCAGATCCGGATTCTGACAAAGATGAAAATGGAGACGAGGATGGCGAGATTTGAGATCGTCACCCCTCTTAAAGGGGCAGTACTTACGGTTCAGACGAAAAGGCTGCTCCTTTCCGTCTTTAAGCCAGGCGCGGCAAAAGAGGTGACAGATTATCTTTGCCGGAACCGTGCTTACCATAAGCCGTTTCAGCAGGTGCACAGCAACCGCTATTTTACGGTAAGTGAACAAAGAGACTATCTCCGGTCGGATCTTCGGCAGTATCAGAACAACACACAAGTAGGATTCTGGATCAGTAAACTGGAAGAACCTTATCGCATCATCGGAAGACTTTCCTTTTACGGAATGATGGGCGGCTGTATGAATTCCACTTTCGTAGGTTATCATCTGGATGAAAAAGAAGTGGGAAACGGATATATGAGCGAAGCTCTTCTGGCCGGATGTGACTTTATGTTCAAGTATTATCGTCTTCACCGTATCCAGGCAGATGTGATGCCGACAAATGAACGATCGTTGCATTGTGTCGAGCGGTGCGGTTTTACGAAGATGGGATATAACCTGAAATATATGGCCATTGACGGCAGCTATAAAGATCACGTTATGTTCGTCAAACTCAATTCTGAAGTCGAAACGTAATCTGTTTGTAAAAATCATTTGCAATAATTTACAAAGAATGGTGTACTATTAAATTAGGTGTTTTGAATAGTATGGTGAAGGAGCGTGTAGTATGAAACGATCTTCTTTAAAGATAAAGACAATTGCCGTGGCGCTGGCCATGGGTATGATTCTTTCCGCCTCTGCTTGTGGCAAGAAGAAGGAAGAAGAAACGACCACGTCGGAGGAGACCACAACGGAGACCACTCCGATGGTAACGGTTCCTACTACTGAGGCAACCACTACTTTGATGGAATATGGTTCGACACTTGCTCCGAATGATCAGAGCGTTTCCTGGACGGAAGAGTCTATGGATCCGAAGGTCATGTATGTCAACATTACTTCGGGTTATCTGAAAGTCAGAAAAGGTCCGGGTACGGATTATGAGCAGGTGGGAAGCCTGACTGCCAATATGCAGGTCATCGTTGTTGCCAAGACGGATACAAACTGGTATAAGACTCAGGATGGTTTTTATGTATCCGGTGATTATCTGTCTCTGACACAGGGCGGCTGACCGGCTCCGATATCCCTTTGTTTCAACTCTTTTTACCAAAGTTGATTTTGGTACTAGACAATCCTGCTTTCGTGTAGTACTATATCTAGGCAAGTTTTGCAAATGGTATTCGCGATTGCAATACGCGGGTGTAGTTCAATGGTAGAACTTCAGCCTTCCAAGCTGACCACGTGGGTTCGATTCCCATCACCCGCTCCATGAATGACGGCCTTTATGGTCGTCATTCTTACAACGTGGGTCCATAGCTCAGCTGGATAGAGCAACAGCCTTCTAAGCTGTGGGCCGGAGGTTCGAATCCCCCTGGGCTCACCAACAAAATGACCATCTTCCCGAAAAACGGAAAGATGGTTTTTTTGTGGAAAGAAAAAGGCCGGAAAAATCGACAAATTCGGCAAATTTAGTGGAAATTAGAACGCGTCACCACATTATGTTGTGGTATAATTGATTGAATTATACGTTTATGAGGAGACAACTATGCCAGGCAAGTCAAATTACGGTAATGATACCATTACTTCCCTTAAGGGTGCGGACCGTGTCCGTAAACGTCCGGGCGTCATCTTTGGTTCTGATGGTCTGGAAGGATGTGAGCATTCTTTCTTCGAGATCCTCAGTAACTCTATCGATGAGGCCAGAGAAGGATATGGTGATAAAATCGAGGTGGTCCGTTATAAGGATGGTTCCATTTCTGTTGAGGACTTCGGCCGTGGCATCCCGCTGGACTATAACACCAAAGAGCAGCGCTTTAACTGGGAACTGGTTTATTGTGAGCTTTATGCCGGCGGTAAATATAACAACGATACCGGTGAGAGCTATGAATTCAGCCTGGGCCTGAACGGTCTTGGTGCCTGCGCGACACAGTACTCTTCCGAGTATTTTGATGTTACGGTATTCCGTGACGGATTCAAGTATAACCTGCATTTTGAAAAGGGTGAGAATATCGGCGGTCTTTTTAAAGAGCCGACCCGCTTTAAGCGTACCGGCACGATCCAGAAATGGAAGCCGGACCGGGAAGTGTTTACGGATATTGCCATTCCGCTGGAGTCTTTTCTTCAGATCTTGAAGCGTCAGGCTGTAGTGAACAGCGGCGTGACCTTTGTCTTAAAGGATGAGGAGAGCGGGCAGGAGTACACGTTCTGCTATCCTTCCGGTATTGAAGGTTATGTTGCCGAGTTCAGCGGTGAAAAAGGCATTTCCATGCCGGCTTCATTTGAAGGCATGGGCAGAGGTAAAGACCGTGCCGATAAGCCGGAATACAAGGTAAAGTGCCAGGTGGCTTTCTGCTTTAATAACGAGGTCAATGTTCTGGAGTATTACCATAACTCCAGTTTTCTTGAGCATGGCGGTGCACCGGATAAGGCGGTGAGAAGTGCATTTACCGCAGAAATCGACAAACAGATCCGCGCTCGTGATAAGTATAAGGCGAATGAAAGCAAGATCGTATTCCAGGATATTGCCGACAGCCTGATCCTGGTGACCAGTTCATTCTCGACGCAGACCAGCTACGAGAACCAGACCAAGAAGGCGATCACCAACAAGTTCATTCAGGACTTTATGGCGGATCTGATCAGACAGAAGCTGGAGATCTGGTTCATCGAGAATAAGCCTGAGGGAGACCGGGTCGTCGAGCAGATCCTTATCAATAAGCGGTCCCGTGAGAATGCGGAGAAGACTCGTCTGAACGTGAAAAAGAAACTCATGGGCAGCATCGATATCAATAACCGCGTAAAGAAATTCGTCGATTGCCGAACCAAGGATGTGGAACAGCGTGAGCTTTATATCGTAGAGGGTGACTCCGCTTTAGGATCCTGTAAGATGGGCCGTGATGCCGAGTTCCAGGCGATCATGCCGGTAAGAGGTAAGATCTTAAACTGCTTAAAGGCGGATTATTCCACGATCTTTAAAAGCGAGATCATTACGGATCTTGTGAAGGTGCTTGGATGCGGCGTCGAGATCCAGACGAAGCATAATAAGGACCTGTCGTCATTTGATCTTTCCCTTCTTCGCTGGAATAAGATCATCATCTGTACCGATGCCGATGTCGACGGTTTCCATATCCGTACCCTGATCCTGGCCATGATCTTCCGGCTTATGCCGACTTTGATCCAGGAAGGTAAAGTTTTTATCGCGGAATCGCCGCTTTTTGAGATCACCTACAGAAACAAGGGCGAAGAAAAGACGATGTTCGCCTATAACGAAAAAGAAAAGACGGAGATACTGCAGAAATATCCGCCGGAGAAATGCACTCTTCAGCGTTCTAAGGGTCTTGGTGAGAATGAGCCGGAGATGATGTGGGAGACCACCATGAATCCGGTTACCCGCCGCCTTATAAAGGTGGTGCCGGGTGATGAGAAGGCAACGATGGAGACTTTTGAACTTCTTCTGGGCGATAATCTGGCAGGAAGAAAAGAACATATCGAGCGTGATGGACATCTGTATCTGGAAATGCTGGATGTAGACTGATATAAGTGAATTTGGAAAGTAAATAGAAATTAAAGGAAGAAACCATGGCAAGAAAGAGTCAAAAGAATGCAGAATCGGAATCCCCGGAGAAGAATTCCCTGAAGACCAAGTCTCAGGGATTACCGCCGTCTCCGCCGACACTTCAGGACATTAACGATACATTGGAGACGAACTTCATGCCCTATGCCATGAGCATTATCGTTTCCCGTGCGATCCCGGAGATCGACGGATTTAAACCGTCTCACAGAAAACTTCTTTATACGATGTATAAGATGGGACTTCTGACCGGCAACCGTACAAAGTCCAGTAACGTCGTCGGACAGACCATGAAACTGAATCCGCATGGCGATATGGCTATTTACGAGACCATGGTCCGTCTTGCCCGTGGTAACGGTTCGCTTCTGCATCCTTATGTGGATTCCAAGGGTAACTTCGGTAAGCAGTATTCCCGCGATATGCAGTACGCGGCGCCGAGATATACGGAAGTCCGTCTGGAGAAGATCTGTGAGGAACTGTTCCGGGGTCTGGATAAGAATGCCGTTGATTTTACCGATAACTACGATGGCACAATGAAAGAGCCGGTGCTTCTGCCGGCGACTTTCCCGTCGATCCTTGTCAATGCCAATCAGGGTATTGCTGCCGGTATGGCCTCCAATATCTGTTCGTTTAACATCCGTGAAGTCTGTGAAGCCACCATCGCTTATATGAAGGATCCGGCAACTGACCTGCTGTCTATTATGCCGGCACCGGATTTTCCGGGTGGAGGACTGATCCTTTATGATGAAAATGCGATGCGGACTATCTACGATACCGGACGTGGACCGGTTCGTATCCGCTCGAAGTATTTTGCCGATAAGGCCCATAACCTCATTGAGGTAACGGAGATCCCGTATACTACGACCGCGGAAGCGATCATTGACGAGATCACCGAGCTGGTCAAGAGCGGCAAGGTCAAGGAGATCAACGATATCCGTGACGAGACGGACCTGGATGGATTGAAGATCTGTATTGAGTGTAAGCGCGGTACAGATATGGATGCGCTGATGACGAAACTTTTCCGTTTCACGAAGCTGGAAGATGTTTTCTCCTGTAACTTTAATGTACTGATCAACGGTACACCGCGTGTGCTCGGAGTGGGCGCGCTTTTGGCCGAATGGGTCGTCTGGAGACGGACTTGCCAGAAGCGGGAAGTGGTTTATGAAATGGATAAGAAGAAGGATAAGCTCCATCTCCTCGATGGTTTGGCCAAGATCCTTCTGGATATTGATAAGGCGATTTCTATTATCCGTAACACTGAACTGGAAGCAGATGTTATTCCGAACCTCATGAAAGGATTCGATATTGACAGTCTGCAGGCTGAATATGTGGCAGAGATCAAACTCCGCAATATCAACCGTCAGTATATCCTGAACCGTACGGCGGACAGGGAAAACCTCAGTAAAGAGATCAAGGATCTGGAGGATATCCTGAAAAAGCCGGAACGTCTTGACGCGCTGATCATCAAGGCACTGGAAAATGCGGCCAAGAAATACGGACAGGAGCGCCGTTCAGAGCTTTTGAAGGCGGAAGAAGCGGCAACATTCAATGATTCGAACATGATTGAGGATTACCGGCTGAAGCTGTTCTTATCCAATCACGGCTATATCAAGAAGATCGCGCTGACGTCTCTTCGTAATGCCGGTGACCTGAAGATCAAGGAAGACGATGAGATCATGATGGAACTGGAAGGCACGAATAAGTCCGAGATCCTTTTCTTCTCCGATAAATGCAACTGCTATAAGGTCAAGGGATTTGAGCTTCCGGATACCAAGCCTTCCGAGTATGGCGGATATCTTCCGAACCTTCTTTCTATGGAAGAAGGTGAGCGGATCATTTTCATGCATATCGCCGATGATTTTAAGGGAAATGCACTGTTCTCCTTTGCGAACGGCAAGATCTCGAAGATCCCGATGTCGGCCTACGAAACCAAGCAGAACCGTAAGAAGCTTATCAAGGCATATAGTGATCTGTCTCCGATCGTGTCGATCCACTATCTGACGGAAGATGTGACGATGGCGGCTTTCTCGAACCTTCGCAAGGCGATCGTCTTTGATACTTCGCTGATCCCGTTAAAGACCACCCGTTCTTCTCAGGGCGTGCAGGTTCTGACCAGTAAGCGGGGAAGCGTCATGACTGAGGTGAAGCCACTGGATCAGACCGGTTTTACGGATCCGGAATATTACCGTGTCAGAAGACTTCCGGCGATCGGCTATTATCTGAAGGAAGAGACCATAGAAAGCAGACAGTTGACTCTGGGAGATCTGTAAAAAATGATGGAGTTTGGCGGAAATAAAGTCTCGGTCGATAAGCCCCGTTCTTTAGGAATGTGGGTCCTGATCGGGCTTTCCATCTTAAGTCTGATCGTCATGCTCTCGCTCATTATTTATGTCGGAAAAGACAGCAGAAGACTGGCCGGCGTGATGCCGGAATTTGAAGAGGCACTGGAGAAGAAAGACTATGCCAAGGCTCTTTCCATGTACCGGAAGATGAATGACATCATCATCAACAGAGATCCCGGAGACGACAGTGACTTTACCGGAGAATACGAGATCCTGACACAGATGGAAGCACGGGTGAATGAACGTGTAACCCGGATAGAAGAGAAGATCCGGAATGAACGGTATATCCCGACGACAGACGACATCGCTTTTTTGGAAGGTTTGAGTGAGCTGACGGGTGCCCGTATGACAGTGTGGCTGACGGATCTATGTAAGGAATTTCTTCTGGGAACGATCGAAAAACCGACGCTGATCTTTATTTTCGAACAGCTGGAGAATCTTACGAACCTTCAGGCTGCGACCAGACCGCTTCGCACGGAGATCGATGAGATCGAGCTTTCCCGTGGTGATGTCCAGAGCGCCGAGACTTTATTCGCGAACCAGGAATATATTGAAGCCGTAGAATACTACGAATATGTACAGGAGCATTCGACCGGATTCGTTCAGGATTTCGTTAAAGGAAGGCTGGAGAACTGTAAACAGGAGATGTACCGCCCCATGATGGAAAAGGCGGAGCATATGCTGGCGAATTTCCAGTTCTACTCGGCTGAAGAACTTCTTTCCGATCTGGCGCGTATTTTCCCGGAAGACCAGATCATCCAGTCCAATCTTTATGTAGCCACATCCAATACGTCCCCGGTCACAAACTATCAGGGAGTTGTCGAAGTCGTATGTGTAAAACCGCTGATCGTCGATACCAAAGTGGCTTTCGAGACGAATTATGTTGCTTCAACGGATTCTTATTATCTGACCACTTCTGAATTCCGGGCGATCCTGGAGAGCCTTTATGAGAAGAATTACTGCCTGATCGATCCGTCATCCATGGCTGACCTTGAGAATCCGACATTCCTGAATATCCGTGATGTTGTGATCCCGGAAGGAAAGAAGCCGCTTGTCATCGTTCTTGAGGACTTGAGCTATACCGCGAATCTGAGCTCTCTCGGAGTTTGCCAGCGTCTGGTGTTGAATGATCTGGGTCAGGTCTGCGGTGAATATGTCAGCGCTTCGGGACAGGTAGTCGTAAGCCGTCCGAGCGAAGCGATCGGTATTCTGGATGCCTTTATTGAAGAACATCCTGATTTTTCCTATAACGGTGTAAAGGGGGTCATCTCCCTGACCGGATATCAGTCGGTCTTCGGTTATATTACGGACCGTGACCAGGTGGATGACCGTAATGCGGCGCTGGTGGCTGCCGGACTTCCGGAGATCTCTCCCTCTGATTCGGATATTGAAGCGAATAAAGCTACTGTTATTTCTATCATGGACAAGCTGAAGGAATCCGGATGGATCCTGGCTTCCTCCACATATGGATTTATTAATGCCAACCATTGTGAACTTGACACTATTCAAAGTGACACGGAAAAGTGGCTTTCCCAGGTCGGATCTCTGACCGGTCCGGTGAATATGCTCGTCTATCCGAACGGAGATTTTATCCGGGGATCAGACCCGCGGTGTGTATATCTGAAAGAACAGGGATTCCGTATCTTCTTTGGTGTGGGACCCAGTGCATATAATACTTACGGAGATAATTACCTGTATTTTGACCGTTGTATGTTGAATGGTGATACACTACGTAATGTGGATTTTTCCAGACTGTTTGATGTAAAAGAGGTGTACGATGCAAACCGTAAAAAGAGCTTGTAAAAAATGGCTTGCAATGTCGATCATCCTGGCATTGCTTATATCTTCCTGTGGCTGTCTGAGCGATCTTGTTTTCGGGCGTGATAACCATACATATATTCCTGTCAACAGCGCACAGGAGTTATTCGATCAGATCTACAACAGTCTTTATGCATTTGAACCGAATGTGTATGTGCAGACGGATACGTATGATACATTTCTTTCGTACTGGAAAGAATTGGATTCAGCTTTTGCATTACATTCTGTATTCCGCGGAAGAGATGTGCAGGTGCTTTACAAGGAGAAAAACGGTGTCTGCAATACTGAACTGAAAATGACGTTTAACGCCTGCGGACAGGCTATGCAGTATCTGTATGCAAAGAATGTCAAGTCTTACCCGTCACCTGAAGCAGAAGAGGTTGGGAATAAGCTTCTGGATATCGTCAATACGATTACCCATGATGGTATGTCGGATGAAGAAAAAGTGCATGCGATCCACGATTATCTGATCACCCGCTGCCAGTATGCGCTGGATAAAGATACTGCGACATATTCGACCGCGCAGATCCTGATGGAAGAGGGAATGGCTCAGTGTCAGGGATATGCGGAAGCCTGCACCGCCCTTTGTCTTCTGGCCGGTGTAGAATGCCGTGCCATCTCCGGAAACTCCACATTCGGTTATGGGGAAGGCGCCCACGCCTGGTGCCAGGTGAAGGTCAATTCGATCTGGTATCATCTGGACGTAACATGGGATGATCCGATCCCGGACGAGCCCGGCCTGATCCGTTATGATTTCTATCTTAAAGGGGATCTTACCATGCAGTATACACATAGCTGGTGTCCGTATTTTAAGGAATGCATCATGGACTATGTTTCATGATCTTTGAATATTGTATTACGAATTTGTGATTTTTATGAATTTCGCTAGACGAAAAAAAACATTATACATATAATGAAAATAGGTCATCTTGGGAGGTACAAAATGGCAAAGATTGATAAGTTGAACGATTATATCGTTGAGGAAAAGATCATTTGGCAGGATAAGAAAAGATACTTGGGTCTGCCTATTTCATTCACGAAGTATTCATTCAGTGAGAACCGTCTTTTCGTTGAGAGAGGTTTCATTAAGTCTTTGAAAGATGAACTCCTGATGTACCGTGTGCTTGATGTTCGTCTGAAGAAGACTTTCTGGCAGCGCCTTTTCCGCGTTGGCACCATCGAGCTTTCTACTGCCGATAAATCGACACCGATCATTCTTCTGGAAAATATCAAGAATCCGGACCGTACTCGTGATGCACTCAGTGCTATTGCCGAGAAGGAACGTGATGAGAAGCGCGTTCTTGGTAAGGAAATGTTTGGTACAGCCAATGATGGTGCCATTGCTCATGACAGCTTTATCGACTGATCATTCTTACTTGAAATAACTATTTATCAGGACATTTATGGTCTGACATGAAATAAAGGGGAGAAGTAGTGGAAACCAGACTGGATCGATATGAAGGTGCACGCGAGAAAAAAATCGCTCAGCTTAAACAATTGATCAAAGAATCGAAGTACATTGTTTTCTTAGGAGGCGCCGGCGTCTCGACGGAAAGCGGCATTCCCGATTTCCGAAGCGGCGAAGGTATCTTCAATCAGGAAAGCGGTCTTTCGTATCGTCCGGTAGATATTATCAGTCACTCCTTCTTTGAAGCTCACCCGGAAGAATTCTTCGACTTTTATAAGAGAAAGCTCTGTTATCCGAAGGCTCGTCCGAATAAGGCTCATCGTGCTTTGGTGCGTCTGGAAAAGCAGGGAAAACTGAAGGCAACGATCACCCAGAATATCGATAATCTGCATCAAATGGCAGGAAGTACGACTACAATTGAACTTCATGGTTCTGTATTCCGTAACTATTGTCTCGAGTGCGGCGAAAAGTATGATCTGAATTTCGTATTGAAGAGCAAAGGTGTTCCGCATTGCACCAAGTGCGGCGGGATCGTCCGTCCGGATGTGGTGCTTTACGAGGAGCATTTGGAGCATGAGAATATCGATAATGCCGTAAAAGCAATTAAAAAGGCGGATCTTCTGATAATCGGCGGTACTTCACTGACAGTGTATCCTGCTGCGACCTTTGCCCAGTTCTTAAAGAGCGACCGTGTGGTCATCGTCAATAAGAGTTCTACTTATCTGGATCTTCAGGCAATGCTTACGATCCATGACAGTATTGGTGCTGTACTGGATGAGGCCATTTCTAAGTATATTCCGAAAAAGAAACCGGAAACATCGGTAAAGAAAGCTTCTTCCAAAAAGACAGTAGCGAAGAAAACTGCTTCGAAAAAGACTACTGAAAAGAAAGCTTCTTCTGCGAATAAGTCCTCTACTGCGAAAAAAACGGCAGCCAAGACGAGCGCTTCGAAGAATGTGTCGAAGAGTACATCAAAGAGTGCGTCGAAGAGTACGGCAAAAGGGAAAAAGAAAGAAACATAATATTCATGAGTGAGAAAAAAGAAAAACGAGATCAGGTATTAGAAGAAAGACGGATCGCGTTAGAAGAAGAATGGAAACGTATAGAAGAGAAAGCCGGCGGCCTGGCGAATTACAGAGGTATCTGTTTTGTGGGGGCGCTGGTTCTTTTTGTGCTGTTTTTTGTGAAAAAACAGTTTGTTTTTCTGATTCCGGCCTGCGTGGTCTTTCTGGGGTTTATAATTCTTGTGGCTATTCATGGAAGGATCAAAGCCAAAGCACAGCGGATCGCCGTGTTAAAGGAGATCCACGAAGCGAATATGGCAAGGACACTCCATGATTTTTCAAAACTTCCGGATGACGGATCTGACCTTCAGATCAAGAAGCATGCTTTTTCCGGAGACCTTGATATTTTCGGACCGAAGTCACTTTTTCATCTGATCAATATTGCACATACCGCATACGGCCGCAGACAGCTTCAAAAATGGCTTCTGCTGGCGGATTCACAGAGCATTTCCCGTGAAGATATTCTTTCGAGGCAGGAAGCGGTAAAAGAACTTTCTTCCCGGCTTTCACTGGTTGAAGAACTGGAAGCTTCCACGCGGATGAATGTAAAGAAGAAGGGCTCGCCACAGGCACTTCTGGCCTTTATTGCGGCTCCGGTCACAGGGATGAAAAAAGGATTTCTCGTTCTCCGCATCAGCCTGGCTGTATTGTTTTATCTCAGTCTTATTGCCGGCATGGTCATGGGCGGATACTATCTGATATTCCCGTCTGCGATTTTGATCTTTCAGATGGGGATGATGGCACTTTGCTATAAGACCCATGCGGTCACGTTTGATCTGGTGGAAAAATTCTATCCGGAGCTTCGTGCTTATTCGAATATATTTACCGGACTTGAAAATGTTGAAGTAAAGGCTTCGTATCTTCAGGGATTGAGAGATCAGCTTTATGGGAAAAGCGAAGAAAACTGCACGAACCGGTCTGCCTCAAATCAGCTCTCATCGCTTTATATGATCTGTCTTCTGATTCAGGCGCGTATGCAGCCTCTTTTATATTTCGTCTTGAATGTGGCGATGCCGTTTGATGAGATCTGTCTGCATCTTCTGGAGAAGTGGAGAAAAGAATCCGGTAAGGAGATTCCGGAGAAACTTCAGGCGATAGGCGAGTGGGAAGCCTTGATGAGTCTTTCTTTGATGGGAATGATCTTCCCGGATGGCTGCATGCCGGAGATACTTGAAAAAGATCTGCCTTTCTTTGAAGCGGAGGAGATGGGCCATCCGCTTATTGAAGAAAAGCGTGTCGTACGGAATAATTTTAAGCTTGACCGGGGCTGTGCCATGATCACAGGATCGAATATGTCGGGTAAGACGACACTTCTTCGAACTGTCGGCATCAATACGATCCTGGCCTATACCGGCGCGGTGTGCCCGGCAAAAGCACTTTCGCTGTCAATTATGCGGGTGGCCGCTTCCATGCGTATAGAAGATAATCTGGGTGAAGGCGTTTCCACATTCTATGCGGAGCTTGTTAAGATCGAGCGGATCGTTCGTGCTTCTGAAAGCGGAACCCCTCTTTTGTTCCTGATCGATGAGATTTTCCGTGGCACGAATTCGAAAGACAGAACTGATGGCGCATGGATCGTTTTGAAAAAACTTCATAGTCCGAAGATCATCGGTATGATGTCGACCCACGATTATGAGCTTTGTAAAATGGATACTAACGGAGAAGTAGATCTGGTGTTTTATCACTTTTCTGAATATTTTGATGATGATGGCCTGCATTTTGACTACAAATTAAAAGCGGGTATGTCTTCGGAGACAAATGCGAAGTATCTAATGAAACTGGTCGGAATTGAAGAATAATTTATATCATTCGTTTACTTGCAAAAATGCAAGGGCATGTTACAATAATTGCAAAATGTTTGACGAGGTGTCTTTATGGAATCTTATACCCAGCAGATGAATTTCTTTGGTAATACAAATCCTGACGAACTTCTGAAGAAGTATGGTTCGCCGCTTTATGTGTATAACGAGGATATCCTTAGAAGACAGATGAAGCGTGTGGCAGGCATCCTTACCAGTCACCGTTTTACCTCGAATTTTTCGATTAAGACGAATTCCAATCTGACGATCCTTCGCATGGCTTTGGAAGAAGGATTGAATGCCGATGCCATGAGCCCGGGAGAGATCTTTGCCTTAAAGAAGGCAGGATTCCCGAGTGAACGGATCTTCTTTGTTCCGAACAACGTATCGGAAGAGGAGATGCAGTATGCTATTGATGAAGGTGTGATCCTCAGTGTGGACAGTCTTTCCCAGCTGGAGATGTTCGGACGCCTTTGCCCCGGCGGACGTCTTTCTGTACGCTTGAACCCCGGTGTTGGCGCGGGTCATCACGAGAAGGTCGTAACTGCAGGTAAGAAGACGAAGTTCGGTGTGGCAGCCCAGGATATCCCGAAGGTTTTGGAACTTGCCAAGAAATATGATCTGCATATTGTGGGTCTGAATCAGCATATCGGGTCCTTGTTCATGGATTTCCAGCCGTATCTGGATGCGGTATCGAATTTCCTTCATTATGCTGAAGATTTCCCGGAACTGGAGTTTGTGGACTTCGGTGGTGGATTCGGTACACCTTATCACAAGCTGGAAGGCGAAGCCGAGTTCGACATGGAGTCGTTTAAGGTGGCTTTCGATCATCTTCTGACAGAATGGAAGAATAAGACCGGCAGAGATGTGCTCTTTAAGATGGAACCCGGCCGCTATATCGTGGCTGAAGGCGGTGTCCTTCTTGGCCGTGTGTATGCCGTGAAGGAGAATTTCGGACATAGATATGTGGGAACGGACATCGGTATGAATGTACTGATCCGTCCGGAGCTTTATGATTCCTGGCATGATGTGGAGATCTACCGGGATGGAAAGCCGCTTATTTCCTCTGAAAAAGAAGTGTATTCTGTAGTCGGAAATATCTGTGAAAGCGGCGATATCGTTGCAAAGGACCGTGAGCTTCCCATTGTGAAAGAAAATGATGTGGCCGTTGTTCTCGATGCCGGTGCCTATGGTTTTTCCATGAGTTCCAATTACAACAACCGGTTACGTCCGGCAGAAGTTCTGATCGATCATGACGGAAATGACCGTCTTATCAGAAGAAGAGATACATTCGAAGATTTAATGCGGAATTTTGACGTCTAACAGTCACAACAAATTTTAAGAAATCCCCGGATTCGCTATTGAGCGGAACGTTTTGTTGCCTTATAATGATATAAGGCAAAAAAGATGGGGGTGCGTATGGCTGATTTTGCTGAACTGCTGCAAGACTACACTTCAATTGTAGTAGATTATTCTGCTTTTCTGGAATTCCGAGATCCGGCAATGCAGGAAGCATTGGTCGGCTCTATTGTTGCGCAACAGAAGACCGTATTTGTCAGCGGCGGTTTTAAAGCCTTCCACGAATGTGTTATAAAAGCCAATAACCCCAATGAAAAAGCAATCGTGTACCAGACCCGGCAATCTTTGAAGTGCATGGCTGATGCCAAGCTTATGCGTGTCAGCAAGAGCGCATCGACAGTTGATTTTTTCCTTGAGCATCTGGGAAATGAAAACGAGTGTTTCTTTATCGGAAGGAACAGCAGCAGCTTTACCCGTCTTCGCAATATCAATGCTCAGAGAAAGAGCGCGATCTTTGTGATCGATCAGGGCCGGATCCGGTTTTATCCTACCATTGACGAATGTATGGAGGAAGAGCCGGGCTATAGTGTGAATCCCATTTCCGGTAACAGCGATTTCATTGCCTCGTCTCACTATTTCAGCGTAGGCGATTATGTGTATACCGATGATGATCAGAGACTGACATTAACTTCGCTGATCAGTACCGGCGCCGAGGGACTTGTTTTCTGCACCGAAGACGAGCAGTATGTGGCGAAGATATATCACAAGGGCGGAATTACACCGCTGCGCTGGTATAAGCTTATGAAGATGCGTCAGCTGGGACTGAATGCTGTCAATATCTGCTGGCCCTATAAGCTTTTATATTCGAATGAGAAGATGCCTGTCGGATATCTTATGAAGAAAGCGTCCGGAAGTACCATCAGCCGTGCTTTTGACGGACCGGATGCCATGGAAGAGAATTTCCCGTGCTGGGAACGTGTAAATGTGGTGGAATCCGCAATTTCTTTCCTTCGGATCATGGACTACATGCATCTGCATGGCGTTCTTGCCGGTGATATTCAGTTGAAAAATGCTATGATCGATGATGATAGTCATGTTTATCTCATCGATATTGACAGTGTGCAGTATCAGGATCTGCCGTGTCCGGTAGGTACGGAAGAGTTTACCCGTCCGGAGCTGTGGGATAAGTCCTTCGTTTCTTTCCTGCGCCGTCCGCAGGATGAGGATTATTCTGTTGCGATCCTGGTATTCTCCATGCTTTTCTGCGGCCAGCATCCGTATGCACAGAGAAATGGTCTGGAGACATTGCGCGATGAGATGGAAGCGCGTTCTTTCCCGTATACTACGGATGATTCTCAGAACGACCGTATTCCGCTTGGCGGTTATGATAAGATCTGGGATGCGCTGACTCCGACTCTTAAGGATATGTTCGTAAGAGCGTTTGCTGAGGGCGAACTGTTTGACTGCGTAGAGTGGACAGTTGCTTTGGAGGAGTATCGCGACAAGCTGAATGCCCATGAATATGATGATCCTGAGGTATACCGTGTTTTCCCGTATTATGTGGAAGAACCGGATCCGCAGGTGAAGAAAAAAGGCGGGAAGATGGGAATCAGGGAAGCCGTCATGAGTTCTTCCATGAATACTCCGGAAGCGGCGAATTCTTATGCCCGTCAGGTACCGCTGCATCAGGAAGAGAAACCGAAGCCGAAGCCGGAGCAGGCGCACTTAAGCTTTAAGGGCAGTTCGAATCCGCCTCAGCAGACACAGATCCGGACTTCTTCCGGTCAATCCGGAAAACCGGCCACTTCCAGCGCGCTGGCGAACAGAATGGCCGCCCAGCATACTTCATCGGCACCGGCTCCGGAACAAAACGGAGAAAAAGCAGCAGAACAGGCAAAGCCTGAACAGAAGAAGGGCCTTGCGGCATTCTTTAAAAAGAAGAGATGGAACCTGGCGTTATATCTTTCTTTAGCCTTTGGCATCGAACTTCTTCGGTATTTTAAATAGATCTATTCGAAGTTACAGGAGGGGAATACTATGAGCAACGAGACAACCGGAGCGAGTGGTTTTTCAAAATCTGATTTTGGCAGCAGCACAAGAAGACGTCTTCCGATCTGTTTCTGTCTGGATATCAGTGGTTCTATGGCCGGTTATCCGATCGAGCAGCTGAATAACGGATTACAGAGCTTTTTTTCTTCGATCCGTGATAATGATGAGACCCGTTCTTCCGCAGATATTGCGATCATTACTTTCGGCGGATCGGTCGATATTTTCCTGCCGTTTGGTAAGACCAGTAAAGAACAGGTGATTCCGAAACTTCAGGCGACGACAAGCCTTACTCCGATCGGTGAAGGTATCCTTACGGCCCTCGAGCTTCTCAATGCCCGTAAGGAAGGCTATAAGCAGATGGGTATCAAGTACTATCAGCCGTGGCTTGTGGTAATCACTGACGGCGCGCCTCAGGGTGACAATGCTGTCGAGAACATGGAGAAGGCTATCGAAGCCGTCCGTGAGCTGGAAGATAACGATAAACTGGTGGTATTTAATATCGGTGTCGGTAACAGTGCCGACTTCCCGATGCTTCAGCGTCTTTCCGGAAAGCGTGAAAAGCCGATCTCGATCAGCACCGCCCAGTTCGGTAAGCTTTTTGCTTTCCTGGGTTCCAGTAGTTCGTCTGTTGTATCGAACAGCATGAATAATGATGCACTCTATAATCTCAATACGGAGCCGGAAGGAAATGCTCTGGCCATGGATGATTTCTTCAAGGCCATTGAGGAGAGTAAATAAGAAATGCGAGCTCTTCCGACACTTGTTAATGTTTCTCTGATCGGAAACAAACATATTAACCGCGGTACTCCATGTGAGGATTCTTCTTTTTCAAAGACTTCCAACGGGGTTTCCGTCATGTGTGTGTCGGACGGCGCCGGCGGCGCCAAATATACCCATGCCCGATTCGGCTCGAAATGCGCCTGTGAGACAGTAGCTGATCTTCTTTGCCGGCATTTTGACGCCTTTTATTTTGAAAACAGAGAAAGCATCTCGAGAACGATCCTGGTTACGGCGATCCATTCGGCGATGGCTCCGCTTCTTCAGGAACATGAACTGGACGGCCTGGAGCGCCTTTCCTGTACGCTTCTTTTTGTTGCGGTCAAAGGAGATCTGGTTTTAGCTGGACATATCGGTGATGGTATGATCTGCCGGGTTTCTTCGCAGGGGATCTCGCCGGTCACGCTTCCGGCGAATGGAGAGAATGCTTCCTCCACCTATTTTATTACTTTCCCGAATGCCCAGGAATATCTGCGCTTTATCCGCACAACGACAGATGATACCCATGCTTTCGTTCTTATGACGGATGGTGTGGAAGAGATGGTTTACGATTCTTCCTCTCAGCTGATCCGTCCGGTGGTGGCGAGACTTGCCGAGCTTGCCGCAAAGGGAAAAGTGGAAGCGGAAGAAGAATTAAGAAATACGATCCAGGAATTTGTAGTCGGTGCCGGTCAGAATACAGATGATGCTTCTGTGGGTATCGTCTATTTTTCCGATACCGCGACTCCGGACTTTGGCGCGCTTTGTGACAGCAAAGCCAAAGTGGAACGCGATTATAACGATACCATGAAGGCAGTACAGATGGAATTGATCCCACAGGTCAAAAAGGCCCAGGAGATATTGACGAAAATCCGTTGCCAGAATGGTGAAAAGAGTGATACAGTAGAGAAAGAAGCATGCGAAAGTGATGTTGATGAGCATGAAGTAAAGAAACCGGCAGAGGAAACGAAGCCGGAAAAGAAAGCCTCTCCGGAAAAAGAAACTCTTCCGGAAACTGATGAGAAAAAGGCCGAAACTGTTTCTCCGAAAGAGCGGAAAGTGGTGCCGCTGTGGGCTTTCCTTCTGGTGCTTTTGGGGTTCGCAGCTTCTTTGGTTGCATTAATACTTACACTTATGTGATGGGGGGTCACAATGAGCGAGGGTGAGAAGAAAAAGAAATATCCTTTCGTATCGAATATCCGGCTTCCGGATATGAGCGAAATAATTGAGGCCGCATCGGACTTTTCTGCTCCTGCGGAGAATAAGTTAACGCTTGGAACTCCGAAGACGCAGGCTCAGGACATCATGAAGATGGCCGAGACTACGAAACTCAGTAAAGAACAGATCGAGCTTCAGAAACTGGGGCTGGAAGTTATCGATGAGCAGCGTCGCCGTGAAAAAGAAAAAGTCGAGGCACGTGCTGCCGAGCTTCGTCGTCTGCGCCAGGAACGTGAAGAGCAGGCAATGAAAAAGCAGAAGGAAGAAGACGACAAGGCTTTCGAAGAAAAGCGAAAGGCGATCCAGGAGGCAAAAGAAAAAGCATTTGCCAGAAAAGAAGCAGAAAGAGTTGCTGCTGAAGAGAAGGCCAAGGCCGAATTGGAGCATGATCTTGATGACCTGAACAGCTATCTGGATCGGATCTCCGACCCGAGCTTTACGGAGATGCCGTATGATTATGCCGAATCTGCTGAGGAAGTGAAATCCGAAGTTTCTGAAGCCTCTTCTGATATTTCCGATATTGCCGAGAATCCTTTCGAGCCGAAAAAACAGGGCGAAAAACAGATCAAGGAAAAGGAAGAGTTCAAAGAGACCGTACTCGAGGACGACTACCAGGAGACACAGGAATTCAAGGAGGATTCTTCCGAAGAAGTGGATTCCGATTACTGGGATTTCTGATTACAGTGCTTTTTCCGTATCAGCGGATCAACAAAATACCGATATAAATGCCGATGACCAGAATGTGAAGGAGTGTATATCTCTCTGTTACTTTCTGGTTTTCCCATCCCCAGTTCTTTCTACAGTGATCATGAAGAGGCGTGCGGATGGACTGCATAAAGTGCTTTTTCGTTACGCGGCAGACTGCCAGTTTGAAAAGAGAAGAGCCGCCGTCCAGGATCAGAGGCAGACAGATAATGATATAGGAAAACGGATTTCCGGAAGCCATGGCAAAGAAGGCAAGAAGCACGCCGATGGCCTGGGAGCCGGAATCACCCATGAGAAGTTCACTGGGGTTACAGTTAAACCACATATATACGCCGATGACCAGGAAAGTATAGACCATAGTGGCATTCATGGAAGTGGCCTTAAGATATACCGACATGACGAAAAAGGCGGTGATCGAGATCATGGACATACTTCCGCAAAGGCCGTCTACGCCGTCAGATGCATTGGCAAAATTAATGGAACCCCACACCAGGCAGGCAGCAAGAATAATATAGACCGGAAGCGGAATGGTAAATTCCAGATCCAGCGCCAGAACAACGATATCACGCGGGAAAAGCATGGCGGCCAGTACGGCGGAACCAAGTGAGATAACGATATCGGTCATGGCTTTGGTCATGGCGCCCCATGGCTTTCTGTCATCGAGGAAGCCGAAAAGTGCGGCAAGAAGCACCCATGGGAAGATCAAAGCGAATTTCCAGGTTACGCGGGTGAATAAAAGAACGCAGACGACCATCACCGGAATGAAGATGATGCCGGCTGAGGTGGGCTTGCCTTTTGCGCTTTTTCCGTCTACGGCAAATGCTCTGCCGCCGTCTGTGGGAAGATGCCCTTTCAGTTTATGAAGCGCGAGAGCACTGATAAGTACTGTTACCACGGCACCGATGACAAGCCAGTATTTTGATGGAAAAAGAATGTCGAGCACGACAAGATCCCCCTTAAATGTGAATTTACGTTCAAACCAGAACCAATCATAACATAAAACGCAATTATATAGTATAATATACGGACGAATGTTATTGAAAAGAAAAAGAGTGAGATAGGAGAAGATAGAAATGGACTTCAGAAAAACCGTGGCTACAAAGGTTTCCGAGGCAACAGGATTGGATTTTGAAACGGTAAACCGGCTGATCGAGATCCCGCCGCAGGAGGATATGGGTGATTTTGCTTTCCCGTGCTTTACGCTTGCCAAGACAATGCATAAAGCCCCGAATATGATCGCTTCCGAGCTTTCCTCTGATGACCGTGTTTCTGATCCCTGCTTTTCCCGTGTGGAGGCGAAAGGCCCGTATCTGAATTTCTTTGTGGATCGTGGCGAATATGCTCGTGCAGTTCTGTCTGAAGTCATGAAAGCCGGTACGGATTACGGCTCTTCGGAAGAAGGCACCGGTAAGACCGTGATTGTGGAGTATTCTTCTCCGAATATTGCTAAGCCTTTCCACGTAGGTCATGCATTTACAACGATCCTGGGCCATTCTCTTGCCCGTATCTATGAAAAGCTTGGTTATTCGGTCGTCCGCATGAACCATTTGGGCGACTATGGTACCCAGTTTGGTAAGCTTATTACCGCTTATCGTCTCTGGGGCGATGAGTCGGCACTGAATGCTGACCCGATCACCGAGCTTTTGCGCATCTATGTGAAGTTCCACGAGGAAGAGAAGAATGATCCTTCCCTGACCACCAGCGCCAGAGAGAATTTCAAGAAGCTGGAAGAAGGCTGCGAGGAAGAAGTGGAACTTTGGAAAAAGTTCCGTGACATGTCACTGGTCGTTTTCAATAAGCTTTATGACAGATTGGGTGTGAAGTTCGATAACTATAACGGTGAGTCCTATTATGCCAAGATGGCGGACGAAGTTGTGTCGATGCTTAAGGAAAAGAATCTTCTCGTGGAGAGTGAAGGCGCGCAGGTCGTAGATCTGGAAGAGTTCGGTGTACCGCCGTGCATTATTCTGAAGAGCGACGGAACCACGATCTACGGTACACGTGATATTGCCGCGATCCTTTACCGTGACGAGCATTATCACTTCGATAAGAATATCTACGTTGTAGGTATTCCGCAGGCGCTGCATTTCAAGCAGGTTTTCTCTGTATTAAAGAAAGCCGGATACGAGTGTGCCGATAAGTGCGAGCACGTCGGTTTCGGCCTTGTGAAGTTCCAGAACATGAAGTTCAGTACCCGTGACGGTAATATTGTCCTTCTGGAAGAGCTTCTGGATGAAAGCGTTGCCAAGACATATGAACTGATCAAGGCAAATGCCGAGACCAGAAAGTCCGATATGAGCGATGAGCAGCTTCGGGAGATCGCCGAGAAGGTGGGACTTGGCGCTGTTATCTATACATATGTAAAAGCAGGAAGAGAAAGAGATATCGTTTTCTCCTGGGATCAGATGCTGGATTTCGAAGGCGATACCGCGCCATATCTGATCTATACATATGCACGTACCCGCTCGATCCTGAGAAAAGCCGCCGAGCAGGGTGTATTTCCGGCGGAAGAGGGAAGTGAGCTTCTTTCCAAGCTTACCGGCGATGAGGAATTCTCCTGCGCCAAAATGATTGCGGATCTGCCGGATGCGATTAAGAAAGCAGCCGGAAGTAACGAACCGTTCATGGTTTCCCGTTCGGTAAGTAACATTGCCCGTGCATTTAACCGTTTCTATAACAACTGCTCGATCCTGGGCGGAGATGATCTGGAACTTAAGCGTGCCCGGCTCTCCCTTTGCCGGTGTGTCTGCGACGCGATCGAAGCCGGCACCTATCTTCTGGGCATTTCTGTTGTGGAGCAGATGTGATCTTTTTGAGGTGAACTATGTCTGACGATAAGATGAAGATGCCGAAGTTTTCGGATATCCAGTATACCCGGCCTTCCGTGGAAGCTTTCCGCGAATGCGCCATGAGTACCCGATTGAAGCTTATGGCCGCCCGTGACCCGGATGTGGCTGAAAATGCGATTATGACCTTTCAACGGGAAATGAGTGCATTTGATACGGCTTTTACTCTTTGCATGATCCGTCATGACTTAGATACCTCCGATTCCTTCTGGAACGATGAGATGGATTTCTTTGATGAACATTATCCGGTCGTTTCAGAGCTTTCTGCCGGTGTATATGCGGCGCTTCTTCATTCCGAGATCCGTCCGCAGCTGGAAGAACGCTTCGGTACCATGATTTTTAAAAAGACACAGAATCAGCGGGATATCGTCAGTTCTGAGGTGCTGGATGAACTTTCTGAAGAAAGTTCACTGGAGACCGAGTACAGTCAGATCCTTTCCGAAGCGGATATTCTTTTTAAAGGAAAGCATCAGACTCTTTCGACCATGACACCTTTTTTGGAGTCTACCGACCGGGAGACGAGAAAGAAAGCCCATAAGGCAGTATCCGACTATTATCTTTCCAATAAGCCGAAGTTTGATGAGATCTACGATAAGATGGTCAAGATCCGTACCACCATTTCAAAGAAACTGGGGTATAAGGATTTTGTTGAACTCGGTTATAAGCGTATGGAACGGTATGACTATGATCCGGAGAAGGTTTCCGTGTTCCGGGATAACGTAGTGAAGTATATCGTGCCGATCACATCTGAGATCCGCCGTCTTCAGAAGAACCGTCTCGGAGTGGACAAGCTTTTCTATTATGACCTGCCGTGCCTTTTCCTTCATGGAAACCCGGTTCCGAACATTCCCCAGAGTGATTATTTTTCCACGGGATGCCAGATGTTCGGGAAGATGTTTTCGAAAGATCCGAGTTTCTTCCAGGTACTGGGAGAGCATGACTTTATGGATCTTTTCTCCCGTCAGAACAAGGCGACCGGCGGATACTGCGCATCACTTCTGGATTATGGTATTCCGTATATCCTCATGAATGCCAACTCCACCGCAGATGATGTGGCTACGATGGTACATGAATCCGGTCATGCCTATGCGGCTTTGAGAAGTATCGACTCCTCCCAGTTTATCGAGTGTCTGTCGCCGACACTGGAGGCCTGCGAGATCCATTCCACGGCTATGGAATATCTTACCTATCCTTATATGGAGATGTTCTTTGGAAATCATGCAGATGCATACCGTGAGCAGCATATGACGCTGGCTCTGTTATTCCTGCCTTATGGCTGTCTGGTGGACGAGTATCAGCATGTGGTCTACAGTCATCCGGAGATGACGCCTGAGGAACGTCATGCGGCATGGAGAGAACTGGAAAAGAAATATCAGCCGGATATCGATTATGATGGAGATCCTTTCTATGAGCCGGGCGGAGCCTGGATGAAGAAAGAACATATCTTTACGTCTCCGTTCTACTATATCGATTATTGTCTGGCTCAGGTCTGTGCTCTTCAGATCTGGGATATTTCCAGAAAGAACAGAAAGAAAGCCATGACGATCTACGAGCATCTTTGTGCCGCCGGCGGAACGAAGACCCTTATCGATCTTGTGGAATCCGCAGGTCTGGAATCTCCGTTCTCTGTGGATGTTATGAAGAAATTAGCCTACCAGGTGTGTGATTATCTGAATCTATGAAATTACCGCAAGCTTTTCTGGACAGAATGCATCAGTACTTTGAGGAAAAAGGCGATCCTTCCGAGGAAGAATCGTTCCTTTCGTCCTACTCAAAAGAGGCAATGCACGGAATACGCTGGAACCGTTTAAAGGTTTCCCCGTCTGAATATTCTGCCTGTATGGAGAAGATGGGCATCGACGGGAAGAAGGTGCCATGGTGTGACGGAGGTTTTTATACTCCGGATATCTCTCTTGGAAATGATCCTTATTATCACGCCGGAGCGTACTATATCCAGGAGCCGTCGGCGATGCTGCCTGCGTCTGTACTGGGTGTGGTCCCGGGTGAATTTGTATTGGATATGTGTGCGGCTCCGGGCGGAAAAGCCACCCGGATCGCGGAAGATCTTCAAGGGAAAGGTCTGCTTGTTGCCAATGAGATCAACGCGGACAGATCCCGTGCGCTTCTTCGTAATCTGGAACGGGCAGGCGCCGGAAATGTCGTGATCGTAAATGAAGATCCAAAAAATATGGTAAAGAACTTCCGTTCTTTTTTCCATCGGATCATCATCGATGCGCCCTGTTCCGGAGAAGGCATGTTCCGAAGAGACCCGTATGCGCCGAAAAGCTGGGAGAAATTCGGCCCTCAAAGCTGCGTGCCGATCCAGACGGCGATCCTTGGATACGCGGATGAGATGCTTATGCCCGGAGGTACGATCGTCTATTCGACATGTACTTTCGGCGAAGCCGAAAATGAGGAGAGGATCCTGGATTTTCTTTCAAAGCACCCGGACTATGAGATCGTTGCCCATCCGGAGATCCCGGAGGTGACGCATGAAGAATCGGGCATGATGCGTATCTGGCCCCACAAAACAGACGGAGAAGGACATTTCTGCGTGCACCTTCATAAGAAAGGTGCATTTACCGAAGATCCAAGAAAAGAAACCAAACCTGACAAGTCCGGCAATTTTACATTCGTGAAAGCCAGAGAATGTTTTGAAGAGTTCATGAAGGGCCTTCTTACCGAGGAAGCCGGGAAGGAATATATCGAAAAGATCCGTTCGGAGTTTGTTCTTCACAAGGACAAGATCCATCTGATGCGGGTTTCCGAGTCATTGTTTACCAAGCTTCGTGTGGTGAAAATGGGCGATTTCCCCGGCGAGATAAAAGAAACGGCGAAGGGAAGAGTGTTTATGCCATCTCAGGCGCTGGCACTGGAGCTTTCACCTAGATCCATCCGGCCGTCGCGTTTCCTGTCGCTTGATCGGGACGACCCGAGGCTCGTCCGATATCTCCGCTGTGAGACTTTGATGCTGACAGAAGAGGAGTGCGGATATCTGGATGAAGGAGAATCCATTATTGTGGGCTGTGAAGATTTCCCGCTGGGATTTGCCAAAGTTACCGGAAGTACTTTAAAGAATGCTTACCCGAAGGCATGGCGCCTGATGGGCTGATCACCGGAAAAAGAGAGGAAAAGAAAATGGAAAGATTTTTAGTTGCCAGTAAAAACCAGGATAAGATCCATGAGATCCGGGAGATCCTTTCCGGTTTCCCGTTTGAGATCGTAGGCATGGAGAGTATCGGGATTCACACGGATATCGTAGAAGATGCAGATTCTTTTGAGGGAAATGCACTGATCAAGGCCAGTACCATTCATAAGGAAGTCGGCGGATATGTTATGGCCGATGATTCCGGCCTTTGCATCGATGCACTGGACGGCGCGCCGGGCATTTATTCCTCCCGTTTCTGCGGTGTGGATTCCACGTATCCGGAGAAGTTTGAAAAGATCTGGGAAATGCTGAAGGATGTCCCGAAGGACAAGTGGACGGCTCACTTTGTCTGCGCGATTGCCGTAGTCCGTCCGGACGGCTCCCATTTCGTTGTGAAGGAACAGTGCGACGGCGTTCTTCTTTCAGAGCCCCGTGGAGAAAACGGGTTCGGCTACGATCCGATCTTTTTTGTACCGGAGATCGGAAAGACAACGGCAGAGATATCGGATGAAGAAAAGAATGCAATCAGCCATCGTGGTAAGGCTTTGCGCTCTATGCTTGCCATTTTAAAGCAATCGTGATATACTTTCCTGCGTGCACAAGTGTTCGCGCACCGTGGACACTTGTAGCGGAATCTAGACGAAATACTGGGAACGGAAATGTCGGAAAGTAACGATTATTTATTGGTAAAAGCAGATGTTCTGCCGGAAGTGTTCGTGAAGGTCATGGAGGCCAAGCGGCTTTTGAATTCCGGTAAGGCGATATCTGTCAATGAGGCCGTGAAGAAGGTCGGTCTTTCCCGAAGTGCATACTATAAGTATAAAGAAGCCGTGATGCCTTTTTATGAGACATCTCAGGGAAAAATCGTCACGCTGATCGTGGCGGTGGAGAACTTTCCCGGTATCTTAGCAGGCATTATCCAGTGCATTGCTTTCGTCAAAGGGAATATCCTGACGATCAATCAGAATATACCGATCAATGGTCTGGCGGATGTGACGGTTTCTATGGAGACTGACCGCATGACGGAATCCATTGATACGTTGATCCGGGAAGTGGAAAAGATCCCGGGAGTAAGATCTTGCAGAATCATGGCTAGGGAGTGAATGTTATGAAGAATATCGCAATATTGGGATTTGGTGTAGTCGGCTGTGGTGTGGCTGAAGTCATCGAGATGAATAAAGAGCGGATCGAAAAGCGCCTGGGCGAAAAGCTTGCCGTTAAGAAGATCCTGGACATCCGTGAATTCCCCGAAAGTCCTTTTGCCGCACTGGTCACCAATAAGAAAGAAGAAGTTTTTGAAGATCCGGATATCAGCATCGTTGTAGAGACCATTGGTGGTGCCCGTATTGCTTATGAGTACACTAAGATGGCTCTTTCCGCCGGTAAAACTGTTGTTACTTCCAATAAAGAGCTGGTATCCACTCATGGTGTGGAATTAATGAAGATCGCCCATGACAATCACTGCAACTATATTTTCGAAGCTGCTGTCGGCGGTGGTATTCCGATCATCCGTCCGATGCACCGTTGCCTGGCCGGAAATAAGATCGAGCGGATCGCCGGTATCGTAAATGGTACCACTAACTATATTCTGACTCAGATGGCGGAAAGCGGCGCAGACTTTGATACAGCTCTGAAAGAGGCGCAGAGTAAAGGATATGCCGAGGCGAATCCTTCTGCTGATATTGATGGTATTGATGCCCAGAGAAAGATCTCGATCCTGAGTACCATTGCGCTGGATGGTGCATATGTGGATCCGACCAAACTGTTTACTGTCGGCATTACTTCCATTACCACGAAAGATATGGAATATGCCAAGGAGATGAATGCGGTGATCAAACTTCTGGCTGTATTTGAGAATAAAGAAGAAGGTGCATTTGCTTATGTGGCACCGCATCTTGTATCGAAGGATCATCCTCTTGCTTGTGCCAACGATGTATTTAATGCCATCATGGTAACCGGTAATGCGGTTGGCGATGTTATGTTCTATGGTCAGGGCGCCGGAAAACTGGCAACCGCTTCTGCGGTCGTCGGTGATG
Organism: Oscillospiraceae bacterium; assembly: GCA_902802325.1. GTDB lineage: Bacteria > Bacillota > Clostridia > Saccharofermentanales > Saccharofermentanaceae > Scatonaster. Next base: position 36,372 of record CADCLV010000008.1, on the reverse strand, counting down.
TGATGGATGCGGTGGAACACCAGAGCCGTAATGCCCATGTGGCCGAATGGTATGAGTCTGAAAGCCCGGTTCTCTCGCCGATCGAAGAGCACGTGGTTTCTGTACTCCTTCGTCTGCCGTCATCGGTTTCCGATGATGCGATCTCAGAGGCCTTCCCGGAGATCTCCTGCCAGCCTTGTGTGTATGAGGCGGAGGGAGAGAAGGCAGTGATCCTTGGTAAGAACGGCGATCTGAATGAAGCGAAACTGGCCATTGGTCTGGAAAGCTTTGATGAGATCCTCAGCGTCATCCGTATTTTCTAATCACTGCCCGGAGAATCATTTCAAGTATTCTGAGTAAAAATGACGAATCTTTCAGATTCGCCATTTTTCTTTGGTGATATAATACTTCACGGAGAAAAAAGACATTTAGTCGTATAAAGGAGAAGGAAACATGGATATGAATGAATTGCTCGCCCAGTATCCGGCGATTGCACAGAAGGCTGCTCAATTAGGAAAGATCAAGCAGAGCCCGTTTAACAAGAAGAGTTATGCGAAGTCTCTTGAAAGATGGAACAGCTTTTTCCCGGAAGAGCTGGCAAAACTCAATGAGGAGATCGGAAGTGCCGAGATCGTCATGAAGAAAGCGGTTTTTACACCGACTGCTGTCTGCTATTTAAGCGAAGGCTGCTTTCAGTGCATTCCGGTACGGGATATCATCTGGGTATATTCGTCCGTCATTAAGGAAAGCATGAATTTTATTCCTACAGGTAAGATCCACCAGGTCCGCCTGATGGAAAGAAGCGGTGAGCATCACATCGTATGTGTACAGCAGACCGGTCCGTTTACCAAGAAGACACCGGCAACAGATGCGGTAGGTCAGATGAAGGCCATTCTGGATACTGTACGTCCGGGTATCATCTACGGATATTCCAAGGAAATCGAGGCTTTCTGCGTCGGAAATCTTGCAGCTGCCTGCACCCGTGTAGATGAGAATTCCTAAAACGGAAACGGATTACCTAATTCTGATAAATAGAATAACGTAATGAAAAACACCTCCGCCGGATTTTCCGACGGAGGTGTTTTTTGAGTATTCAGATTGAATCGATCAGAGCTGATTCGCGCCATAATCCGCGTAGAGCGTGGTCATCTTATTCATCAGCGAATTCATCTGCTGCTGGAGCTTACTGAGCTCGCGGAGATTCTTGGCATCAATGGCAAGACGGATCTCTTTGAAGATGGATACATGTTCAGCGGTATCCTTGGCAAGGTGATTGCGGATCGTATCGATCTCTTTCCAGAGAGCCACATCATAGCTGCTTGTTGGATCGTGGAAGGGAACCACATTCCGGATCTGGGACAGGTTGGTCGGGATGATACGCTCCGACAGTTCCATCTGCCAGCGGTCCAGCATAGCGTGTGCATAAGACGAAATCAGTTTGTCGCTGAATACGTCACCGGCACAAAGGATCGGGATCAGATCATCAGCGTGCAGCAGGCAGCGCAGGGAATCATATACAGTTGCCGGCGGTGTGCCAAAGAGACGGTCTCTTTCTTCGGAAGAATACTGAGTAAAGATATCCTCTTCGCAACGATATACACGGTCCTTCTCCAGATATTCGGATTCTTCGCCGTAATCTTTGCAGAATTCCTTTTCCAGCTCGGAAGCTGTATGTCCGGATTTAACAGCATAATCAATACCATCCAGCATGCACTGGTAAGCAGCGGAAAGGCAAAGATATGTGTTTGTATGCGGGTTAGGGGAGCGGATCTCGAAACGTGTCTGTACTGCGCTTTCGGAATTACGGATCAGGCCGAGAAGGACAGAACGGTTACGGGACGGCGTGTGAATGTCCTTACCGATGGAAGCAACGGCGTGTGTCGGTGCTTCGAAACCGGGCTGCAGACGAAGGAATGCATCTGTGGTAACAGAGATGAAGGGGTTGATGAGCGAATAGTGCTTCATGAATCCCATCAGGGCACCCCAGCCGATGACACCAAGGAAATCCTTTGTCATATCTTTCGGGCTGAAGAGGTTTACCTTGTGGCCGTCTTTGAGGTAAGCGACCGCATTTACGTGAGTGTGCTCACCGGAACCGGCAACACCCGGCAAAGGCTTTGCACAGAAGCTGACCTCAAGACCGTGCATACGGAAGATCTCTTTGATGAAGATACGGGCAAGAAGCTCATAGTCGGCTGCCTGTAGAGCATTGGAGTAATGCCAGTCGATCTCCAGCTGTTCCATGATGTTATGGAAGTCACCGGCGTCAGATAAGTGCGCTTTTACACCGCCCACTTCTTTATGTCCCATCTCCGGTTCGAAACCGTAGAGTTCCAAAAGCATGACCGACTGTTCCAATGCGGTACGTACCACACCTTTTGTACGTTTCCAGTACTGTTCTTTCAGGCTCTGGGAAGTGGAAAGAACACGGGTGTTGATCTTTTCTTCCGGAGAGCTTACCCAGAATTCCAGCTCCGTGGCAGTGGTAAGTTCAATGCGGTCCAGTTCGTCTACGGAGAATCCCAGTTCTTCCGGAATGGAAGGATTCTCACGGATGTAGCGTTCCAGTTCAGCGGCAAAACGGTCGGCGCAGCGCTTCAGTATGGAACGGGAGCAGACCTTGTCTCCGTTATGGATCAGGAAAGAGGGGATTCGGAGAGTACCGATCGGAAGATTGGTATCCGGATCCAGATGCTCGTAGTTATAGTCAATAAACCACATTACGTTCAGGTCCGGCTCAAAGTCGACCCGTCCGTCATTTAATGTAGCGATGCCGGGAAGTTCTACGGAAGAACCATCGGTCTGAACGACACAGCCGCTTAAGTAACCCTGGAGATTATCGATGAAGTTGCTGATCGGAATCTTTTCGTCGGTGTCGTTTCCGGCCAGGTCAATGCCGACGAAGGAAACGAACTTGATCTCGGGGTGGGCATTCAATGCCTGCTCTAAGTCCTGAATGTTATGTGTCTTCGGGGGAAGCAGGTACAGAAGGTTCGGATAAATTCGAAAGTTCATCATAGGATTTGGCACCTTTCGTAAAAAAATTCAGTGACATTATACCATTATTCTTTCTCATGATTACTATGCAGCTTTATAGAAATTACACGAAATTCTGTAGCACATTTACCTTATTAATAATATAATTAACATAATAGTTCTTTTGGGATACAGTGGGGAGTTCTGTATCTGAGGGGAGGTCTTTATGAGAGTTAGTGATTGCGCCGATCTTTTAAATGCCAACATACTGGTGCCTTCAGAGAGTTTTGACGAAGATCTGAAGATTGCATGCGGTTCTGACCTGATGAGTGATGTCATGGCATTTAGCAGTGATGACAGTCAGATCATGATCACCGGTCTGGTCAATCCCCAGACGATCCGTACAGCGGAAATGCTGGATGTGAAGGTGATCATCTTTGTCCGTGGCAAGGTTCCGGATGAGACGATGCAGGAACTTGCAAGAGAAAAAGGTATCGGACTTATGACATCGCCACTTTCCATGTTTACATGCTGCGGATTGCTTTATGAAGCCGGTCTGCGCGGGAAGGAGGCTGCCGTATAGAACCGTTAGTCCGTCAATATGAGATAAGAGATAACGATTTTACCCATGCCGGAGAGGCCAGCAGCTCCATGAAGAAATCCCTTTCACGTCTGGGCGTAAAGGCTGAAGATGTGAAGCGTGCCTCTATCGCAATGTATGAAGCTGAGATCAATGCCGTGATCCATGGTCATGGCGGGATGGCTGAAGTAACTGTGTTTCCGGATCAGGTCAAGATCGTGATCGAGGACCATGGCCCGGGCATTCCGGATCTGGATCAGGCCATGGTTGCCGGATGGTCCACAGCGCCGGATCTTGCCCGTGAAATGGGCTTTGGTGCCGGTATGGGTCTTCCTAATATTAAGAAGAATTGCGATGAATTAAAGATCGATACGAAGGTGGGAGAAGGAACTTGCGTCACGATGATCGTGAAGTTTACCTGATATCCTTCCATTGATTTACAGGAAGTATCGTGTGGAAGAGGGGCATGTCCCCTTCGGAAATGTGAGAGGAACAACGTGAAGAAGCTACACAGCGTGTCTTTAATAGGGGATCTTTGCGTCGGCTGCACTACCTGCAGTAAAGGGTGTCCGACGCAGGCTATCCGCGTAAGAGGCGGTAAGGCGACGATCTACGATATCCGCTGCATCGACTGTGCCCAGTGTATCCGTATCTGTCCGTATCACGCGAAGATCGCGGTAACAGATACATTGGAGGAGAGGCTTTCTGCTGCCAGCGGCAAGGTAAAGGTTGCCATCGTAAGTCCGGCGCTTTATCCTCAGTTTGAAAGTCAGGCTACAAGGATCGATGTGCTGAAAGCTGTCCGGCAGCTTGGCTTTGACTATGTATTTGATGAATCCATCGGTTATTCCGGATATGTGTCTGCGGCAAGGCAGATGCTCCGGGAGAAGCAGGAGATGGCTTCTGATATGTCGGAAGATGAGAGAAATGAGATCTTTCCCATGATCTCCACCACCTGTCCGGTGGTAGTGCGTCTGATTCAGATGAAGTATCGCGCATTGATCTCCCATCTGGTGACTTTAGATTCACCAACAGAGCTTACGGCCCAGTATGCTATCGATTATCTTTGCCAGAAACTGCAGATCCAGCGTTCGCTGATCTATATCTGTTATATTTCTCCCTGCCCTGCGAAGGTTACGGCAGTGGTGAATCCTCTATGGAAAAAGAAGTCTCTGATATCCACATGCGTGGGTACACATGATGTGTATCCGCAGCTTCGAAAGATCGTGGATAAGATCAAAGAACATGATTCCCTGACTCATGAAGAAGAGCGGGCGATCCGTATCTCTGATCCGGATGGACTGCGATGTGCGGCGATCGGCGGTGAGACGACCGCTATGCTGATTGAAAACTTCCTTGGTGTAGACGGAATCGAAAATGTCATCGACATTTTGGAGGAAATCGATCGGGATAATATCAAGAAGATCGCTTATGTTGAAGCGACTTGCTGTTTTGGAGGCTGTATCGGCGGTCCGCTGACGGTCATGAACCGTTTTGCCGCACATGCCAAGCTTCGTGAACAGGTCCATGAATTCTTTATGGAAAAAGAGCTTTTCCCGCAGCTGATCGTCTCGGAAGAAGATATTATTCCGCAGGTATGGGAGCATCCGCTTCCGGAAAACCACGCTATGCGTCTTTCTGAGAATATCGGTGAAGCAATGACGAAATATGAGCAGATCGATGAGATACTGGCTACCCTTCCACAGCTGGACTGTGGCGCCTGCGGTGCGCCTTCCTGTGCCGCAATGGCAGAAGATATCGTGCAGGGAAGAGCCAGCATCAATAACTGCATTATCCGTCAGAAACGGATGAACAAAGAATAGAATTACAGGAGTGACAACGATGAAAACCGTATCTGAGATCATAGAAGCCATGGAACTTAAGGTTCTGACAGAAGTGTATCATCCGGATATGCCGATCAAAAAGGGGTATGCCGGTGATATGTTAAGCCATGTTATGGCTCATCTTCAGAGCGATGAATGCTGGTTTACGATCCTGAACAGTATGAATGTGATCGCCGTGGCTTCTCTTAACGAGTGCCCGCTTGTGATCCTGACGGAGGATGTGGTTCTTCAGGATGCGGTTCTGGAGAAGGCAAAATCGGAAGAGATCTGTGTCTGTACGACTTCAATGGATACTTACACAGCCTGTGGCGTGCTTTCCGGTATTTTAGAGACCATGGAGGTGTGAGTTTTCCGCCTATGGCAATTTTTGTATGTGATCTGCATATGCATTCCGCTTTATCTCCCTGCGCAGAGAATGATATGACGCCCGGAAATATGGTTTCTATGGCGCTGATCAACGGGCTGGATGTGATTGCCATCACTGATCACTGCTCGGCCAGAAACTGCGGGGCCGCCATGGCTTGTGCGGAGTTTTTGAAAAAAGAACATGGGAAAGCCCCTCTTGTGATTCCCGGTATGGAAGTGGAAGTGGCGGAAGGTTTTCATGTTTTATGTCTGTTTCCGACTTTGGAAAAAGCACTGGAGTTTGATGACTTTTGGACGTCCAGACGTCCGAAGATCAAGAATCGTGTGGAGATTTTCGGAAACCAGTACGTGATGAACGACGATGATGAGGTCGTGGAAGAAGTGGAATATCTTCTTTCTACCGGCTCGGACTGTTCAATGATCGAGCTTTTCGAGAAACTGGACGGTATGGAAGCGGCGGCGATCCCGGCACATATCGATAAAGATTCCTACAGTATGGTGGCATCCCTCGGCACCGTCCCGCCTGAATGGAAGGGAAGACTTCTGGAAGTGTCGAGAAGATGCATCCTTCCTGAATTCTGGGATGCGCATCCTGAACTTTCCGGATATCACTATATTCAGGATTCCGATGCCCATCAATTGCCGGATATTGCCGACCCTGGCTATTCATTGAAACTTCCTCTGGAAAAAAATCCGGATATGGATGCCCGTACCTTTGTAAATGCATTGCGGGATTTGATGAGAAAGTGATATAATGTACGGGTTGACAATAACAAATATAGATCTGGAGTGCATTTCCGGTAGGTACACCGGAAAAACGGGAGAGTGACTTGAGAGAATTATCGCTTCATATCCTGGATATCCTGACGAATTCGACGCGGGCCGGTGCAACACTGGTTACCCTTCGGATCAACATGATCTCCAAAGAAGACCGTCTGGTGATTTCCTTTATCGACAACGGCTGTGGCATGAGCGAAGAATTCGTGGCAAAGGTCACAGATCCATTTGCTACGACACGGAGCACCAGAAAAGTAGGCTTGGGACTGCCTTTGCTGAAAGAACTTTGCGAATTGACCGGCGGAAGCCTGAAGATTCAGAGTAGAGTCGGTGAGGGAACAGAGGTAACAGCAGAACTGGTACCCTCGTCCATTGACTGTCTTCCGTTGGGAGATGTCGGTGAGTCTCTGGCAGCTTTGGTCGGTTCCTGTGAGAAGACCTGCGATTTCGTTACGATCTTCGAACATGATGTCAATGGAAAGTCTGTGATCGACACCCGCGAGATCAAGGAAAAGCTCGACGGCATGTCTCTTCAGGAGCCGGAGATATATCTGTTTTTGTGTGATTATTATCGCGAACAACAAGAATTAATACTTGGAGGTTTATAAGTATGAAATCATTAGCAGAACTCGAAGCAATCAAAAACAAGGCTAAGGCCGACATGTCCGCCAGATCTGCAGCCGGCAAGCGCATCGTTGTCGGTATGGCTACCTGTGGTATTGCTGCCGGTGCCCGTCCGGTTATGACGGCTATCGTTGAAGAACTGAAGACTCGTGGCATCGAGGATGTTGCCGTTACAATGACAGGCTGCATCGGACTTTGCAAGTATGAGCCGATCGTTGAAGTAGTTGAGGCCGATGGTTCCAAGGTTACCTATATCAAGATGGATCCGAACAAGGCAAAGCGTATGGTTGCCGAGCACATCGTAAACGGTCAGGTTTGCGAAGATCTCACCATTGCTACAGCTCAGCTCTAAGGATCGTCAGAGAGACAAAGATGGTATTTGCGTCTCCACTGAAATCGTTTCAAGTAGACTCTCTTTCGAAGAGATGGGTAGCTTTTTTGCTACTCATCCTTCTGTGGGGAGTTTCTTTTTGGTTTTATAAATTTCCGCCCGGAGATCCGGACTTTTCTGCTTATGTTGACTGGGCGGAGGAAATGATGGATGCAGATGACTACTATGAGGCATATTCCCAGCACCCTCTTGATTCCGTGGTGACGTGGGGCAATGTTCTTTATGCATGCTGCGCACTTTTATTTCTTTTCTTTTTACAGCTGGTGATCTGGTTTTACTTTGTCCTATATAGCTGTGATGCACGAAAAGTCCCTTTATCCAAGGCAGTCGGCATATTTTTTACCCGTATCTGGTGGATGCTGCTGTTCTGCATGGCGGCAGTGATTCCGTTTTTTCTTCTGGTAAGCGTCCTGCCTGTTGTTTTGCTCTTTTATTTCCCGGCTCTTTATGCGGTTTCCGGTTTGGTATTCATGGATAAGGTCAATCCGTTTTCTGCCATACCGAAGAGTATGAGAAAGACTTTCGGCCATAAAATGCCGATCTTCCTGGACCTGTGTGTGATCTTTTTCATTTTGTTTGCCTGCATGAACTTTTCCGGGCTCCTTCTTCATGCCGGATCTACCGGTATGGCTCTGGTAAACTCGTTTCTGACAGCCTATTTCACGCTGGTCATAGCCAGAAATATGGGGATCCGCTATCAGATGATCACTTTACTGTCACGGGAATAATTTTCATTTAGATTTTTCCTTTGACAATCTGTCCCGAATCTTTTGCAATTCATTTCGAACTTTGTTGATTTCATGGATTGCTTTTTTCGATTGATTTCCCTATTATTGTAATGTTCCTGTAAATATAATTAGCGGAGGATTGAATTATGGATATTAAACAAGAAGCCATCCAGAAGCATACTGAATGGAAAGGTAAGATCGAAGTTATCACTCGTGCCCCTGTTGCATCGAAGCACGACCTGTCTGTAGCCTATACTCCTGGTGTAGCTGAGCCTTGTCTCGAGATCTCCAAGGATGTCGATCTCTCCTACAAATATACCCGTCGTCACAACCTGGTAGCTGTTGTTACCGATGGTACAGCTGTTCTTGGTCTGGGTGATATCGGACCGGAAGCCGGTATGCCGGTTATGGAAGGTAAGTGCGCACTGTTTAAGGCATTCGGTGATGTAGATGCTTTCCCGCTGTGCATCCGTTCCAAGGAAGTTGACGATATCGTTAACACTGTTGCTCTGCTGGCCGGTTCTTTCGGCGGCGTAAACCTGGAGGATATCTCCGCTCCGAGATGCTTCGAGATCGAGAAGAAGCTGAAGGAAAGATGCGATATCCCGATCTTCCACGATGACCAGCATGGTACTGCTGTTATCACACTGGCAGGTCTTACCAATGCTCTGAAGATCGTTGGCAAGAAGATCGAAGAGATTTCTGTTGTTGTTAATGGTGCCGGTGCTGCTGCAACCGCTATCACCAAGCTTCTGATCTCCCGTGGTCTCAAGGATGTTGTTCTCTGCGACAGAACCGGTGCGATCTACCAGGGCCGTGAGAAGCTGAACTCTGCTAAGGAAGAGATCGCTGCTATCACAAACCAGAAGATGAAGAAGGGTTCCCTCAAGGATGTAATCGTTGGCGCTGACGTATTCATCGGTGTTTCTGCTCCGGGCGTACTGACAGCTGAGATGGTTGCTACCATGGCAAAGGATCCGATCGTATTTGCTTGTGCAAACCCGGTACCGGAGATCCTGCCGGACGAGGCAAAGAAGGCCGGCGTTGCTGTTATGGCTACAGGCCGTTCCGACTTCCCGAACCAGGTAAACAACGTTCTTGCTTTCCCGGGTATCTTCCGTGGTGCTCTTGATGTTCGTGCTTCTGATATCAACGATGAGATGAAGATCGCAGCTGCGAACGCTATCGCAAGTGTTGTTTCTGATGATGAATTGAATCCGGAATACATTCTCCCGGATGCTTTCGATCCGCGTGTTGGTAAGGCTGTTGCTGCAGCTGTTGCTGATGCGGCTAGAAAGAGCGGCGTTGCCCGTATCTGAATACGTAACTGATTGAAATGGGATGGGTCATCTATTTATAGGTGACCCATCTTCTTTATATTTTGAATATCTGATAAGATATAGTTTGTTGTGATAAAATAGCAGAGGTAAATTGGAGCGGGAGGCGTTATTTATGCTGAATCGAATTGAATTGCTGCAGTTAGTCGAACATAATGCGAGAGTAAAGATCGCGGATCTGGCTACGATGCTCAATGCATCGGAAGAAGAGATCGCAGCTGAACTGGAAGCCTGCAAGAAGGATAATGTTATCCTTGGCTATACTACGATGATCAACTGGGAGAAGACGGAAAGAGAGACCGTAACGGCCTTGATCGAAGTCCGGATCACTCCGCAGAGAAACCAGGGCTTTGATAAGATCGCCAGCCAGTTCTACCGTTATCCGCAGGTATCTTCCTGTTTTCTGATGTCCGGCGGTTTTGACCTGATGCTGATCATTGAAGATTCCACACTTCGTGAAGTGGCTAATTTTGTTTCGGAGAAGATTGCACCTCTTGAGGGTGTTCTTTCCACCGCGACCCACTTTATCCTTAAGAAGTACAAGAGTAACGGTACTTTATTTACCCAGAAGCCGAAAGATGACCGTGAGACCATCGTGCTGTAATACGTAGCGCGCAGGAGATAGTAATACAATGGATATCGATTATCAGAGTAAAATATCAAAAGTGGTCAATGGCATTGCGCCTTCGGCCATCCGCCGTTTCTTTGATCTGGCTAACGAGATGAAAGGAGAAGTGATTTCTCTTTCCATTGGTGAGCCGGATTTTGTCACACCATGGAACATCCGTGAAGCCGGAATCTTTTCCCTGGAAGACGGAAACACGCATTATTCCCCGAATCAGGGATATATTGAAGTTCGAAAAGCGATCTCGGAATATCTTCAGAGACGTTTTGATCTGAAATATGATCCGAAGTCCCAGATCCTGGTGACTGTCGGCGGCAGTGAAGCACTGGATCTGATCGCACGTTCGCTGATCGATCCGGGTGATGAGGTCATTATTCTGGAACCTTGTTTTGTTGCTTATAAAGCTACCGTCACCCTTGCCCATGGCGTACCTGTGGTGATCGAGACAAAGGAAGAGGACGAATACCGTCTGAAGCCGGAAGCGCTGGAAGCCGCGATTACCGATAAAACAAAATATATCATTCTCGGGTATCCGGGAAATCCGACCGGTGCCACTATGTCCAGAGATGACCTTGCGGCCATCAAAGATGTTCTTGTCCGGCATCCGAATATATTTGTCGTTTCAGATGAACTTTATTCCGAGCTCAGTTATACAGGAGAACGACCGGTATCTATCGCCAGCTTCCCGGAGCTGTATGACCGTACGATCGTGGTCAACGGCTTTTCCAAGTCTTTTGCGATGACCGGCTGGCGTATTGGATACATGGCCGGTCCGGCTCCACTTGTTGCGGCTATGAATAAAGTACATCAGTATTGCATCATGTGTTCTCCTACTACAGCCCAGTATGCGGTAATTGAAGCATGCCGGAACGGGGATAAGGAAGTTGATGAGATGCGTGAAGAGTACAACCGCAGAAGAAGAGTCATTATCAAGGGCCTGAACGATGCCGGATTAAAGTGCTTTGCGCCGACTGGTGCTTTCTATGCTTTCCCCAGTATCGAAGGGCTGGGACTTTCCTCGGAAAAATTCTGTGAGCGTTTCCTGATGGAAAAGAAAGTTGCGATCGTTCCGGGCAACGCATTTGGTAAATGCGGAGAAGGCCATGTACGAATCAGTTATGCCGCTTCGATGGAGAATATCCAGGAAGCGATGAAGAGATTGAAAGAATTTGTCAGTGATCTGAAAGAGGAGAACAAGTAATGCTGGAGTTTGATAATTTGCGCCTGGAACTGGAAGGCTATAAGGAGAAGATCGAGCTTTTGCGTGATGCACTGCATATTAAGCAGGTAAGCGATCAGGTATCCGAGTTAGAGGCAAGATCCCAGGAACCGGATTATTGGAATGATGTTGAAAGAGCTCAGGCAGAGCAGACGAAGCTGAAGAGACTTCAGAAGCGTATTAAGAACTTCGAGGATCTGGCTTCTTCCCGTGAAGATCTTCTTGTTCTCTGCGAACTGGGAAATGAAGCAGAAGATACGGATGTGCTTGCTGAAGCCCAGGAAGGTGCGAAGCATTTCTTCACATCCTATGAGAAAATGCGCCTGGAGACTCTCCTGACCGGTGAATATGATAAGAATAATGCCATTCTGACACTTCACGCCGGTGCAGGTGGAACGGAAGCGCAGGACTGGGTCAGCATGCTCTATCGTATGTATACTCACTGGGCGCAGGATCACGACTTCGAGATCAAAGAACTGGAATATCTGGATGGTGATGAAGCTGGAATCAAGAGCGTTTCCATGATGATCTCAGGTGAAAATGCCTATGGTTTCCTCCGTTCGGAAATCGGTGTTCACAGACTGGTACGTATTTCTCCGTTCGACTCTTCGGCCAGAAGACATACATCCTTTGCTTCCTGCGAAGTTATGCCGGAACTGGATGATACCATTGATATTAAGATCGATATGGCAGATGTCCGTGTAGATACTTACCGTGCGACAGGTAAAGGAGGTCAGCACGTTAACCGTACCGACTCGGCTGTACGTTTGACCCATATTCCGACGGGCTGTGTAGTTGCCTGTCAGGCAGAGCGTTCCCAGATCCAGAACCGTGAGACTGCTATGAATATGCTGAAAGCCAAGCTCTATGCTCTGGCTATGGCAGCGCATATGGAAAAGATCGAAGACTTAAAGGGCGTACAGATGGATATCGCATGGGGCAGCCAGATCCGTTCTTATGTTTTCTGTCCGTATACGCTTGTGAAAGATCATCGTACAGGATATGAGGAAGTGAATGTTGATGCGGTTATGAACGGTAATCTGGATGGCTTCATCAATGCTTTCCTGTCTGGAATGACCATCGAAAAATAATATTCGATTGGCGGTCGGGTATCATCTGATCGTTACGTAAAGTACAACAGAAAAAGAAGAAGGACCGGTGCCATATAAGGCGCCGGCCCTTTTTGTGTCGGACTAACTCAATAGATCATTCTTTATACTTGACGTAGAAATTCTTGATCTTGAAAGAACCGATCGTAGCATCACCGGTTGCGGCAATTTCAGCCTTGATGCTATCTCCCTTTGCCAGCTCCTCATTGCTGTTCGGATACAGATAGAAGGTGTTACGGCTGCCCTCTTTTGCCACAACGGTAAAGTTGGTGCAGGTAATATCCGTGATTGTCGCATCTGTCGAGAAGGTGATCGTGACATATTCCAAAGAAGCGTTCAGGGAAGAGGTCTTGGAACCATTGTTCGTGAACTTTATATCGAAGGAACAGTTCGAGCCGGATGCCTTTGCGTTCGTGATCTTCGAGTTGAAGGAAGTAACAGGCAGATTTCCGTTGGCAGAAGGTGCCGAAGTCGGCTCTGTCGGAGCGGCTGTTGTGGTGGTTGCCTCCGTAGTGGTAGTGGCCTCAGTGGTCGTGGTCGCTTCCGTTGTTGTGGTGGCCTCCGTAGTGGTTGTTGCTTCAGTCGTAGTTGTTGCTTCGGTCGTGGTTGTGGCTTCTGTTGTAGTTGTGGCTTCTGTAGTGGACTCGGTTGTCGTTTCAGAAGGCTTTTCCGTAGAATTTTCCGTAGATTCATCAGAACTTACGGTGATAACCGAAGTAGTCTTTGTCTGGTAAGTGGTAACTGTGGTAGTAGTTGACTTGGAGAAAAGTGACTTTCCAAGATCAAAATGCTTCCAGGCAAAGAACAGACCGCCTAAGCAGCACAGAGCCAGTGCAATGAAGATGATCGGCTTGACGATACTCTTCTTTTTCTCCGGAGAAGTCTGCTGCTCGACCGGGGAGATCGTGGAACCTCTCTGGGAAGCGGCGGTATAGCGGTGATGCTGAGCCGCTTTGACGATCTGGGCGCTGGTGCTGATGTTGCTTGCGGCGCCCGGACGTGCTACCGGAGATCCCGGACGGGAATTCGCCGGACGGGAAGAAGCAGTACGTTCAGGTCTTTGAACAGGTGCATTTTTCTCTGCTTCTTCTTTCGCAGCAGGTCTTTCCTTCGGACTGAAGTTTGAACCAGGTCTCATCTGAGGTGCTTTTGACTTAGCCAGTTCTGCTTCTTCCAGTTCCTTAGCTTCCTGAAGTTTCTTTTCTTCCGCTTCGCGTTTCGCTTTTTCGTGGAATGTATTCTCGTCTTCGTCGCCAAACAGAAGATGATTCTGGATCACTGGCTGATCGGCATCATCAATAGAGGAAGAATCCTGGCTGTTGGTGTTATATACGTTATCGATCGGCTCCAGATTCGTCGAAGCGATGGAAACATGAGGATGGACCTCAGGGCTTGCGTAGTTTGAAGTATCTTCCGATACATCGTTGCTGCCACGGTAAATGGACTGGTAATCTTCAGTATTATCAGCCGGTGTTCCGGTTGTAACGGAAAGAACCGGTGCTGTCTCCTGAACAGGTTCGGCGTCAGGAGCGGCAGAAGACTCTTCTACAATCTCTTCTTCAACAGAGGAGGTATTCTGGATCTGCTCCTCGCTGTTGTCAAAATACTCTGTACCGGTTACATTATCGATTTCCTGCTTTTCGGATGCGGCATTAAAAGCACCCAGATCGGAAAAATCAGGAACTGTTTCCGAAAGAAGCTGAGAATTGGCATCGGAAGGGGAAGAAGAGACATCTTCTACAGAAGGACGGACTTCCTCATTATTCATGTATGCATCGGGAACTTCTTCGGAAATCTCTTCAGTAACCATATCTGCAATATTAGAATCCTGAACTTCCGGCTCTTCAGGTACAGCAGGCGATTCCTGCATTTCGGGCTCTGAAATAGGCTCTTGCTGAACTTGAGGCTCTTGCTGAACTTGAGGCTCTTGCACTGTCGGTGTTTCGACATAAACCGGAGCAAACGGAGAACGGTGTCTGGTGATAACCGGTTCTTCAGCGGGCTCCTCGGCAATCTGGGGTTCAACCTGCGTAGATACAGTCTCTTCCACGACAGGAGCAGGTTCCTCGGCCGGAGAAACAGGTGCATTCTCCACAGGTGCAGAAAAAACAGGAGAAGGCTCAACAGCCGGAGCGGGTTCTTCCTCGACTACGGGTTCCGGTTTCACTTCCGGAGCCGGAGTTTCTGCTGCCGGTTGTGAAACAGCCGGCTTAAACGGGGAGAAAGGAGAGATGTTTGAAAAATCTTCACTTTCCAGACTGGCGTTGATTTCATCTTCCAATGATGTATCGGCTTCATACTTTGGAAGGTTGCTTAAATAATCTTCTCTGGCATACATGGTATCCAGCATAGACGGACGAGGAAGCTCCTCTTCCGGTTCGGTCTTTTCAGCAGAATAAGGATCTTCATTATTCTGTTCGCGAAGTGCATCCGAGACGCTTTCGGCAGAATCATTTGCCTTAAAAGAAAGGAACAAAGGACGCTTAACAGAATCATCGTCTGCATCCTGCTGCTGATTGTTAAGGCCATATACGGTTTCATTATTTAGATCGTCCAGATCAGAAAGTTCATCCTGATTATGGGAAATCATATAATTGTCATTATCTTCAGAAGCCTGCGGATGCCGCTGGTTCTGGTAGAATGTTCCGAAAACAGAATGGTCCCGGGAATCGTCAAATTCCTCTTCCGGGGCGTGGATCAAACGCCCATATTCATTGTTTTCATTCTCATGATCATCACGAAGCATAGTTACCCCTCCACACTTTGGAAAACTCATACCTTATTATCTTATTTCAAATAATAAGAAATCGCAACCGATTGAGAGTAAGTTTCTATAAGAGAAATGAATTCGTCAGAGTACACGACAATTCTTCTCGGAATGTCGGCTTTTGTCGGATCACAGGTGCATTTGCGGCAGTAAAATCAGCCATAAGGAGACAGAATATGGCGGATGACAAAAGAAGGATCTGGATTACGGCGATATGCATACTTCTGGGATTTGGTGCCTATATCTATACAGCACTCCATGCCTCAGAGAAAAATATCAGCATTGTTTCGGAAAGCCGGGACAGTGAATGTGTGGAATTGGTGCCGGATCTTTCGTCTTCGGAAAATGCAACAGAGAAAGTTCAGGTTTTTCCTGTGTATATCTGCGGAGAAGTCGTGTCTCCCGGCATATATGAATTGGCTGGACCGGTATATCTATATGAGTTGATCGATATGGCGGGCGGACTTGGTTTTGATGCCGATGCTTCCAGTATAGACATGGTATATAAAGTGGAGTATTCCCAGAGCATTTATATTCCTTCCAAAATAGAGGGGGAGAAGAATAATGATCCGAAAATCAGGCTTAGTACGGACCCCCCATGGGAGGAGACGGAAGGTTCAATACCGCAAGGAGAGGGAAAGATCAATATCAATACTTCCGGGAAAGATATCCTCTGTACACTTCCAGGAATCGGGGAGAAGACAGCAGAAAAGATCGTTGCATTTCGGGAAGAAAACGGGCCTTTTTCATCCATCGATCAGATTATGCAGGTTCCGGGCATAGGAGAGAGCAAATTCAACCGGATCAAGGATATGATCTGCGTGGAATAATCTCAAAAAAAAGTGTTTGACAGATAGGGGGATCAATGGTATTCTCTATTAGCACTAGAGAGTGACTTGCTCGTGTGGCGGAATAGGCAGACGCAACGGACTTAAAATCCGTCGGGGTAAAACCCGTACCGGTTCAAGTCCGGTCACGAGCACCATTTATACATCGCGGAGTGGAGCAGTTGGTAGCTTGTCGGGCTCATAACCCGAAGGTCGCGAGGTTCGAGTCCCGCCTCCGCAACCACATGGATCCCGGAACATATCGTTCCGGGATTTTTTATACTGCTATTATATTCATCGGAAAGCATTTGCCGAAATCATCGATTTGGGATAAAATCTATGCACGTAATGAAGAGTGTGAAGTCATAGAAACGAATAGATATGAAGAAGATTCGAGAAGAGAAGAAACAGGGAAAGTTTCAGGATAACAAGGTCGTAAAATCGATACGTGCCTTTGATTCCTTCTGCATGAAATATAAGATCTATCTGGTATTCATTGTTCTGGTGATCCTCTCTTCATTTGTTCTTTCGCATTCCCATTTTTTTACCCGAAAACAGATCCGGAATTATTCTTCTCAGGAGAACTATTTTTCCCGTCAGGTAGTGGAATCCCGGCCGTTGCAGTTTACTTTCGAAGCCAAATCCGATCATCTTTCGAAGATCTCCATCGAACTGAATAAAGCAGCCAGCCGTTTATCCTCTTCGGACAAGGCAACGCTGACGATCTATGAGAAGGACAATCTTAACGAGCCGCTTTTCAGTAAAAGTGCGTATATATACAGTCCAAGTCATTCGACGATCGATGTCTATTGTGATAATCTTTCGCTGGATTCCGGAGATATGTATTATGCAGAATTGAGACTGACCCATTTTTCCAGTAAATCAGTCCTATATCTGAAAATGCATAATGTCAGTAATTTCAACCAGCTTGGTACGGAAGAGGATGTACAGGCGGATATTCCTGTCGGGATGTCTTATGTTCCGAACATTACGTATCAGTACGCGAAGATCTCCTACTTAAGTATTATTGTTCACTGCCTGATTGCGCTTTCCGGTGTCATCCTTCTGTTTTGGAAAAAGTGGATGGATAGAGTCTGGGTGAAAGAACTTCTCCGTGCCATGTATCTTCCACTTGTTATGTATCTTTTTATGGAGCTTCTAAATGTGGCCCGATGGGATGGAATGCAGTTTATGCTGCCTTTTACCTGGAAACACTACCTGGTATTCGTATGTGGCATCCTGATCATGCAGATCCTGTATCTTTTCTTCTATGGGTTAACGGGAAGAGGCTGGATCTCGATCCTGATCGTAACTGTACTTATTGGCGCCATTGGAATCACCAGCCACGTGAAGATCGTAATGCGCGGAGATGCATTTGTTCCCTGGGATATCTATGCTGCAGGAATGGCTGCTTCGATCGGATCAAAGTATTATTTCCGTATCACATGGCAGTTTATTGTCGGTATCTTGTATCTTCTTTCCATTTTTATGCTGATCCGTGTCACGGCCACTCCGCCGCGAAAACTGAAGTTTCAGCGCTTTTCCATGGCCGGTTCGGCTGTTCTTGCGGGATTACTTCTCAGCACGACAGTGCTTTTTAATAAGCCGTTTTTGAAAAAAGCGAATGTGTCCTATGCACTTTATCCGCCGCTGGAATCTTATAACGTAAACGGCACGTTGACTGCATTTGTTGTCAATCTGAATAATCTTTCTGCCAAGGGCGGCAGTGACAATTCTCCGGAAGCGGCACTGGATATGCAGAACCGTTATGTGGCTTTGGCGGAGAATCTTCCTGTGGACACAAGATGGGTCAATCCGGTGAAAAAACCGAATGTGATCTGTATTATGAGTGAATCTTACGGAGATCTGAGAAATATCCGTGACATCGATACTTCTGAACCGGTGATGCCTTTTTACGACTCTCTCCTTAGTTCCACGATCCATGGAAAGCTATGCGTGTCTATTTTTGCCGGTGGCACCTGTAATACGGAATTTGAATTTTTGACCGGGTGTTCTGTATCCGGACTTCTTGCAGGATCGTCTGTATACACATTCTATGTTAATGACGAAATGCCCTCGGCGCTTCCGTATATTTACCGGCAGAACGGTTATCAGACACTTGCGATCCATCCTTTTGACAGAGAATGGTGGGATAGAGACGAAGCCTATCCGCTTCTTGGTTTTGACCGGTTCTTAAGCGACGAGGACTTTACCGACCCGAAGATCGATGCAGAATCATGCGGACTATTCCCAGGAATATGACAATATGGCCTATGATATTCATCTTCAGAATATGGAAAAAGACTACCCGTATACGGAGCAGTATCTGTCACTTCTTCGCGAATCGGATGATGCGCTTAAGTATCTGATCGAGTATTTTGAAAATGTGGATGAACCGACGATCATTGTATTCTTCGGTGATCACTACCCGACATTGGATAACGGGTTCTACGATGAATTATTGGGAACGGATTTGAATACCATTACTGCCCAGGAGTCACTTCCTTTGTATCAGGTACCGTATTTTGTGTGGGCAAATTATAACATCCGCTGTGGTAACGGTGGGGTGAAGAGCCCGAATTTCCTGGGACAGAATCTTTTGGATCTTTGCGGACTGCCTTCTCCTGATGCGCGTGCCTGTCTTCGCGTCCTGGATTCGCGGATCGGAGCGATCAATGCTCTGGCGGTCTATGACCGTTTTGGTGATGCTGTTGTCGGTGAACAGCAGTTGCCGGATGACATCCGCACATTGATCGAGGACTATAACTTCCTGCAATATGATCTGATCTTCCAATCGGATGAGGAAGAGGATGAATGATAGAAAAATTTTGCAAATAAGAAGCATTGCGATATAATTACCATGTATCTTTATGCATGAGGTGTAAGTATGTCCACTTCAGATAGTTCAAATACTGCTTCCAATGCGGCCGGCAAAGTTGCCAAGGTCGTGTTTCTGTCGCTGTTTGCGCTGATATTGGTGGTAACCGCAGTTTCTTTTGCTGTTCATCATATGCGTCTCGGTTCGGAAAAGGAATTTAAAAATGCGATGGTGTCCCGTATCCGTACAGATGCGACGAATGCCGCAAAAGCCGTTTCCGGAGAAGAGATCAAGGTCGATTCGGCATCTGCCGCAATTAAATATAGTAAGATCCTTCCTTATATGCTGATGGATACGAATGAAGATGACTATACGACACAGGCCTTCGGCCTTTATGATTATTCCAACGGTGAACTGACTATGCTGACCGGTATCGACTCGGATCTTCTTGTTGCGAAGACCATTCCGGTCTCTGAGTGGCTTACTGCGGAGAAGAATCCTTATGAGATCCGTGAAAAGGATGTGTATCACTATCTGGTACCGATCCTGGATCAGGAAGGGAAGATCTCCGCACTTTTGGAACTTTCTGCCCAGACCGCGCCTGTTAATGAAATGGGGGATAAACTGGAGTCCATGCTTCTTTCCACTGTTACAGCATCTGTACTGGTGGCAATGGCCGGGTTCTCCCTGCAGTATATCGTTCCGCCGATCTTCCGTCTGGCTTCGAAGAAGAATACGGAGGCTACGCTATGAACGACTTTGTTTATGAGAATTTTGCAAAAGCACCGAAAGGGAAGAAGGCGGTAGCCAGTCAGATCGGCTTCTGTCTGATCACGACACTGGTTATTCTTTTTGTCGTGTCCACATTAGTAACGAATGTGTACTGCTCTGCGCTCCAGTCCCAGAGAAAGAGTGCGCTGTCGTCGTATACGGCAGCATCTTCGGTAGCTTTATCCAACCGTGATCTTGTAGAAGGAATGTCTTTCCCTCTGGATCTTCCTGAATATGATACCGGTAAACACTACACGGCCAACGTATTTGTTAAAGCAGGTAATTCCTTCGTACGCGTTTATACTTCCGACCGCTCCCATGAGGATGGCAAACAGTATGTTCTTTCCGGTGCCGGCGAAGAGTATATGGAAGCATATGATCAGCAGCAGCTGATCGTGACCCACCGCCGTTATGAGAATGTGCTGTATGTCACATCTGTTGCTCCGATCATCGGCGCTGACGGCACCATGTCCGGTATCGTGGAGATCATGATCCCGCAGTCTGCATTTGTAAAGACGGAAAACGGCATGTCGCTTTCCTGGATCTTTACCATCATTTCGATCTCTGTTGCCATCGCGGTCATTTATTCTGAAATGTACCGTCTGCTGGACACATTGATCAGAAAGCCGAATACCGGTGTTCCGAGAGCGGTTATGTATGGAAATGCAACCTACCGGCTGATTGCCTTTTTCTCCAGTGTCGGCTGTACGATGCCTTTGATCGTGCTTTCTTCCTATCTGAAGGATTCCATGACTGAATATTCCGATAATCAGGTGGTCCTCCATATGTGGATCGTTCTGGCATGCCTTCTGTATTTACTGGGATTCTGGCGCTTTATCCATATTCGCGATCTCATGATCCGGAAGCTGACTGCCCGCCTTGCGGTGATCGTTTCTGTAGTCAGTGCATTTGTTATGCTCCTTATCTGTGGCCTTATAGGTCAGCCTTATCTGATCGTCTTCCTGCAGCTGCCGATCGGCTTTTTCCTGGGTATGCTGTTCCAGTTCCAGAGAGAATACCGTATTCAGGCAGACAGAACCGGTCAGGAAGAGTTTTCGGACAGAAAGATCCATCAGTGCCAGTACAGCGGATATCTTCTTGGCGCGGCAGTCGGTGCCGTTATCTGCGGTATCCTGTATGAGCGTTTCGGTTTGTTTGCCGTACTGATGATCGCCTCTTTCTTCCTGTTTGTGGATGCGATCCAGGTTCTGTATTTTGTGCGTCATTGTCCGCCTTCCAACGAACCGATCGTTCGTCTGCCGAATTATTTCTATGCTTTAAAGAATTCGAAATCCGGCACATTTGCCTGGAGTACGATCTTCCCACTGGGCCTGCAGTTCGCTTTCTTCCTGGTATTTATTCCGGATTACCTCGGAAAAGTAAGGATCTCTCTGGCGACCGTATCGTTCTACTATCTCCTTGCTATTATCTGCGGACAGGTCGTAATGCGTATCCTGATCATTTGGTTTGAGGATTTCTTCTCGGCCAAAATGCGTATCACGATTGCTGCCATGCTCAGTTCCATCGGTTATCTGGTCTTTGCCCTGGCTCCGTCGGCGAAACTTCTGGTCATCGGTGTTGCTTTCCTGGGTCTTTCTCAGGGAACCCATGAGTTTGGGTACCTCAGTTACTATAAATCTCTGATCCGCCAGGATAAGCACCCGGTTGCAAGGGTGATCCTGATGCGTGCTTTTACCGGCGGTACCATGATCGGTACAGTCGTTTTCGGAATGGCAAATGCTTTTACCAGTGTGCGTGTGCCGATGCTCGCGATCGCACTGATCATATTCGTAATTTCGTCTTCGTATCCGCTTCTGACACTGATGGACAATTCTTCCGCTCAGCGTCCTAACGGGAAGAAGTCCCAGCAGCTGCGCGTACCGAGACAGAACGGGGAGGAGTGAGTATATGGAAATCTGGAATGCCAAACTGACCCGTGAAAATATTGAAGAGTTTTACGATCTGTATGCCGCTTTTGCCTACAAGTGTGCATATAAGAATCTGAGAGATACCACCCGCGCGGAAATGTGCGTAGTGGATTCGTTCATCGATACTTACCATAAGCGTGCCAAGCTTACAGAAGAAAAGGTGATTTATTATTTCTCCGATGCTCTGCAGTTTCATATTAATGAGCTTATGGCCAAGTATCCGGTGATCAACGATGCGGCTCCGCCGGAGAAAAATCTGGATGAGTATACGGCTTCAACAATGAAGCACACGATCCTGGAACGAATCGATTCACCACGTTTCCGTATTGCTGAATTTATGTCCTCGACACCGGATACCAAGATCCGGAGAAGAACCCCGATCGTGGAGTTTTTCCAGAATTCCGGCATCACCGTCATGCTTCTGGTAAAACTGGCTTTCCTGGCTCTGGTGATCGCTGTGGTTACCTATTTTGGCGCAATCACGTTCTTCCATGCCGATGATTATATTCAGAACCGGACTCAGAAAGGAACCATCAAGCTTGATGAATATATCGTCAGTGTGATGGACTATCTGCCGGTGTCGATCAGCGGTAAAGGAGAGGTACATACCGAATCGGCCGGGCAGGTTTCTGAATCGGTTGAGGGAACAGATGAGGTGACGGAGACAACCACCACAGAAGCGACAACAGAGCCATCTGCAACACCAGGTTAAAAATATGTAATGTGAATGAAGAGTCACTTAAATTCATAGACAATTTGGTTTTGGAGTGGTAGATTGATTCAAGTTAAGTTAATCGACATGGAAAAGATTGAAGGAAAAATCTGAAACTGAGTATGGAAAGAAGACAGCAACCACCACATCGTACGCCTTCTTTGGCGGAGAGATACCATATTGAACATATTGATGATAAGGGACGGCACACAGGTCCTGCAAACCGGCATGCCGAACCGCAACCGCGTCGTGGTCAGCCTCATAGCAGCCAGGCACATAACGGACAGCCCGGGAGAAGAAGAAAAGTGAAGAAACCGTGGACATTTAAGCGTGTCATGCTTCGTATCATCGTACCGATCCTTCTGGTACTGGTGATCCTTGTTGGCGGTGCGTATATCGGCTATCAGCAGTATAAGAAATATCTCTTTAGTAAGATCGAATTCATTCCGAAGCAGGAAAATCCTACCTTTGTAGATGAAGAAGGCTCTGTTGTATCACTGGTCCACTATACGTCTGAAACCAGTGAAGCTCCGGTAGAAGAGGATTATATCCATAACTTCCTGCTTATCGGTATTGACAGCCGTGACCGCAATTATTCTGATGACGGTTCCGGCAGCCTTGCCGATGTCATCATGGTCATGAGCGTAGACGACAAGGCAGGTACTATCAAGCTTGTCACGATCCAGCGTGACTGCTATGTAAGTATTCCCGGACATAAGAAACTGCAGAAGATCAATGCTGCTATGACATACGGCGGACCTGAGCTTTTGTCTGCTGTTGTGGAAAGTCATCTGCGTCTGACATTGGACGGATATGCTTTCGTTAACTTCTATCATATGGAACAGGTTATCGATGCAGTTGGCGGTGTGGATATTGAACTGACAAAGAGCGAAGTGTTCCACACACCTGGCGGATTAAACGATAACCTTCGTGACCAGAACCGTCTGCATGGTGATTCTGATTCCGCCTATACACTTTCCGAAGCCGGTCTTCAGCACCTGAACGGCAGACAGGCTGTGGCTTATAGCCGTATCCGTCAGGTAGGAAACGGTATTTACGGCCGTTCGGAAAGACAGGTTAAGGTATTAAATGCGCTTTTGGAGAAGTTCGCTAACCTTAGCACCACCTCTAAGCTTTCTGCGCTGGACGATATTCTGAGCATGATCGCAACGAATATTTCTCCGGATGAGATCGAGGACTATGCATTTGATTTCCTGCCGAAGGTAAGAGACCTGAAACTCCTTACTATGGGTATTCCTGTCGAAGGATATTCGGTTGAAGGTTTCTTCTCGGATGATGTCCGTGAAGGTGACTGGAGTATCCGTTGCGATTGGAACGGTATGATCCCGATCGTTCAGGAATTCTTCTACGGAGAGACGTATCCTTTTGACCCGGTAGAGGAAATTCCGAGAGCTCCGCAGCACGAAGTGGACTTCTCCACGGGTAAGAATCTGGATTATGAAGCCGAAAAGGCAAATCCGACCAAGTCTGATTCCGATAGTTAAAAATTTGTTTTTGTCTTTCTTTGATATTGACATCTCATCACTTAATGGTATAGTAGTAAATGAATTTAGCACTCGCATATGTTGAGTGCTAAATAAAATTACTGGAGGTGATTCACCATGACCATTAAGCCGTTAGGTGATAGAGTCGTTATTAAGATGGTTGAAGCGGAGGAAACGACACATAGTGGTATCGTTCTGGCCGGTTCGGCAAAGGAGAAGCCTCAGATCGCAGAAATCGTTGCTGTCGGTCCGGGCGGGATGATTGATGGAAAAGAAGTAAAGATGGAACTTTCCGTTGGTAATAAGGTACTGGTAAGCAAGTATGCCGGTACAGAAGTAAAGATCGACGGGGTCAATTATACGATCCTGAGCCAGGGTGATGTTCTGGCTATTGTCGAGTAAGTTCCCGCTAGGAGGTAATTCAGTATGGCTAAAGATTTGAAATATTCCGAGGACGCCAGACGCGCCCTGGAAAATGGTGTTAATAAAGTAGCAGATACAGTAAAGATCACATTGGGACCGAAGGGCAGAAATGTGGTTCTGGATAAGAAGTATGGTGCTCCGCTGATCACAAACGATGGTGTGACGATCGCAAAAGAAATCGAGCTGGAAG
Organism: Oscillospiraceae bacterium; assembly: GCA_902802325.1. Lineage (GTDB taxonomy): Bacteria > Bacillota > Clostridia > Saccharofermentanales > Saccharofermentanaceae > Scatonaster. Next base: position 11,876 of record CADCLV010000008.1, on the reverse strand, counting down.
ACCGTTTTGAAAACGCCGGTGCCCAGCTTGTTAAGGAAGTGGCTTCCAAGACCAATGATGTTGCCGGTGACGGTACAACAACTGCTACACTTCTTGCTCAGGCGATCATTCGCGAGGGCATGAAGAATGTGGCTGCCGGTGCGAATCCGATCATTCTGAGAAAAGGTATTCAGCTGGCTGTAGATGAGGCTGTAAAGTCTCTGGAGTCCGCAGCTAAGAAGGTTGACGGTTCCAAGGATATTGCCCGTGTTGCATCGATTTCTGCCGGTGATGAAGTTATCGGTGATCTGATCGCTCAGGCTATGGAGAAGGTTTCTTCTGATGGTGTTATCACTGTTGAAGAGTCCAAGACCATGGGTACTGATCTGGAAGTTGTAGAAGGTATGCAGTTTGACCGTGGATACCTTTCCTCTTATATGTGCACAGATATGGATAAGATGGAAGCCGTTCTGGATGATCCGTATATCCTGATCACAGACAAGAAGATCTCCAATATCCAGGATGTTCTGCCGCTTCTCGAGCAGGTGGTACAGCAGGGCAAGAAGCTTTTGATCATTGCTGAAGATGTTGATGGCGAGGCTCTGGCTACATTGATCGTAAATAAGCTCCGTGGCACATTTACCTGTGTTGCTGTTAAGGCACCTGGTTTTGGTGACAGAAGAAAAGCAATGCTTCAGGATATCGCTATCCTGACAGGTGGTGAAGTGATCACCGATGATCTGGGTCTGGATCTGAAGGAAACAAAGATGGAACAGCTCGGTCGTGCCCGCCAGGTAAAGGTTCAGAAGGAAAACACCATTATCGTAGATGGTATGGGTCAGGATGAGCAGATCAAGTCCCGTGTGGCTCAGATCCGTGCTCAGATCGAAGAGACCACTTCTGATTTCGATCGTGAGAAGCTCCAGGAAAGACTGGCTAAGCTCTCCGGTGGTGTTGCCGTAATTAAAGTAGGTGCCGCAACCGAGACCGAGATGAAGGAGAAGAAACTCCGTATCGAAGACGCACTGGCAGCTACCCGTGCGGCAGTTGAGGAAGGTATTGTTCCTGGTGGTGGAACAGCTTATATCAACGTTCTTCCGGCAGTTAACGCTTTGGTTGACAAGTATGACGGAGATGTGGCAACAGGTATCCGCATCATCGCAAAGGCACTGGAAGCTCCGATCCGTCAGATCGCTGCCAATGCCGGTCTGGATGGTTCTGTCATCTGCGAGAACATCAAGAAGTCCGAACCCGGTAACGGTTATGACGCCCTCAATGATAAGTATGTCAACATGTTTGATGTAGGTATCGTTGATCCTGCTAAGGTAACCCGTTCTGCTCTGCAGAATGCTGCTTCCGTATCGTCTACACTTCTGACAACAGAAGCTGTTGTATGCGATATTCCGCAGCCTGAACCGCCGATGCCGAACCCGAACGCCGGTATGTATTAATCGTCGTAAAAATGGTAAAATGTAGGGGTTATGGTCGAAAGATCATAGCCCCTATTTCTTTCTTGGAGCGTTGTACAGATGATAAATAATGATGTAATGGTCGAGATCATGGTGAAAAAGTCATTCACGACCAAAGAGAAGGTCATGCGTGTGCTGATCGTGCTTCTGGCTATCCTTGCAATTCTGATCGTTAATGTGTTTCCGTTGTTCTTCGGTATCGGGTATCTGTTCCTTTTTACCGGTGTGCTTTCCTTCGGAATCGGATTTGGCTGTTATATGTTTGTGACCGGATTAAAGAAAGAATTTGAGTATTCCGTTGTCAATGACAGTTTTACCATTGATGTGATCCGTAACAGCAGCCGCCGCTCGGAACTCTTTTCCGGATCGGTCCGTGAATTTGAAATGGTTGCGAAGAAAGATGATGCACGTCATCCGTATTCGGAATTCGATAAGAGCGATGCGTTACACGGTATTTGTGTTTCCGGTACGGCTCCGGAAAAAGAGTGGTATATTGCCACCCGGATGGGCGAGTCCAAAGTCCTTCTTGTAATCGAACCGGATGAGCGTATGCTGAAAGCCTTTTATCGTTTTAATCCCAGAAATACGATGTATCGTCCGGGTCAGAAGATCTCAGGAAAGGATTAAAAATCATGCAGTATATACCTCAAGAATTAAAAATCATGCAGTATATACCTCAAGAAGATCTGTTTCGTTTCACTATCATTGGTACGGAAACGGATATCGCCGATCGTCTGCATTATCATGCATTGTGTGCCATGCTGCAGGAAGCAGCCTGCCTGGATGTGGATCACCACGGATTCGGCGCGGATGTGATGGATTCCTATCATGCGTGCTGGCTGCTTCTTAGGATGCGGGTCGATATGGTAAAGATCCCGAAGTGGAAAGATGTGATCTACATCCGGACCTGGTCGAGCGGATATCAGAAAGTTCTCTTTAACCGTGAATTTGCCATTCTGGATGAGAATAAAGAAGAGATCGGAAGAGCGACTTCTGTATGGATCATTGCCCAGCAGGGAGATCACCGGCCGGTCCGTCCGTCCACGATACCGGGTATGGATGTATATGCAAGTAAGGAGCCTTCCGAACAGAAGATCGACAAACTTTTTCCGCTTACGGAAGAGAATCGGGGCGATGCCCATACTTTGACACGATATGCCGACTATAGCGATATCGACCGGAATATGCGCCTGGAGTGAGGATAGTTTTTATTCTCAGAAGGATGTAAGTACTCAGATCCGTTCCATGACGATCAACTATGCATCTGAAGTTAAGCCGGGAGAAGAAGTGAAGATCTACCGTTCCAATACGGAGGATGGCGTACAGATCGATGGATTTGAGGTCGCGACAGGCCGGCATGTTTTTTCGTCCAGGTTTTCGTAAAAGAGAAGGGCCTTTCTTAAAGACTTTATAGATATTCGGTTTTGGGGTAAAATAGTTCCGCAAAGTTACATGCACACGTAGGAGAGGGTACATGATCGAGATTTCTAATCTAGTTAAGTTTTATGGGGATAAACGGGCTGTCAACGGCATCTCGTTTACCGTAAACCAAGGTGAGATCCTGGGTTTTCTCGGCCCCAACGGTGCCGGAAAGAGCACAACGATGAATATTATCACCGGCTATTTGTCGGCGACAAGCGGTAAGGTGACGATCAATGGCTACGATATTCTGGAAGAGCCGGAGCTGGCGAAGAAGAATATCGGCTATTTACCGGAGATCCCGCCTCTTTTTATGGATATGACCGTCAGTGAGTATCTTGAGTATGTGGCGGAATTAAAAAAGGTACCGAAAGATATCCGAAAGAAACAGATCATTGATGTTATGAAAATGGTCCATATCGGCAATGTTTCCGGCCGTCTTATTCATAACCTGTCTAAGGGTTATAAGCAGCGCGTCGGCATTGCCCAGACTCTGATCGGCAATCCGGAAGTGATCATCCTCGACGAGCCGACGGTCGGTCTTGACCCGAATCAGGTCATAGAAGTGAGAAAACTGATCACCTCACTTTCCAAGAATCATACGATTATTTTCAGTTCACATATTCTTTCAGAGGTACAGGCGATCTGTGACCGCGTCATTATTATCAATAACGGTAAGATCGTGGCCGATGCTCCGACTTTTGAACTTTCTTCAAGAGTAGAGGATAATGTGCATTATCTGCTTGTTGTGGAAGCTCCTTTCAGCACTCTGCAGATGCCGCTCCGGGCTGTACCCGGCGTCAATTCGGTGAGATCTCTGGCGGAAAAGAACGGAATTTGTCAGATCGACCTGGCTTGTGAGGGAAGCATGGAAGTAAGAAAGTCCATTTCGTTTGCCATCGCCCGTCTAAATGCACCTATATTAGAGTTCCGTTCTATGGAACCTTCGCTGGAAGATGTTTTTACCAGCATTACTTCACCAAAGAAGTGAGGAGAACACTATGTTTGCGATATTTAAGAGAGAATTTCTTTCCTATTTCCGGACCCCGGTTGGCTGGGTGGCGATCAGCCTTCTGGGCATCATCAGCGGTTATTATTTTTCCGGTATGCTGAATTCCAGCCTGGCTTATGTGGATATTAACATGGAGATCGATTATCTCCGCACTTTCTTTATTATCCTGATCCCGATCATTACCATGCGGCTGTTTGCCGAAGAAAAGAAAAACGGTACGGATGTGCTTCTTTATACCATGCCGTACTCCATGAAAAGCGCTGTAATCGGAAAGTTTTTGGCTGCTATGGCTTTACAGGTATTGATGCTTGTCTGCCTGTTTAGCCATATGATCGTCACGGTCATTCTTTCCGGATACATCAGTCCCGCGACATGGGGAGCGATACTGGCCTATCTGGTTCTGGCCGCATTGTTCATTTCTGTCGGCATGCTGACTTCAGCTATGACTGAAAATCAGATCATGTCGGCTGTGGTTTGCTTTGTTATCCTTCTTGTGATGAGTATGCTTTCCAACATTGCAGATTCGATCTCTGAGGTCGTCAAATCACTTTTGAAGATCACGCATCTGTTTGGTCTTTCTGATAGTGCGATCTATTCAATCGGCGACTGGATCCGTAACGCGATTACATGGTTTGACCCGTACAGCAAGACAGAAGGCTTTACTTCGGGTGTATTTAAGATCGTCCCGATATTCTTCTGCCTGAGCTTTACTTTCGTGTTTGTTTTCATCACTTATCGGGTGCTGGAAAAGAAACGCTGGAGTCAGAATTAAGGGAAGGGGGACGCGAAAATGGCTAGAAAAACAGCAAGTGAAAGTATCCTCCGGGAGACTCCGGGCCGTTCGGCAAAAGTACATGTTCAGTCGGACAGCCGTTTTAAAGTATTGAAATATGCATCTGTGCTTTCTGTGGCACTGATCGTTGGCATCTGCATTATTTTGAATCTGATCGTGGATTCACTTTTAGATAAGCCGCTTACCTTTGATGCGACCTCGGTAAAGGCGAATTCGGTAAGTGTTCTTACAAAGAACTATCTGGATTCTTTGGACAAGAAAGTGGAGATATATGGCCTTTTTGACAAAGATGATAAGAACTTTGCGCTCCGGGAGTATTTTATTCCCATTATGGATGACTATGAGAATAAGGCAAATGGAAAGATCGAACTGAAATATGTCGATCCGGATGTGGATCCGTTTATTCTCACTGAACTGGATCCGAACAATGTATACAGCTTACGCAAATATACTTATGTTATCAAAAGTGACGACCTGATGGTTACATTGGATCCGTACAACTGTTTTGTCTGGAATTCGAATCTGGCTTATAACTACAACCTGTATGTTCCGGAGAAGAACCTTGTGGAACAGAAGGTGACAGGTCTTATTCTGTACGTAGCTTCCGGAAGGACCATGAAGGCTTATTATCTGGGCGGGCATGGACTTAAGGGACATGGTGCATTGGATATGATCATTTCTCCTTTGGGTATGGTGTCGAGTGAACTGTCTTTGAAGGGGGAAAATGTGCAGATTCCTTCGGATTGTGAGATCCTGATGATCATTGACCCGGATACAGATCTTACGATCACGGAAAAGGAACTGATCAAGACTTATCTCGATGATGGAGGAAAGGTCCTTCTGGTCAGTGATTTTGATACAGATAAAGTGGTGGAGATGCCGAATTTGAATGAAATCACAAAGAAGATGGGAATTACCCTGGAATCGGCGATCATCCACGAAAACAGCGCGGATGCACTTCCGGATGTGAATAACCCGTATTCTTCGATTGCTTTTGCAGATCCGGATTATGCTAATTATCTTTCAGTTCCGGATAAGTATAGTGTTGAGAACTGCCGGTATTTAAAAGTGAATTCGGATCGGGGAGAGAATATTTTTGTTTCTCCGCTTATCATTACCTCATCTTCGGCCTCTGTAGATTTCCCGAACACGCAGATCGACAGTTCGGTTTCTTCCGGACAGCAGGCAGTGGCACTTCAGTCTGTTGATACTACGAATAACCGCAATTCCTGCCTTATCGTGATCGGCTCGAACACTTTTGTATCGGATGAATATTATTCGGAAAAATCTCTGAATGATAACAACGCTGTGTTTACGAGAAATATGCTGGGTGATATCTGTCAGATTCAGATCTCTGTCCTGGCTCCGGTCAAATCTGTACCGAGTTTTTCGCTTTCCAAGCCGCTTTCGTCTTCTGCAGCGACAGCCTGGTCGATCTGTGTTATGACGATCATTCCTTTGGGAAGCTTGATCTGCGGTGTCTATATCTACAGAAAGAGACGTCATTTGTAAGGAGATAGCTATGAAAGATATTCGTTTACTTCAACGACTGGCTGTGATCTTTACGGCGCTCCTTGTATTGTTTATCGGTCTTAAGATCTTTCAGGCTGTCCAGAAGAAGAACCTGGATGACGATATTTCCGGACAGTCCATGGAACTTTGTGAGTTACGTGAGCTTCGTTCGCTTAAGATTATTGATACTGAGGGGATAGAGACATTCTTTCAATTTGGAGATGAAGGACGTATCCGTTCTGTGACATACGGCCAGACCGAATTTGATGTGGAGAAACTGAACAGTGAACGGGTCAATTCATATGTACAGAGCATTATCGGTATTTCTGTTCGGAAATCTTTTGAGCCAACAGAATCGTTAAGTGTTTATGGACTTGATCGTGATCAGTATACCCTCACTTTAAGTTTAGGAGACGGAAGAACGAAAACAGTCCATATCGGATCACTTCTTTCGGACCGTAGCGGTATATATTTTCAGATCGACGGGGATCCGAAAGTGTATGTGGCGAACAATTCGTTTTATCTGAATCTGTCTACGAAGTTTGAAAGCTTTCTTAGCCAGTACATTACATCTATTGAGCGCAGCCGTGTGGATACCATTTCTTTTTCCAGAACTTCAGATGGAGATAAATGGAAGGTACAGGTTCTGGAAGATAAGGATAATGGTGTGTTCCTTGAATCCCAGTACCGTGTGCTTGAGCCGATCGAACGTGATCCGCGGGATGAGATGATCAGAATGATCGATACGATCCTTCATTTTCCGGCCAATCAGTATTTGCCGATATCGGAAGAGAACCGGGCCTCTTATGGACTTGATGCTCCGGAGTATCAGTTTGATATTACGCTGAAAACCGGTGAAACCGTAAAAATCAGTCTTTCCAGGGAATTAGGCGGCTACTATTACGGGGAATGTTCCAGTAATCCCTACACTTTCCGTGTTCTTGCCGGTTCTATTCCCGGTCTGGATAAGCCCTCCTTTGAACTGATCGAGGCTTATGTAAAAAAAGAGTATCTTGATGAATTCCGATCTGCCACAGTGACGATGAAAGATACTACCTTTACTTTGGAGTGCTGGTTCGATACGACCGGAACATTTGAAAGCGAAGGAACGAGCTTTACTCTGGATAAGCGAAATGCCAAGGTGATCGATTCAAATGGTGATTGTTACGGACTTGTACTGTTTCAGTCCATTTGCCGTATTCCGATTTATAAAATGGAGAAAGATGCAGATCCGGATCTTTCGAATGTAGAAGCGACGATCTCTGTAACAAGAGTGGATAGTGAAAACTATACGATCAAATTCGTTCCGAAAAACGAGAATGAGTATTACTGCTTCCTCAATGACCGCTACAGTGGATTTATCGTAGAGAGAAGCGTATTATATAAAGATAACGGCAAAACGATGTCGGGCTATGGTATCTGGGATGCCTATAATCTGACAAACGAGGCCATCGATAATAAGAATGCAGAAGGAATCTATGACAGACCGTAACCGACCATCAGATAGAAATCCGGAAGAGAGGCGTGCTGCGGAAAAGACTCAGACGACCACGAAGAAGCGTCATCGTTTTGCGACTCCGCTTCTGGTCATTCTTTGTATCATACTTGCCGCCGTCTCGATTATTCTGGTATATATGCTCCGAAATCATTTCGCAGCGAAAAATGGAGCGAAAGAACAGCTCCGTCTTTCGGCCATTGCCGGTTTTGACTGTGAATATACCGAAGCCCAGCAGCTGTATCCCTTTCAGAACGGGCTTTTGAAGGTGTCCACAAAGCGTGTGGCATATCTTTCGATATCCGGCAATGAGATCTTCAGTGTGGATCTGGAAATGAGTAATCCTTCTGTTGTGTTTTCCGGCCCGTACGCCATGATCGCGGATACGGAAGGTTTTCTATGTGCGCTGTTTTCTGAAGATGGACTGATCTATACGTCTCATATGACCGGAAAGATCGGAAGCATAGCTTTAGCGCCTTCAGGTTTATCTGCAGTCATCATTGATGAAGGGGAATCCTTCGGCTGTGTTTACATGATGGAAAAAGACGGAAGCTTTCTGGCAAAATGGTCTTCTTATGAGTCGGGATATCCTCTGGCACTGGCTTTTTCTCCGGATGAAAGCACTTTAAGTGTGACACTTGTGGATACTGACGGTTCTCAGATGATCCCTCACGTGAAGATTTTTTCGATCCCATCCGACAGAACCACCGCCCGACCGACAGAATATGCTTTTTATTCGCCTGTGGTCACGGATGTAATGCCGCTTCTTTCGTACATGAGCACGAACCGTCTGGCTGTGGCCGGTATTGGCGATGTGGTGCTGATCGGTGATGGAAAATGTGATCCCGTGAATCCGCCTTTTCCATGCGTATATAGTATTTTCCCGTATTCCGGCGGCTGTGGTGTGATCTACTCGGAAGGAGTGGACCAGCCGCTTCATCTGACGACATTCAATGGAAATGGCGGGAAGATCGGCGACATCCAGCTCGGAAATGAAGTGCTGGATTATGATGTTTCCGGAAACCAGGCGCTGATTGCAGCGGATGATTCCATTCTTCTGGTGGATCTTTCCCGTGCACACATTTCATCCACGATCCCTGTAGATGAGCCGGTCCTGCGTGTGGCCTTTTTCGGTTCGAAAAACATCTGTCTGGTGACTTCTGCCGGTGTCCGTGAGATCGCGTTGTAATTTGTTTTCGGGGAGGTGCCCATGGAAAACGAGATCAAGTTAACGTTCCCTTCTGATGAAGCTCTTTTTTCGGTGATGGAAGAAGAATGGCTGAAGTCTTGTGTTACGGTATTGGAGAAAAAGACCGAAACATATGAGAACCGTTATCTGGACACCCCGTCCCGTTATCTTTCCGGCACCCGTTCCACGATGCGGATCCGCCATGTGGTGGGGTCAAATTATATTCAGACCGTAAAGACCCGAGGGGGACTGGATATGCGTACCGGGCTTTCTTCCCATTATGAGTGGAACCGAAGGACAGATGAACGGGATTTCGATATCGATGCCTTTCTTTCTTCGGTGAAAGATCAGGAAGATCCGGTCGAATATGCGGCTTCTGTCCTGATTCCTTTGAAGGATAAAGAAATCGTAGAGATCTGCCGTACTGAATTTACCAGAACAACATATCTTGTCCGGTTTAACAGCAGTGAAATGGAGATCTGCCTGGATAGCGGGAAATGCCTGGGAGGCGGAAAGCACCTTCCTATATGTGAAATGGAGATCGAGCTGACTTCGGGTAAGGTCGAGGATATAAAAAAGCTGGGAGAACTTGTCCGGATGCATACTTCTGTGGAATATTCCAAACTTTCAAAACTTGCCCGCTGCCTGTCTCTCCTTCCCGAGGTGCGATCATGAGAGATGAGAAGGTCTGGGATCTTACCGTCATCGGAGGCGGCGCTTCCGGCATGAGCGCTGCGATCTTTTTTCAGAAGTGCCTTTCCCGGAAAGAAGTGAAGAATGCTTCCGTACTGATCCTGGAGAAAAATGACCGTGTTGGGAAAAAGGTCCTGGCAACCGGTAACGGTCGGTGTAACCTTTCAAATCAGGACATGGCGATGGCGCATTTCCATAGCCATCAGGAGGAATTTCCGGTAAAAGTCCTGTCTTTGATCCCGCAAAAGGAAACGCTGGCATTTCTCGGAGATCTGGGGATATTAACTGTAAATGAGGGAAATAAACTTTTCCCTATGAGTAAAAATGCGTCGTCTGTTGTGGATGCTTTCCGTTTTGCACTGGAAATGAATCAAATCACTGTGGAAACGTCAGCTATCGTAGAGGAAGTGCGTAGAGTCGAAGCCGTCGGGCAGAAAAAGATTTTCTCGATAACGCTTTCGGATGGAAGAAAGATATTCAGCCATGCTCTGATCGTGGCTTGCGGCGGAGCCTGTGCGCCATCTCTCGGAACAACCGGAGACGGATATAAGATCCTGTCGTCACTGGGCCATAAGGTTTATGCACCGAAACCCTCGATCGTACAGATCACAACGGATACATCTGTCCCTCGTGCATTAAGCGGCATGAGACTGGATTGCGATCTGTCCCTTCTTTGCTCGGGAGAAGTCGTGGCACGCCAGTTCGGAGAAGTGCTTTTCGCGGATTACGGATTATCCGGTCCTGCGGTATTTCAGGTGTCGGGAGAAGTTTCCCGCCGGATAAAAAAAGGGAAACTTTCGGCTCCGATGCAGGTTTCTCTGTGCCTTTTCGACGAGAAAACCTGCTGTACATTAAAGGAAGAACTGCTCTTGCGCAGAAAGACTTTTTCCGAAAGGCCTTTGGAGCAGCTTCTTTTGTCGATACTTCCTGTGAAGATCGGAAACATGATCCTGAAGACCGCCCTGAACCGGCCGCTTTCGCTTCCAATCTCGTCTTTGTCTGAAAAAGATATCGACCAGATCCTTTACACTATGACCCATTGGGTTTTCCCTGTAACCGGGACCCGTTCCCTGGAATATGCCCAGACCACTATCGGCGGGGCATCCTGCGAAGAGTTTTCTTCTGAAACCATGGAATCCAAACTGGTGCCGGATCTTTATGCCTGCGGGGAAGTTCTCGATGTGGATGGCGACTGTGGCGGATATAATCTTCAGTGGGCATTTTCTTCCGGGATCCTGGCCGGACGATCTGCCGCCTCGAAATTTCAGGAGGGTAATGATGCAAACTGAGATCCGTTTGTCGATTCCTCTAAAAGAATATGCTGCGCTTCCATCTTCTTCCGACCCCTATACGGACGGGAAAGATGTATATGCTTACTTTTGTAAGAAGTCCAGAAAAAAGCTTCCGAAACATTGCGTATTTACGAAGAAGTCCATCGATGCGAGACATAAGAAGGATATCCGTGTTGTTGTCAATGCACTGTTTTCTGATCAGGATCAGAGAAATGAAATTGAATCTTCTTCTGTTACGGATATGCATGTTAAGCCGTCCTCCAAAGGCACTGTGGTGGTCTGCGGTTGCGGCCCTGCCGGTTTATTTGCCGCGGCTTCTTTAGTGGAAGCGGGAATCCATACGATTCTTTTAGAGCGGGGCGCGGACATCGATACCCGTACTTCTGACGTGGAAGAATTACGTTCTTCCGGAAAACTGAATATCCATTCCAATATCCAGTTCGGTGAGGGAGGCGCAGGTACATTTTCCGACGGAAAACTTTTCAGTGGCGTGTCTGATCCGAGGCGGGAAAGAGTGCTTCGTACTTTTGTCCGCTACGGCGCCCCGAAAACGATCCTTTACGATGCCCATCCGCATATCGGCACGGACATTTTGCGGGATGTGATCCGCACGATGCGGCAGGATCTGGTGAAAAAAGGAGCCATTGTCCGGTTCCAAAGGATCCTTTCCGATATCACTTCTTCTGACGGCAAAATCACTTCCGTTACATCAGTGGATGCAGTAAGCGGGGAAGATAAGGAGACGATTCCCTGCGTGGGCCTGATCTTAGCTATCGGTCATAGTGCCAGGGATACTTTTTCCATGCTTTCTCAAAGAGGGATCCATCTGGAGAATAAGCCTTTTGCCGTGGGCGTTCGGATCGAGCATCTTCAAAGGGAGATCGATCAGGCCCAGTTTGGAGAAGAATTCGAAAATGAGATCCTCCGTCCTGCCAATTATAAAGTGGTCACGCCTACCTCTACCGGCAGAAAACTCTACTCTTTCTGCATGTGTCCCGGCGGGGAAGTGGTCTGCGGCTCTTC
>CADCLV010000007.1 GCA_902802325.1 Oscillospiraceae bacterium | reverse complement strand
TCAATCGTTCCTGTCGGCTTGGGTGTCAGGTCGTAGAGTACGCGGTTGATGCCGGGTACTTCGGTGATGATGCGGTTGACGATCCTGCCGAGGAGGTCGTACGGGATCTCTTCGATGGTGGCGGTCATGGCATCGCGTGTATTTACCGCACGGATAACGACGAAGTTTTCAAATGCACGTACGTTGTTCTTGACACCGACGGACTTGTAATCCGGAACGAGTGTGAAGTACTGCCATACTTTTCCTTCGAGACCTGCGTTAGCAAATTCCTCACGGAGGATCGCATCGGACTCACGGACCATCTCGAGACGGTCACGGGTGATGGCGCCGGTGCAGCGTACGCCGAGACCCGGGCCTGGGAACGGCTGACGGTAGACCATGTTGGCCGGAAGACCGAGGGCTTCGCCGACAACACGTACTTCGTCTTTGTAGAGGAACTTCAAAGGCTCAACGAGACCTTCGAAATGGATATCTTCGGGGAGGCCGCCTACGTTATGGTGTGCTTTTACAGGACCCGACTCGAGGATGTCCGGATAGATAGTGCCCTGAGCAAGGAAATCCACGTCCGGAAGCTTTCTGGCTTCTTCTTCAAATACGCGGATGAATTCTTCGCCGATGATCTTTCTCTTTCTCTCCGGCTCTTCGACGCCCTCGAGTTTGGTAAGGAAGCGCTCGGTTGCATCTACATATACGAGAGTCGCATCCATCTGATTCTGGAATACTTCGATGACCTGCTCCGGCTCGCCTTTACGGAGAAGTCCGTGGTTGACGTGTACATTGATCAGGTTCTTGCCGATGGCCTTGATGAGAAGGGCGGCGACTACGGAAGAATCCACACCACCGGACAGGGCCAGAAGAACTTTTTTATCGCCGACCTGAGCTTTGACAGCTTCGATCTGTTCTGCGATAAATGCATCGGCCAGTTCGCGGGTGGTAATTCTTTGCATTTCCTCGGGACGTTTGTTTTCCATATGCGGTACTCCTTTGTACTGAAATTAATATATCTAATCATAACGCAACGGGGCGGAAAAAGGCAACGCGCAGACGAGGGTTATTTGATATAATAGAAATGGTTCGTAAATGAATCTTTACAAATTTGCGGGAAGGAGTAACAGGAGATCCATGCTGGAATTAAATGAAAATATCAGAGAGATCCTGCGGGAAAGAAAGCTTACGCAGAAGCAGCTTGCAGAGAATCTCGGCATCTCCGAATGCTCCATGTCCCGATACCTCAAAGGGACCCGTATTCCGGTCGAAAAGGATGCGAAAAAGATCGCCGATTACCTGGGCGTCTATCCGAAGGAATGGTTTCCCGAGAATACTGCTTTAAATGAAAAGGGTGATGCGATCCCGCAGGAAGTGCTAAAGCCTTCCCGTCAGAGCTGGGAGCAGCTTCGCACCTGGCCGGAAGCCGTGAAGCTTTTAGGCACGACTCATACTCTTTCCGTGCAGGATATCTGTCAGATCCTTCATGCGCCGCGGACCTGGGTCAACCGGTATATTCTGCCGCATGTGGATAAAGTCTATCTTCCGGACGGACGCCGTGCCGGCAAAGAGATCAATACCAACTGGAAAGAAGTGGCGGCACTGCAGCTGGGAAAAGATATTCAGGACTCGACCTGGTGCAGTAAGGAAGACTTCGACAATCTCGTTATGGGAAGTATCCAGTCGGTGACAAAGCAGACGAAACTGATCCCGGCAGAACTTCTTGTTGCCGATAAGAAGGCCTTTGCTGAAGAATATGCCGGCTTTTCACAAAAAATCTCAGATCTGGCAGAGAGCTTAAATGCCGATCCGTTTTCTCCTCTTGAGAAGTATATCGAACTGGCAGACCTTAAGAAACAGCAGCGTGTCTGCTACCGCCGTCAGCTTTCCAACGAAGGCCGGCAGATCTTAAGAAGTAATATGCCTTCTGCCAATAATCCGGATGCCACCAAGAGTATTCCGGTCCGTCTGCCATCGGTGCCGATCGAGAAATGGATCTTCCCGGAGGAGATCAAGGACTATGCCGAGATCGAAGAGAGCGGACACAAATATTTCTTTAGAAACGGCTATATCCGTATTACCCTTTCTTTTATCGATGCCAACGGTAACTCTGTCCGCAAGACCTTCTATGTGGCCGACCCGGAGACCCTCTACCATAAGTATGTTGAGGAGTATGTCCTGATCAGTGAAGAGGTCTGGCAGATGTACGCGATCCGCCTGATGTCCCGCCGGTAAAAAATTTTCCGAATTGTTGTAACGTTTCTCATACTCAGTTGTTTCACCGACAGAAAGCGAGGTAAACCGGGTGGACGAATTCGGACATGACATGGATATGATTTTCCGAAAGTATGCGCTCCCGCTGAAGAAATACGCGATGACACTTTGTCACGATTCTTTTCTGGCGGACGATCTTGTGGCGGATACTTTCTATAAGGCGATCACCCATATCGATACATTTCATGGCGGAAATATCTTCACCTGGCTCTGCGCAATCGCGAAGAATCAGTTTCTGAATCATGTGAAGAAGAAAGAGACCCAGAATGTTTCTCTGGACGCAGAGGATACCTTTACAGAGATCGCATCGGAAGGAACGCCTCTCGGCGATGTCATGCAAAAGGAACAGAAAATGGAGCTTTTTACCAAGATGCAGACGCTGTCTTCGCAAGACCGGGAAGTCGTGTACCTGAGAACTTTCGCAGATCTGTCCTTCAAGGAGATCGGAGAGGTTCTGAAAAAAAGTGAAAACTGGGCGCGGGTGACTTTCTTTCGGGCAAAGGCGAAGCTCAAAAAGACAATGGAAAGGTTGGACTGAGTATGGAAAACAAATTCTCTTGTGACGTGATCAATGATTTACTGCCGTCCTATATCGACGGGATCTGCTCTGAGGAGAGCAAAAAGATAGTGGAGGACCACCTCCAGAACTGCCCCTCCTGCAAGGAGACATATCGGGCAATGAGTAGTGAAGAAGCGGGTGTGAGCGCGTCTTCTTCTCCGGCTGCGGCACGCGGCGTTTCCGGCCGTACTTCCTCTTTGGCATCGAAAAATCCGGTGCAGGTAGATGAGGCGAAGATCATGAAGAAGGTGAACCGGAAATGGCAGCGGTCCAGAAAGGTCAATATCGTGGCATTTGCCGTGGCCGGAGTTCTTCTTATCGCGCTGGCCCTGATGTTTATCCGGCCGACCAAGGCCATTCCCAAAGGCAGCTACGAGGTCAAATATACGAACTATGATCTGCATGATTTCATATTGGATCCGGACTACATTTACCAGGATAACAACGTGCCGGACAAGGCAGTCATGGTCTATGAGACCGGCAAAAAGCTGGATGACTGCAATTTCGTGACGGTCCTTCTGGGAAGAATGTGTTTTGCCGTGGATCTCGATTACATGGAGAAGTATCCGGAAGTTTGTCTGATCGAGTACACTTCCGACTATCCGATCGTGGAGTATAATGAAGTGGTAAAAGAAAAAGACGGGAAGAACCTTCTTTACGTCAAGAGCCTTCGTACTCCGGTCTTTGGCGGCGGACTCCGCCAGGGAAGCCAGATGGTCTACGCAGTGGAATTCTGCCACGTGGACGAAGTGGCGGAATGATATTGAAGAAGGCAGAAGGTTCATCCTGAGGAGAGAAAGGAAGGATAGATCTTCTGATGACAGGCACATGCAGACGCATAATCAGTTTCGGCTGTGCTATACTCCTTCTTTCCGGTGTGCTCCTCGGCTGTAAAAAGCGGCCGGCGGAAAGCACACCGGATGCTGTTTCTGTTGCCCAGAAAAAGATCCGGAACACCCTGGACGATCTGTTTGCCTATATTAAGATCGGCAGGACCGAGAAGATCAGCTCCTATTGTGAAGACGAAGCTGCGGCAGAGAAGATACTTTCCCCCATCACGGAAAGCCGCGCCAAAGGTGCATTTCCCGTATGCGGAGAAAGGATCTCTCTGAAAGAGGTGTCCATCGATACTGACGGGGAGAAGGCCGACGTGAGTATTACGGTCTCTCTTTACGATACGAAAGATATACTCGATCAGGCACGGCAAACAGGTGGTTTTTCCGATGAAAAAGCACTGGCGGAGGCGATCCGGGAGGCGCCGGAGGTGATGGTACCGGTTACGCTTTCCATGCGCCTTAATGGGGACTGGAAGATCCTTCCTGACAGCATGACGTCTTTTCTTTCCGGGCTTTACGGATTTTTACTTGAGCCGGATATCCTGGCGGAAGAAGCACCAACGGAAACGAAGCAGCATGAAGTGGCGCTATCGGTCTACGATGCCTACTGGGTGGACGCAAATAAAAACGAGACCATCGCTTACTATGGATCCGCCTCCACCATCTGCCTTTATGCCTATACGTGGAATACCTACAGTAACGTGAATGTGGAGTACCACTATGAGGATGAAGAGGGAAATCTTCTTTATTCCAACAGTTTTCTCATGAAGAGCAACACAGACTGGATCGCCTGCTCCTGGAAGCCGGGAAAGACACTCGATCCGGGAAAGATCCGGATCCGTCTCTTTTCTCCTTCCGGCGAAGAGTTCTTCACGAAGACGGTCCTGATCTGTAAAGACAGCGAGAAACTTCCGTTCCCGGTCACCTGGCTGGATGGCGGGTCGTGGCTTGATGAGACCGGAGCGAAAGTGGATTTCTATCCGGCGGAGGCAACGCATATCGAGTTTACCATTCAGGCCATGAAGTTCTACGGAGATATGGATCTTCTTTATACCTTTACGGATGGAAACGGAAATGTGCTTTCCAAGGGAAAGATCTATATCGATGAAAAGACCGATACATTTACCTTCTCCTTTACGCGGACGCCGCTTCCGACTCCGACGCCGACTCCTACGCCCACACCGGCGCCGGGTGGCACACCGGGAGGAAAGGCTCCTTCAGAAAGTACTTCCGGCACATCTATGACTTCAGATCCTTCGGCGGGAACTTCCGGACCGACTATGCCGCAAGTCCCGCAGGTGATCGATACGATCACGCTGGAAGTCACCACCGACAGCGGCCGGCCCTTCTGCAGTGCGCAAGTGGAGATCCGGGATTAAGTCGAAGAAACCTTTAACGTAATCACATTCCAGGACAGAGGACGGATGTGGGTCTTGACCACGCCGTCTTCCAGTTTTGCCTCGCCAACCTTTACCGGCGCGAAGGCATCATCGTGATCCGGGTCGGTAACGGCGGAGATATCGTCTGAATAGATCTCATAATGGGAAAGAGAGGATGCGTCAAGGGCGGCTCCGAATCCGCGAAGATCCAGATCAAGAGGATAGTTCTCCGTCTCGTTTCTGTTGATCACGAAGATGGAAAGAATTCCGTTCTCCTGATTCCAGGCACAGGCGCTGTCCACGTAATTGACGCCGTCTTTTCCGGTATATTGGGAAGTATCGTCGATGGCATAGCCCGGCATATCGAAGGTCTCACTGTCGACTTTTACCTGCATGGAAAGGCCACGGGCAAACTCGAGAAGCTGCATATAAGCATAGTGAGATGCAGTACGCCAGACACGGTCGTGGTTACTGGCGCAAAGAGCGTGAAGCCCGCCGGTCATGCAGCCGATCTTGACGCGGTCTGCATGACGCAGGAAAGCCAGCTGGATGGAAACCATACTGAGCATATGCTCCATGTCTCCGCCGGGGAAAGTCTTGTCGGGCATGTTATCCGGATCGTGAAGGATGTATTTTCTTTCCGGATCGAAACGGTAGTGGGTACGGGCCATGTTATACCGGCCCCAGCCCGGGTGAAGCTCGCTGTTCGGACGGATCATGCCGCCGAATTCATCAAAGGAGATCATCATCGTTTTCGGAGAGCGGTGTTTGCTCTTCACGAAATCGCACATGGCCGCTTCGGTATTGATGAAGTCTTCGTAGTAAAGGGCGCCGCCCAAAAGGGATTTCAGGTCTCCCGGAGGCGCACTGTGGTAGTGATGGACCGAAAGATAATCCACCACGTCATAGCACTGGTCCAGTACCTTTTCGTCCCACTCCGGAAAATGCTCCATAAACGGGGCCGAGGAGCCGCATACGGCGGTCTTGATGGTGGGGTCGATCCACTTCATGGCTTTACTGGTCTCCTGGCAAAGAACGCCGTATCCCCGGGGATCCTTTTCCCGGGAACCGAGCTGCCAGTGGCCGTCCATTTCATTTCCCAGATACCAGGTGTCCACGCCATAGGGCTTTTCGTGACCGTATTTTCTCCGAAGATCCGACCAGTAGGTGCCGCCTTCGTGGTTGGTGTATTCCACGATATCCATGGCGTCCTGCATGGTGCCGGTGCCGAGGTTTACGGTGTAAAGAGGAGCAGTTCCGGCTTTTTCTGCCCACTGAAGATACTCGTCATGGCCGACTTCATTGGTGATGTACTGGTACCAGGCCGGATCCAGGTGCACTTTCCGCTCCTCTTTCGGGCCGATGGAATCTTTCCACTGCCAGGCCGATACAAAGTTTCCGCCGGGAAGACGGACGGCCGGAAGGCCGCTTTTTCTGAGGCTTTCGAGAAAGTCTTTCCGGAATCCCTGTTCATCCGAGGTAGGATGTTTCGGATTATACATGGTGCCGTTAACCATGGTCCCGATGGGTTCCAGAAATGCACTGAACAGGCGGGGAGAGATCTCTCCGACGGGAAAATCCGGGTGGATGGTAATGCGTGCGCGTCTTGCCATAGCTTGCTCCTCCATTTCATTATCGGCCCGAAGATCCGGACCGTATTTTCCGCCGGGAAAAACGGGCTAGTTCTTTCCGGTGGAGATTTTCTTGATCCATTTCCGGCTTCGAAGCCGAAGCACACACCAGATGGTCTTGGCGATCTGATCGAACTTCAGGAAGAAGTAGATCCAGAAGGCCGGAAGGTGCAGTACGAAGCCGGCAAGAAGTCCCAGCGGCAGGGCCAGGACCCAAAGAAAAACATTGTCCGCCAGCATAAGCATGGTGGTATCTCCGCCGCCACGCAGCACGCCTTTGGTCATGATGCTGTTGGTGGCCTGGAAGATAATGATCAGACTGATGGAGTTCAAAAGAGAATAGGCGATAGAAACGGCCTCGGCAGTGGTTTTCTCACCGTAGGAGTTGATGATGGGGGTCTTGGTAAAGAAGATAAAGAGGGCGGAAAGGAAACCTAAGGCAAAGCCCAGACCCAGAAACAGCCAGCCCTGATTTTCCGCTTCCTGCTTCTTTCCTTTTCCCAAGGTCTGGCCGGTAATGATGGCGCCGGCCTGGCAGACGCCCTGGATGACGACGGTACTCAGCTGCTGGGTCACGGCCGTGATGGAGTTGGCGGCGACAAAAGCTTCGCCGAGATGGCCGATGACCATGGTGATGGAGTTATTTCCGATGGCGAAGATGGCATCACTGACCAGCACCGGAATGCAGACGCGGAAATATTCCCGGATGAGGGTGCGGGTCTGCATGAAAATATGCCGGAACCGAAATCCGACTTTCTTATCGATCAGCAGAAGATAGCCGATGACCGCCGCGGCTTCGAAGAAACGGGCGATCATGGTGGCGAGGGCGGCGCCGGCGATGCCCATCTGCGGGGCGCCGAGGTGACCGAAGATCAGCATATAGTTTCCGCCCAGGTTAATGAAGAGAGCGAAGATCGATACATAAAGGGGGTAGCGGGACTGGCCCACACTTCGAAGGACGATGGTGGTGGTCAAAGAAAGTCCCAGAAAGAAAAAAGTGGGAACAGAATACCGAAGGTACGTGATACCCAGGTCCACAAGCGGGGCTTCATCCGTATAGGACTGCATAATGAGCTTCGGAAAAAACGCTGCACCCAGTGCGAAGATAAGTGCGACTAAAAGCATCAGGCGAAGCATGAGGCATACGGTCTGCTTAAGGGAAATGTCTGCTTTTTCTTCGTTATCGTGGGATTTTTTCATGCCCCAGTAACGGGATACCAGTACGGAGGCGCCCATGCCCAGACCCATACAGAAGATCTGAAAGATGGTGACATAGGAGTTGGCCAGTGAGGTGGCGGAGAAGTCGGACTGGGACAGATGACTGATCATGATGTTGTCCAGCATACCGACCATGACCGTGATCAGGGTCTGCAGCGCAATGGGAAATCCCAGTACTAATACACTTTTATAGAATTCTTTGTCCTTACTAAAAAGTTTCATTTTTCTACCCGCATCAGTAGCCGTATTCTTTTCTTTTTCCCACAAGAAGGAAGATGGTCACAAATAAAGACAGGATCTCGGATGTCAGGCTTGCGGCCCAGACTCCGTTGAGGTCGAAGAACATCGGCAGGATAAGGATCGCCAGAACTTCGAACAGAAGCGTACGTAAAAAGGCGATCAATGCCGAAGACCTACTGTCGTGAAGTGAGGTAAAGAAGGCCGAGGTGAAGACGGCCAGACCCATGACCATATAGGACTTACTGTGAAGGGCAAATCCTTCTTCCGTCATGGTCAGGAGAAGTTCATCCGAGCCGAAGAATACAGCGGCAAAAGGACCTTCGATCATGACGGCGATACCGTAAAGGAGAAATCCCATGATCACTACCGTGATGGCGGAAAGACGGAACAGGGAATGAAGTTCCTGGCGGTCTTTTTTCTCATACTTGTAACTGAAGATCGGGGCCGAACCGACGGCAAAGCCCAGGAAGACGGCGCCGAAAAGAAAGCCTACATTCATGAGCACGCCATAGGCGGCCACACCGTTAATGCCGGCCAGCTCCATCAGTTTATAGTTATACATGACGCTGGCCAGAGGGTGGAAGATCTCACTGACGAACTCGGAAACACCGTTGGCAAAGACCTGTCCCAGAATCTTTCCTGACATTTTCGGCCGGGCATACTGCAGGGCCCGGTGCTGTTTTCCGGTAAAGAAAAGAAAGGGAAGCACGCCGCCGATGAGCTGGCTGACGACGGTGGCCAGGGCTACCGCCGTGATGACATGACCGGCGAAACGGATGAAGACGAAGTTCAGTCCCATATTCAGAAAGGCCGAGAATAAGTTGATGGCAAGACCGATCATCGGGCGCTCGGCCACAGTCAAAAAACTCTGGAAAACATTCTGCAGGACATAAAAGGGAAGGGCCGAGATCAAGATGCGGCCGTATTGTTCGCAGTAGGGAAGCAGTTCATCGTTGGCGCCCATCAGCCTGGCGCAAGGAACGAGGAACACTTCGCCCAGTGCCACCAGGAGCAGGGATCCCAGAATGCTGACCAGTGTCAGAAAGGTAAAGTAGCCGTTGGCTTCTTCTTTTTTCCCGGAGGCCAGAGCCTGGGCGATAACGGCACTTCCGCCGGCGCCGATCATGTAGGCCACCGCGCCCATTAAAAGAGGAAGCGGAACAATGAGAGTTATGGCGGCGAAAGCTTCTTTTCCGGAATAATGGGAAACGAATAGTCCGTCGACCACACCGTACATAGAGGTAAAAAGCATCATCAGTACCGTCGGCATGACGAAGCGGAAAAGTTTTCCAAAAGAAAAATGGTCAGATAAGTGGATGCGGTTCGAGGCCAGTGCGTGCATGAGAGGTCAGCCTTTCTTTCTTCCGGGATGAGATTCGACAAGAGAGATCGCTTTTTTCCCGACCTCTAAGATGGAGCCGCCGTTTGTGACCGTGCCTTCTTCTCCGGAGGGAACCAGATCCGGACCGATCTCCAGGTAGAAGATCTTATATTCGGGAGTATCCAGTGGATACCCATGCTGGCCCTTATATTTCAAACCGAAACCGTAACCGGGGGTGGCGGCAAAGCCGCATTCATAACCGGTCATATAGGCGCCACTTTCTTCCATTTCTTCCTTAGTCAGGTCACGGGAAACGGCCGGCAATGCCCGGATCTCCGAGAGCGCCGCATCGAGGTTTTCGCGGTCTTCTTTTGAAATGCCCGGTTCCACATGCAGAAAACAGGCACCGCTGGTGCTGTGGAAAAAGGCGATGTCACGGGTCACGTGATGCTTTAAAAGAATAGAATGGATATCGGTCTTATGCTCCACGTCTTTGCAGGAATGGTCACTGAAGATCAGAACATTGCAGGAAGCGATGGCTTTTTCAGGATCATTTCCCGCAGAAATTTCGGCATTCCGGATGCCGTCGAGGAAGATCCCCAGGAGCTGGTCAGTATGTTCCAGTGTTGCCCGTACTTTCTCGGAATGTATGCCGGTACGGTGCTTCTGGGCATCCACATCCAGAAGATGCAGCATATAAAGATCTGCTTTTTTCTTACTGATCAGCGGACGGGAAGTATAGGCGATAAAGGCGTCCATGCCGTAGTAATTAAACGGGCGCAGCCGTCTTCCGTGGACGAGGAAACTCCGGAACAGATACCCGAAGGAAGAATACCGTAAAAAACGCCCGGCACGGACCAGGGCGGCTTCACTTCCGGGAACTTCCGGAATGTGATATTTTACTTTTTCTCCGGGGGTACAAGGATACATCATGGCGCAGGAGACCATCCCACGCTCTTCTGCCCGGGTCAGAAGTGTCTTTGCCTTCACAAAACGCTTATGGGCCCGCCACAGTTCTACTTTCTGGTTAGGCTGGTCGATGACATTATCGAAGATCCCGTGTACTTTCGGAAGTTCGCCGGTGGCGATACTTGCGTGAACAGAGTAGGTGTTCGTGACGAAAACGGAATCCACCTGACGGTGAAGTTTTCCGTAGGAAGCGAGCTTTTGAAAATTCGGAAGGGTAAGAAGGTAGTCGACATCTTCGTTTGACACAGCGTCAAGCGAAATCATGATCAATGGATGGTCCTTCGTTGGAGCCACGATAAAATCCCTCCCAAATGAAATGCAAAATTACACATATACGATATAATAAAATCAGCGTTTAGTAAATTAAAAATTCGATCGAAACGAGGAAATAACATGGGAAAACGAGTGATTCTGATCGTTCTGGATAGTTTAGGGATCGGCGGCGCGAAAGATGCGGCAGCATTTGGCGACGAAGGGTCGCACACCCTGGCCGCCTGCTCGAAGGACGAGGCATTTTCCATAGAAAATATGAAACGGATCGGCATGGGATGTATCCCGGATGCCCTTCCTTACGATGAACCATCTGTCAGGGGAGTCGGCGCCTGGGCCCGGGTGGAAGAAGCTTCCATGGGAAAAGATACCACCATCGGCCACTGGGAGATCATGGGAATTGTCTCTCCGAAACCTCTTCCCACATATCCGGAGGGATTCCCGAAAGAGGTCATTGAGGCCTTCGAAAAAGAAACCGGCAGAAAGACGCTCTGCAACCGCCCGTATTCCGGAACGGAAGTCATCAAGGACTACGGTCAGGAGCATGTGAAGACCGGAGATCTGATCGTATATACCTCGGCGGACAGTGTATTTCAGGTCGCCGCCCACGAAGATGTGGTGCCGGTGGAAGAACTGTACCGCTACTGCGAGATCGCAAGAAAGATCCTTATAGGCGAGCACGGTGTCGGACGTGTCATTGCCCGTCCCTTCAAGGGGGAATACCCCAATTATGAGAGAACTTCCAACCGGCATGATTTTTCTCTTCTTCCGCCGAAAAAGACGCTTCTGAATATTCTGGAAGAAGCGAGGATACCGGTGTTCGGCGTCGGAAAGATCTACGATATCTTTGCTGGATCCGGTGTGACAGATTATGTGCGCACATCCGGAAATGCCGATGGCATCGAACAGACACTGGGTGCCATGGAATCGAGAAAAGACGGATTGATCTTCGTAAATCTAGTGGATTTCGATATGCTTTACGGGCACAGAAATAACGTCCACGGATATGCCGAGGCACTGACCTATTTCGATGACCGGCTTCCGGAGATCTTATCTTGTATGCAGAAAGACGATATTCTCATGATCACCGCAGACCATGGCTGTGATCCGTCTACTCCGTCCACAGATCATTCCCGCGAAAATGTGCCTTTCCTGGCCTATGGCGACCGTGTCAGACCGGGAACGGATCTGGGGATCAGAAAGACCTATGCGGATATTGCCAGAACGATCGGCGACTATTTCGGCGTGAATACGACGGAACTTTCCGGAGAATCCTTCTGGAAAGAAATGCGGGCCGGAAAATAAAAAAGGACAGGTGGATTTGCCGTATGAACTATACCGAAGAAGAAAAAAAGATCGTAAGTAAAGTGGACCATACCTTGCTTCGGATCACCTCCACAAGTGAAGAGATCCGTGCCCTTTGTGAAGCGGCGCTGGAGGCGGGAACCGCCAGTGTCTGCATTCCGCCGTGCTATGTGGAAGAGGCAGTGAAGATCCTTCAGGGAAAGCTTCCGGTATGTACCGTTATCGGCTTTCCGAACGGCTACAATACCACGGCTGTCAAGGTTTTTGAAGCAAAAGAGGCCATCCGCCAGGGCGCTGCAGAAATCGATATGGTAGTCAATCTCTGCGATGTGAAAAATAAAAACTACGACCGGATCTTCATGGAACTTATGGCTATGAGGGAGGCCTGCGAGGGAGTGATCTTAAAGGTCATTATCGAGACCTGCCAGCTGGACCGTGACGAAAAGATCAAGATGTGTGAACTGGTAAGTAAAGCGAAGGCGGACTTTATCAAGACCTCCACCGGTTTTTCCACCGGCGGAGCGACAGTGGAAGATGTCCGGCTCCTCAGGGAATATTCGGCACCGGAAGTAAAGGTGAAAGCAGCGGGCGGAATCAAGGATTTTTCGGACGCCAAGGCCATGATCGAGGCCGGCGCGGACCGGCTGGGCACCAGCCGTCTGGTGAAATAAGAAAAACGGGAAAGGAGCCGAAATCATGGACAATGTCACACTGTTACAGAAGGCCAAAGAGGCAAGAAAAATGGCTTATGCCCCCTATTCCGGCTTCACAGTCGGCGCTGCCCTTCTGACGAAAGAAGGAAAGGTCTTTACCGGATGCAATATCGAGTCATCGGTCTTCTCGCCGAGCCTTTGCGCCGAGCGTGTGGCACTGGCCAAGGCGATCAGTGAGGGAGAGAAAGACTTCGTTTCTATCGCCATCGTAGGCGCTCCGAAAGATGAAGAACCGATTGAACCCTGTTACCCCTGCGGCGTTTGCCGGCAGGTCCTGTCTGAACACGTGAAGCTCAGTGCATTTACCGTGGTTACAGAAGAAGACGGAAAAGCCGCAATATGCACGCTTCAGGAACTCCTTCCGAGAGCATTTGTATTCGAAAAAGACTGACAAATCTATCAGAAAAGCATGAAAAAAGCTTTCATTGAGCCTTCTGCAGGGTGAAGCCGGAGGACAGCTCAAGAAAGCTTTTTCGTTTCCTTTACACGAAGGCCCAGGTGATGAATTGCATGATCACATAGCTTCCTGCGGAAAACCACAGCCAGGGGAGGAAGGTGCGCTTTTCCTTGAGGAGATAGACGATGGCGCAGATGGCGCCGGCAAAGACCACGATGGTGCCCCAAAGTCCCAATGTCCTGGAGAGGGTATAACCGAAGCGGGACATGTAAAGGATGATCTTGGATGCGGAAATACAGGCAAATACCATGCTTTCGGCCATGAGGATCACGGAAAGGATCCGAAGAAGCCGGCTTTCGTGGGAGCCGAAGAACCGCACACAGATCAGGAGCAGAAAGTTCAGAATGACCACATTAATGAGCTCGTGAAATCCACTGACCGCATATTGCGAAGCGGTGTATTTTTCGGGAAGGATCCCCGCAAAGGCGCTGAACATATAACCGGACTGGGATACGAAGAAGGCAAGGTATACCAGAATGAATACACCGATCACAAGGGAAAACAGTATATCCGGCATGAAGCGGAAACGGAGGGCTTCCTTTGAAATCTTCTGGTGGTATTCTTTTTCTTCATGGTGATCCAGCCGGATCCCGCCTTGAAAAAGACCGAAAAGGAAGGCGCCGACAGGGAGGCTTGCGATGAATTTGCCGATGAAGTCAGCGATAGAAAGATGCACCAGATAATCATCGATACACTGCTGCAGATAACGGAAGTTTTCATCCAGAGAAGCCAGGTTTTCCAGCGCGATCAGAAGAAAGATCCCGAAAAGTCCGAGAACGGCCAGGATACCGATCGTCCGCTTGAAGCGGTTTCCTTCGGTCTCTACTTCTTTACGGCGGGTAAGAATCTCAACCCAGGTTTTGATCCTCGAAAAGAAATTCCTGAAAGGGATCCGGATGCCGCCGTTAACAAGATCCAATGGCATCAGGCAGGAAGAGCTGTCCGTAAGAAGATGTCCGGTACCGCAAAGGACCATATAGATGACTACCATGTGCATGAAAAAATAGGAAAGAATCGGAATATCACTTCGGTAGGTGCCGATGCTTAAAAGGAGCAGGATCCCTTCCCAGAAGCGGGGCTCGATCTTTTGCATCCGGGCCGGTTCAAAGTTTCCGCCCAGGCATTTCTGACGGATGGTCATTTCCAGCCAGATGATGGCCCCTATGGATAAAAGAGTCAGGTAGACTGTGGTATATAAACGGGAATGAAATTTGTCGAATAAGTTGACATACGCGTAGGAAAAAGCGTAGCTTACGCCTAGACAGAGGTATTTCAGGATCTCTGCCCGTTTCGTATCAGTATTCATTTTTGGAAAATCTCCTTAGTTTTTCTTCTCCTCTTCCGGATCGTCTTCCCGGTATTCCAGGATGTCGCCGGGCTGGCAGGAGAGAGCCTGACAGATGTCATTCAAAGTGCTGAAACGCACGGCTTTGGCTTTCTGGTTCTTAAGGATAGAGAGGTTTGCCGGGGTAATTCCGATCTTATTGGCCAGATCTCCAGAAGATATCTTTCTTTTCGCCATCATGACGTCTAAGTTTACGATAATTGCCATATCCGTCACCTCCTCTTACACAGTCAGATCCAGCTCATCGCGCATATCGATGGCCTTATCCATGACAAGACGCACACACTGTACGATGAGTCCGATGAAAAGACCGATCAGAGAGATGGCGGACAGCGCGTAGCAGGCGATGGAACCGATAAAGCACACCAGACAGATCAGGAAACAGCAGATCGAAACCAGTGCCATCAGACGGGTGTTGGCTTTGTCGAAGACCTTCTCTTTTTTCAGGTTGCGCAGAAGCGCCACCACACCGTAGAGGATGGGGTACGTCAGCGCCGTGGAAATGTAAAAGCAGGTAAGGAATACCCGGAAACGGAACTGGTCATCGGAAAGAAAAGATAAACTGCTGAGGTAACCGGTCTTGAAGAAATGGTCCTGCCAGCAGTAATCGCAGAAAGAATAGCCGAAAATATCTCCGGCCAGAACGCAGATGAAGAATGCGGCACAAGCGAGAAGAGTCGTGTTGAGCCAAAGTGTGTAACTGGGTTTATTTGATGCAGACATAAGATTACGCCTCCTGATAGTTTAATTTTTCCGACCGGAAGTCCCCGGGGCGCGCACCCGTCTCCGGCACAATTTCTATTCTGGCATTATACTATCACGCTGATTATCGATATGCAAGCATTTTTTATCGAAAAACGATAAATTTTTAGTGAAATGCAGAAAGAAGAGGAAAACTGTGCAAATAACGAAGGGCGGAAACATTGAAAGATAGGAAAAACTCCTTATAATAGGTAGAAGATTGAAAAAGTCGGGTGCGAAGGGGAAAAAGCCCCGAAAATGAACCAAACTGGAGAAAGATAACTTGATCAAGTTTACCAAGAAAACCGTAAGTTTTACCAGAAACAGGATGCGCTGGGCGCTGGCGATCCTGGTCTCTGTGATCGTACTTTTGGTGGTGATCTTTGATGCCGCCGTATTTTCTTCGCGCAAAACCGTATCCTGCCTGGGCAGAAATTCCCAGCCGGTAGGTATTCTTAGTGGAGACGAACCGCTGGTGCAGCCGTTTACCCCGACTGACCGGAAGGTGGATTATATTGAAGTCCGCATGTCGACGAATGTGGAACCCGGAAATGTGATGCAGCCTCAGGGAAACCTTCTTTTCCAGGTCATCGACGGAAGTGGAAAGATCCTTTATGAGGAGATGGTGGCGATCCTGCGAATTAAGGATAATGCCTATCAGCGTTTCCGTGTGAGACTGGAGCTGGAACCGCAGGAACAGTACTATTTCACGCTTCAGACCGTGGATACCATCGGTGAGGAACTGCCGACAGTATGGGTCTCTTCCAATGTGAACGATGCCCTTTCCGGCGTCAGCTATCCGGGATTGGAAGAAGGAGCGGACCTTCAGTGTAATGTACAGATCCGTTATTCCCGTATCGACTACCTGACCATGATCGTCAGCATTCTTCTGGTATTCTTATGCTGCCTTTTAGCCCTTCTTCACATCGATCTTTCGGACAAGGGCGAAGAACGAATGACGATGATCGTACTGTTCCTGATGCCGGTCCTGATGTTCACGATTATCGAACTTCTGAACAATAACTCGGTCCTCGGGAAGAGCGCGGCAGCCTATATCGTCAACTACATGTACTACCTGGTGCTGTACATCATATTGTTCGTGGCCTTTAACCGTTTCCGTCTGACCACCATCATCCTCAATTCCGTGATCTTTGCCATCGCCATCTTCAACTACTTTAAGTTCCTGTGGCGCGGCGAGCCGATCCAGGTCTGGGACGTGGTGACACTTCAGACCGCCATGAATGTATCTGACAACTACCACATCGAGCTGTCGCCGATCCTTATCATTTCGGCGCTTTTATTCATCCTTTCCATCCTGATCATCTCCAAGTGCCGTTACGGCTTCATGCTCAAGAGGATGAGGATCACGCTGGGATCCATCGGTGCGGTGCTTTTCGTGCTTCTGATGCCGATCCTGTTCCATTTCTCCGGATTCCGGAACAGTCCTTTTTATTTCCTGACGAAGCTTGGCGTGGAGAACCACTCCTGGAACCAGCCGGCGAACTTTACCAATAACGGTATGATCGTCGCCCTGACCATGAACGCCCAGGATGTGGCGGTCAAGGTGCCGGCTCACTACAGCCTCGAAGAAGTGCAGATGATCTCGGAGCACATTGAGCAGGAGCAGGAACATGCCATTCTCCCCAATGAAGTTCTGGCTCAGTATCGGGCGGAAAAAGCACTTCACGAGAAAGAAGGAAAGCGTGTCCTGAAAGACGGGGAGAAGCCGACGATCATTTGCATCATGAACGAATCGTATACGGACTTTTCCACTGTGGGTGATTTTGAGACGAACCTGGAAATGCACCCGTATATGGACAGTCTGTTTGAAGGGGACAACGTGATCCACGGAGATCTTGGCGTGTCCACCTATGGCGGCGGTACGGCCAACTCGGAGTTCGAGTTCCTGACCGGAAATTCCATGACTTTCTTCCCGATCGGAAGTATCCCGTATCAGCAGTATGTGACCAACGATACCGGTGCGCTTCCCAGATACCTGAAGACCCAGGGGTATGAGGCCATTGCCGTCCATCCCTATCTGGCCAGCGGCTGGAACCGTCCGGATGTATATGAAAGAATGGGCTTTGACCAGTTCCTGTCCATCGACGATTTTAACGATGACGCGGAATATATCCGTTCCTATATCACCGACAAGAGCTCCTACGACAAGCTGATCGAGCTTTACGAAAACAAGGAGCCGGGACATCCGCTGTTCCTGTTTAACGTGACCATGCAGAATCACGGATCGTATACCAGCACCAATCCGAACTTTAATCAGGATGTGGAACTTGTAGAATATCCGGAAAAGTTCCCGGAGACCGAACAGTACCTTTCTCTGGCCAGACAGTCCGATGTGGCGGTGCAGTATCTGGTGGATTATTTCCGCTCGGTCAAAGAGCCGGTGATCATCTGCTTCTTCGGCGACCACCTGCCCAGCATGAAGAACGGTTTCTATGAGACCCTTCTGGAAAAAGAACTGGTAGACCTAAGCGGCGAAGAGATGCAGAAACTCTATCAGACGGATTTCTTCATCTGGGCCAACTTCGATATTCCGGAATATCACATGCCGAGAATGAGCCTGAACTATCTTTCCACGCTCCTTCTGCAGACTGCGGAGATTCCGCTTCCGGAATATAACATGCTGATCGCGGAAGCCTTTGATCAGTATCCTTATCTGACGACTATGGGTGTATATGATGCGGCAGGAAGACGTTATGACTCCCTTTCCGAGGTGCCGGATGAGACCGGTATCCTGAACCGTTACAACATCCTTTCGTATAACGATGTCTTTGAATCCGGCAAAAGAAGAACGGATCTCTTTGACGTTGCCTGCGGGGAGCCGCCGCGAAAAGAAATCGATGCCTATCTGGATACCCATGGCATGCCGGCGCCCCATTCCAGCAAGAAAGAAGAGGAGAATTAAAAATTGGAATTTACGTCTTTTGATCAAATGGACCTGTCCGAGGAGGTCATGCGCGCCCTGGACAAAATGGGTATGAAAACGCCCACATCTGTGCAGAAGCAGGCGATCCCGCTCATGATGGATAACCGCTGCGTTATCGCAAAAGCCCCTACCGGTACAGGTAAGACTTTTGCCTTCGGCATTCCGATCCTGGAATATCTCAACATGGATGCCAACTTCGTCCAGGCCCTGATCCTCTGCCCCACCCGTGAGCTGGCACTGCAGATTTGCACGGAACTTCGCGGCCTCGGTGCATTTATCAAAGGACTGAAGATCTGCGGCATTATCGGCGGCCAGAAAATGGATAAGCAGGTCCAGATGCTGAAGAAGGCACCTCAGATCGTCGTGGCCACACCGGGCCGTCTTCTGGATCACGTGACGAGAAGAAATATCGACATTTCCCAGATCTACACACTGGTTTTGGATGAAGCAGATAAGATGCTGGACATGGGTTTTATTAAAGACATCCGGAAGATCATGAAGCTGACTCCGCAGGATAAGCAGATCGCCATGTTCTCCGCCACCATGTCCCGGGAAGTCATGGACATTACCTGGGAATATATGGAAGGCGCCGATGAGATCGAAGTGGCACCGAAGGAAGAAGATATGCCGAAGATCCACCAGTATCTTCTTCATCTGGAAGAAAGAGAGAAGATGCCGGCATTTGCCAGGATCATGAAAAAATACAACTGTCACCGGGTCATGGCTTTTTGCAATACGAAGACCCGTGTGCGCATCGTGACAGAAGGCATCCGGAAGCTGGGCTTTAAGGTAGACTGTCTCCACGGCGATATCGGCCAGGGCGCCAGAAACCGCATCATGGAAGACTTCCGCAAAGGCAAGTTCAATATCCTGGTGGCCACCGATGTAGCGGCCCGCGGCATTGATGTATCCGACATCGATACCGTCTTTAATTTCGAAGTTCCGAATGAAAATGAATATTACCTGCACCGTATCGGCCGAACCGGCCGTGCCGGAAGAGAAGGCCAGGCCTTCACATTTATTAACTATTCCCAGAGTATCCGTATGGATGACATTCTTCACTATACGAAAGTGGCGACAGAGGAGTTGAAGCTGGATGAAGAGTAAGACACGTCTGATCCTGATCTTCGGGATCGTTGCAGTATCGCTGGGCCTTGTGGGCACCTCCGTTTTTGCACTGAAAAAGACCCTGGAAAAGAACAGAAAGAAAGAGGAGACCACGGAAACGAGTCTGACTTCTGAAGATACTTCAGTGGAAGAATCTTCGGAAACTACCACCTCGTCCGAGTCGGAATCTTCTACGGAGAACGAGTCTGTTTCCGAAACGACCGAGGTTTCAGAGACATCATCCGCCCCGCAGGAGACAGAGCCCGCTTTTGCCGGAACCATCACCGGTACCGGAAGAGAGGGAACGGAAGGATCCGGTTCCTATAACTACGGTGAAGCCCTTCAGAAATCTCTTCTGTTTTACGAGCTTCAGCGTTCCGGCGACCTGCCTTCCGTGACGCGCTGCAACTGGCGCGGGGATTCCTGCCTTCGGGACGGATCGGATGTTGGACTGGATCTGACCGGCGGATGGTTCGATGCCGGTGATAATGTGAAGTTTAATCTTCCCATGGCCTACTCGGCTTCCATGCTGGGCTGGTCTCTTTATGAGGATAAAGATGCGTACGAAGAAAGCGGACAGCTGGGCTATGCGCTGGATAATATCCGCTGGGCTAATGCATATTTCATCAAGTGCCATCCGGAGGACGAAGTCTACTACTACCAGGTGGGAGAAGGGAATGCGGACCACGGCTGGTGGGGACCGGCAGAATGTGTGGAATACCAGATGAACCGCCCGTCCTATTGTGTGACCTCTTCGGCACCGGGTTCGGCTGTCACCGGCGAGACGGCAGCTTCCCTTGCCATCTGCAGCATTCTTTTTGAAGATGTGGATCCGGCCTTTAGTGCCCAGTGCCTCGAGCATGCCAAGTCTTTATATGCCTTCGCGGATAAGTATAAGAGCGATGACGGATATACCGCGGCCAACGGTTTTTATAACTCCTGGAGCGGCTACTACGATGAACTTTCCTGGGCCGGCGTATGGCTTTACCGTGCAACCGGAGACAAGAGCTATCTGGAAAAGGCAGAAGAATACTATCCGAAAGCCAATCAGGACTTTAACTGGTCCCTTTGCTGGGATGACGTGCATATCGGCGCCGCTGTGCTTCTTTCCCAGGAGACGAAGGATCAGAAGTACACCTCTGCCGTAGAGAAACATCTGGATTTCTGGACGAAGGGGACTTCTTCCGGAGAACGGATCACCTATACGCCGAAGGGCCTGGCATGGCTGGACAGCTGGGGGTCTCTGAGGTATGCGACGACCACGGCTTTTGTGGCGGCACTCTATAGCGAAAGTGATGTCTGCCCGTCAGACAAAAAGGATATCTACTGGGATTTTGCGGTTTCCCAGGCGGGCTATGTGCTCGGCGATACCGGCCGTTCTTTCCAGATCGGCTTCGGGGAAAACTACCCGGTGAACCCGCACCACAGAACCGCCCAGGGCTCCTACTGTGACAACATGAATGAACCTTCTGCCAGACACGTTCTCTGCGGCGCGCTGGTGGGCGGCCCGGATGCTTCGGATGCCTACGAAGACACGGTTTCCAACTACGTCAATAACGAAGTGGCCTGCGACTATAACGCCGGATTTACAGGCCTTCTTGCAAAACTCTATACCCGCTATCACGGCCAGACACTGACCGGATTTGGCGCCTGCGAGACCCCCGGTGAAGAATACCGGGTAGAAGCTTCGACCAATGCCGGCGGATCGGATTTTCTGGAGATCAAAGCCGTGACATATAACATGACCGGCTGGCCGGCCAGAGCTCCCAAGGATCTGGAACTCCGCTACTATTTCACTCTTCCTTCGGGAAAAGCACTGTCGGATCTTTCCGTGTCTTCTTCCTATTCCCAGAATGCCCGTTCCGTTACACTGGGCGAAGACGGCGGAGTGCCTTACGTGCAGGTGCTTTTCGAAGAGAATTCCTGCTATCCGGGCGGACAGGAAGAATATAAAAAAGAAGTCCAGTTCCGTGTAAGTGGCCTTCCTCAGGATGCGGCTTCGGATGCGAAAGTCTGCCTCTATGAAGACGGAAAACTTGTATATGGCGAATCTCCGGATGGCTCAGCAGTGGTGACCACTCCGGCTCCGGCCCAGACAGATACGACGGCTCCCACCGCGGCGCCGACTGCACCCCAGAGCCCGTCCAGTAGCGGAAACGGCAGCGTTTCTCTCAGCGTGGAATACACCATGAGCGGAAGCGGAAATGCCATCGCGGCCAATCTGACGATTGAAAACACGGGGTCTTCCGATATTGCTCTCGATTCCCTTTCCATCCTGTATTACTTCACGAATGAGAAGGGCGGAAGCGTGGCATTTGACTGCTATCACAGCGCCATCAACGGAAAAGGCGGACAGTACAGTGCCATCAGCGGAGTCAAGGGAAGTATCTCTTCCGTCGATCCGAAAAAAGACGGCGCGGATACAGTCTGCACCATCAGCGGTTTCGGTTCCGGAAAACTCACATCCGGCGACAAGCTGGTAGTGCAGTTCTCCATTCATCACGACGACTGGTCTGACTTTAACCTGTCTGATGATTATTCGAGACAGGCGACCGAGAATATCGTGATCCAGGATGGCGATCAGGCACTTTTCGGAAATGCACCGGCGTAAGGATTTTCGATTGAAGACTCCCTTTATAAGAGTTATAATACTATAGCGTGATTTCAATACTGCGGTTTTCCGGTTTCGGCCGGAGAGGCCGCGGATGAAAAATATATTGTAAGGCAGGCGATTTGAGTATGGCATTTATCGACGAAATCAAGGCAAAAGCAAAGAGCAACAAGAAGACGATCATTCTTCCGGAGTCCATGGACAGAAGAACCTTTGAGGCGGCGGCGGAGATCCTTGCTGAGGATATCGCGAACATCGTGATCATCGGTACTGAAGAAGAGTGCAAGAAGAATAGCGAGGGCCTGGATATTTCCAAGGCTACCATCGTAGATCCGAAGACCAACCCGAAGACAGAAGAATACATCGACGCATTTGTTGAACTTCGTAAGTCCAAGGGCATGACCAAGGAAGAAGCCAACAAGATCTTCCTCGATGAGAGCAACAATAACCGCTACATGTTCTACGCCTGCATGATGGTAAAGATGGGTGACGGTGACGGAATCGTTTCCGGTGCCTGCCACTCTACTGCAGATACACTCCGTCCGTCCCTGCAGATCATTAAGACTGCACCGGGCACCAAGCTGGTTTCCGCTTTCTTCGTAATGGTAGTTCCGGACTGCGACATGGGTGAGAATGGTGTATTCGTATTTGGTGACTGCGGTCTCAACCAGAACCCGAATCCGGAAGAGCTGGCTGCTATTGCCGGTTCCTCTGCAGCTTCCTTCAAGCAGCTGGTCGGCAAGGAGCCGGTAGTGGCTATGCTGTCCCACTCCTCTATGGGTTCTGCCAAGCACGATGACGTAACTAAAGTAGTAGAAGCGACAAAGCTTGCAAAAGAGCAGTATCCGGAATTCGCGATCGACGGTGAACTCCAGGCTGATGCCGCTATCGTTCCGTCTGTCGGTTCCAGCAAGGCTCCGAACAGCAATGTTGCCGGTAAGGCAAACGTTCTGATCTTCCCGGACCTCGATGCCGGTAACATCGGATACAAGCTGGTACAGAGACTGGCCAAGGCTGAGGCTTACGGCCCGATGTGCCAGGGTATTGCAAAGCCGGTCAACGATCTGTCCCGTGGCTGCTCTGCCAAGGATATCGTAGGCGTTATCGCGATC
Organism: Oscillospiraceae bacterium; assembly: GCA_902802325.1. Lineage (GTDB taxonomy): Bacteria > Bacillota > Clostridia > Saccharofermentanales > Saccharofermentanaceae > Scatonaster. Next base: position 35,734 of record CADCLV010000007.1, on the reverse strand, counting down.
ACAGCTGTACAGGCTCAGAATAACTAAGGAAAATCGGGTGGTACGGGAAACCGTGCCACCCTGTTTTGATATTACGAACGAAAAAGGAGAAATCGAATGAAGATTTTAGTTATCAACTGCGGAAGTTCTTCCTGCAAGTTCCAGCTTTTTGAAACCGCAACAGGTGATGTACTGGCCAAGGGTAATGCTGAAAGAATCGGTATTGACGGTAAGCTCACCTATAAGACCCCGGGCAAGGAAGACTTTATCTGCCAGGATCCGATGCCGGACCATAAGGTAGCTGTAAAGATGATCCTGGACGCTCTGGTTGACAAAGATCACGGCGTACTTTCCGATATCGGCGAGATCAAGGCTGTCGGCCACCGTGTTCTCCACGGCGGTAAGTACTACAGCAAGTCTGTTATCGTTAATGACGATGTAAAGCGCGTTATCCGTGAGTGCTTCCCTCTGGGACCTCTGCACAATCCGGCAAACCTGACAGGTATCGAGGCCTGCGAGTCTGTTCTTCCGGAAGGCACACCGCAAGTTGCCGTATTCGATACCGCTTTCCATATGACCATGCCGCCGAAGGCGTATACCTACGCTCTGCCTTATGAGCTGACAGAGAAGTATTCCATCCGCCGTTATGGTTTCCATGGTACTTCCCACCGTTATGTTTCCCGCCGTGCGGCAGAGTTCCTCGGCAAGGATTATAACAATGTTAAGATCATCACCTGCCACCTGGGTAACGGTTCTTCTTTTGCCGCTGTCGATCATGGTAAGTGTGTCGATACCTCCATGGGTCTGACTCCTCTTGCCGGTATCTGCATGGGTACCCGCTGCGGTGATATCGACCCGGCAATCGTTCCGTTCCTGATGACTAACGAGAACTTGAGCCCAGATGATATCGATGTCCTGATGAATAAGAAGTCCGGTGTAGAAGGTCTGTCCGGTGTTTCTTCCGACTTTAGAGATCTGGAGAAGGCTTCCCGTGAGGGTAATGAACGTGCCACACTTGCTCTGGATATGTTCGAGTATCAGGCCAGAAAGATCATCGGTTCCTATGCGGCTGCCATGGGCGGTGTAGATGTGATCGCATTTACAGCCGGCATCGGTGAGAACACCGACTACATCCGTGCTGCTGCCTGCGAAGGCCTGGATTTCATGGGCGTAAAGATCGATCCGAAGAAGAACGACGGTCTGCGTTCTGAAGGTGTGATCTCCGCAGATGATTCCCGCGTAACCGTTGCTGTCATCCCGACCAACGAGGAGCTGGCAATCGCTCAGGAGACAGAAGAACTCGTGAAATAATCACAGTTTTTCAATAGTCTAGAACTGAATCAGAGAAAAGGGGATTTCTCTTCTAAGTGACGGTGATTCGAAAGAAAAACTGTTTACGGAAAATAAGAGGATCCCCTTTCTCATTATGTTTGGGAGGAAAAGATGAGGATCATCATTGTGCGTCACGGAGATCCGGACTATGCGAGGGATGCATTGACGGAACTTGGAAAAAAACAGGCTGCCGCTGTGGCGGAAAGACTGATGGACGAAGGGATCGAAGAGATCTATTCTTCGCCTTTGGGACGCGCAAAAGAAACGGCAGAGGCCTTTGCCGAACTATCCGGGATCCGTTCGATCCACATGCTCGATTTTATGCGGGAGATCCGTTTCGGCTTCGGAGAAGCCTTGTATGAGACCGGAAATCCATGGGAAGAAGTGGATAAGATGGCAGAAGAAGGGAAAGAGATCCTTGATCCCAACTGGCATGAATGGCCGTTTTTTAAAGAGAATATCGCGACGGTCGATGTAGATGACATTGCTTCTGCCACCGATGTATGGCTTCGGGAACTGGGATATGAAAGAGAAGGACTTTATTACCGCTGCACCAGAGAAGATGACACTGAGCATACGGTGGCCCTTTTCTGCCATGGCGGTTCCGGTACGGCGATGATCGCCCGCATATTGAATCTTCCGTTTCCGTACCTTTGCGCGATCATCCGGATGCGCCATACATCCATCACGACCATACGGATGGAAAAGATCCCCGGAAGCAAGATCACGCCGGTCCTGGAGCTTACAGGAGATGACCGTCATATCCGTGGAATCGAATGATAAAGAAATGGATAAGGCGTTTTCAGAATGTTCATAAAAACTGAATTTTTGCTTTACCCCTTGCGTGCAGACGAGTCAGTATAATAAAAGCAGAAAATCATCAAGGAGTTTTTATGAGACATACATTTACGATTTTCAACTGGGAAATGGGAAAGATCATCGGCAACTGGCGAAAGACCCTGGCCGTATTCCTTCTTCCTGCCGTGCTCCTTCTTGCAGCCATAAATGTATTTCCGATCCTGATGAATTATCTTTCGACCGGGCATCTTCAGGCTCACCCGATCACGGTAGTCGGCGCTCCGGAATCCTTTGAAGAGTATGTAGATGGAAATCAGAATGCATCCCGTTATGCCATTACCTGGCTTTCTGAAGAAGAATACCAGGATCTGTATGATGAAGAAGGAGATGAAGGCCTTCACGAGAGCATGAAAAAAGGCCAGATCTACATTTTTTTCAATGCGGATAGAAAAGAACTGAGCGGCTGGGCCCGGATGGACTTCGATAAAGCCGTGGAAAATTATTACTCCCGCCTCGCGGCAGGTGAGGATCCAAAGGACATTAAGATCCGTGTCCTTGTCATGACTGAGGAGGGCTCCTATACCAGCTATATTCAGGGTGAACAGTTCATCCTGGATCTGGGAAAAGGCTACTCTTCCTATCTTTTAGATAATCTTGGAAAGGCCTATCTGGATGCCGGAGGCGGCGAAAGATGGGAGACCGATGCTTTCAATCCTTTCCAGTTTGTTATGAAAAACCGTACCAATGCCAATACCGGCGCCGCCAGAACGATCCCCTGTATGCTGATCCTTCTGATGTATTACTGCATCTATTCTCTGTCCGGTGAGACGCTGGCCAGCGCCCGCGACAGCGGATTTCTGACCAAGGTCTATCTGACACCGATCTCCAAGCAGGCTCTTCTTGTGGGAAAAGCACTGTCGGTGATCCTGGTGGGTGTAGTCAGTGCGGCGGCAACCTATACCCTGATGTTCTTCTCATCCTGGCTCAATCACAATAACAGCGCCTATTCCATGCTGCCTTTCGGACTGTTCCTTACAGGTTCCCAGCTTTTGGTATGCGCCATTACATTGATCACCACGGCGATGTTTATGACGATGCTGTGTTTCGGTATCGTGTTCAAACTCCGCCGTATGGAAGATGTGGTGATGAATCTTCAGGTGCCGCTGGTACTTTTGATCTTTGAATTCTTCGGTATGATGTTCCGTCCGTCCCAGACGCTGTTTGCGGAATATTTGTTCCCTATGCATAACTCGGCAATGCTGATCCGGGATGTGTTCCTGGGGCGGGCATCCATCGGGGCCTGCTTTGTCACCAACGCCATCAATCTTCTTCTGGCTGCCCTTCTTTTCTGGCGCTGCCTCGAAGAACGGGACGGTATGTCTCATATTTCTCAGGAAAAGTAAGCAGGAGGCAAAACATGATCAAAGTCAGTCACGTTTCAAAAAGATATAACAAGAGCGACATGGTGGTCAAAGACGTCAGTTTCTCCGTGGAAAAGGGTCAGATCTTCGGCCTTCTGGGACCGAATGGCGCCGGAAAGACTACCTTGATGCAGATGATCGCGACGCTTTTGTTCCCCACATCCGGCATTGTGACGATCTGTGGTCTGGACAGCCAGTCCAGCGCCCAGGAGATCCGAAGAAAGATCGGTTTCCTTACGACCGAGATCAAGATGGATCCGCTGTCGACACCGAATCAGCTGTTCCGTTTTTTCAGTGAACTCTACGATATCCCGAAAGAGGAGATCGAAAAGAGAAAACAGGAGCGTTTCGCCCGGTTCGGGATCACGCCTTTTGCCGATAAGAAGATCGTGGAGCTTTCCACCGGTATGAAGCAGAAGGTCTCTATCGTGATCTCTCTTATCCATGATCCGGAGGTCATTATCTTCGATGAACCGACAAACGGCCTGGATATCCTCACATCCCGACAGGTCATGGACTATCTTCTGGAATTAAAGCAAAGCGGAAGAAGCGTACTTCTTTCCACACATATCTTCTCTGTTGCCGAGCAGCTCTGCGATGAGATCGCGATCCTGGTGGATGGCCATATCGTGGATCAGGGATCGGCTCAGGCGCTGACCGAGAAGACCGGAAGCAAAAACTTTGAAGAAGCATTCTTTAAACTCTATACCGAAAACCACATAGGAGGTTGATGTCATGGGACGCGCGATTAAAGCCCTGATACGAAAAACATTCGGTAAGAATCATAGCATGCGTGCCCAGGCGTCCGTGCTCACTTTGATCGTGTGCGTCGGCTTCCTTTTCGTGGTCTATCACTACTTCATCAGCCTGTTCCGGTATGTATATGATCGGGAACCGAAGATGGATCTTGCAGAAAACGTAGTTGTGGTCAATGCACCGGACTCTTTCAAGAAATATGTCCATGAAGCGGAATATCTTCTGGAGACCCAGATCACATATAAGGAGTGGGATGCCTACTACGACGTCTTTACTTTCTCTTCCTGGATGCAGGAAGAAAAGGCGTATATGGTCGTTGTATTTCCGGAGGACTTTGATGAGATCGTCCTGGAAAAGACACCGGAGGAAAAGCCTGAGATATTGACTTACTGTTCATCGGATCATTTGGAATATACCCAGTTGCAGGAAGATTTTCTGGAAAACACGATGAACATCGGATATCTGCCCTACATTCAGGAAGGGCTGTCGATCCCTCTTCCTCGTCTGGAGATACCGGATATCCGTAATTCTGCGCTTCGTTCGGAGAAAAAAGAAAATATCGTGGTGGACCGCTTCTGCAGAATGGTTGCGCCACTAGCCTTCTTCGTGGCGATCATGTACGTATGTATGCTTTCCGGCATGAATGCCATTGCCGGGGAAAAGGAGAGAGGCACTTTTGCCGCCCTTCTGATGTCCCCGATCTCCCGTATGACCATCGTTCTGGGAAACTATCTGGGTGTGCTTCTTCATGCCCTGATCCCGGTGGCGATCATCGCTCTGATCCTTCTTGTTACCGTTCCCGGGATCGGTATATTGGGAGTTTTGTTCCTGGCCATATCTCTGGCCATCTTTATGTCGGCCCTGACGATACTGATCTCCTGCATGAGCCAGTCTATCGTATCGGCCCAGACCACATTCCTTCCGATCTTTCTGATCGTCCTGGTGGCCTGTGTGACCTGTATGCAGTCCACGACTCCGAACATCGTGAATCTGTATATTCCGATTTATGGTCAGTTCTATGGTATCGGGGACTGCCTGATGAATACAGCCGGTATTCTTCCGATCCTGGTAAGTTCAGTCGTGACGATCCTTCTTGCAGGAGTCTGTCTTCTTGTATCCGAAAGACTCCTTCAGACGGAGACCTTTACCGTTGCCGTAGAAACGAAGTCGGAAAAAGAACTCCGTAAGGCAGCCAAGATTGCCAAGAAGCAGAAGGATGATTATGTTTCCCGCTCCCGTGCCGAAGTTTTCGGATATAAGGCGAAGAAGAGAAAGTCTCTTCCGAAATTCCTGATCGGACATGCTGTTCTTCCGCTGGCACTGCTTTCCCTGTTCCAGCCGCTGGCCATGATCCCGGCGATATTGGACTTCATGAAAAGTCCGAAGTCCATGTCTTTCATCCGTATGTTTAAAGACATGTCCAACGTGACGGAGATCACGGATGCCATGGAGGCTTCGGTGGATCTGTTCTCGCAGTTCATGCAGAACCGCTGGTTTATCTTCTTCATGGGCGTCGGCTACTGGGCGATCATCGGGATCTATATTCTTCTGGTGCATTTCCGTGAGAAAAATCCTCTGTCCACATTAGGTTTTGCTTCCCGTAAAAAACTTTCGGAGCAGGGAAGACGTTCTCCCTTGAAAGAGTATCTTCTGGGACTTGTTTTCGGACTTCTTCTGATCTCCTCGGTCTATGGCCTTCTGATGCTTTTCGGTCAGGTCACCTGCCATGGCTTTGCGTTGACATCGGATGCGGTTCCTATGTTTCTTCTTTACATCCTGATGTGGCTTCCGCAGGGTGCCACGGAAGAGATCATGATGAGAGGTTACATGCTGCCGAGAGTGGCATCGAGACTGGGAGTTCCGTTCTCCATTTTCTTCTCCTCCATGTGCTTCAGCCTGATGCATGCAGGAAATGCCGGCGTCTCTTTCCTGGCGCTTTTCAACCTGGCATTTATCGCGGCCTTCTTCGCCGCAGTGGCACTTAAAAGCGGCCATATCTACACAGTCTGCGCCATGCATACCATGTGGAATTTCTGCCAGGGAAATGTATTCGGACTGGAAGTCAGTGGTAATGCGGGAAATGCATCTCTCCTTCACTCCACAGCGAATTCTTCGGCAAAAGATATTCTTACCGGAGGTGGCTTCGGACCGGAAGGCGGACTTTGCGTGACCATCGTTATTGCGGCCGCTTTTGCCATATTCTTCCTGATACCGCGTATTTCCCGCCGTAAAGTGTGAATTTAGTCACCTTTTCTCTTGTCAAAAAATATACAATTTACTTATACTACATATGAACGGGTCCGTCTGTCCCGCTCTCACATATGGGACAGACAGGAAAAGCGGACCCGGGGATGAAGAAATAGAGGATGGGATATGGGACGAATTTTACTTGTGGAAGATGACTCGAGCATCGTGACCACACTGTCGGCTTTTCTGAAATCAGAAGGATTTGAAGTAATATGGGCGCCGGGCCAGACTACGGCTATGACGAAGATCGAGACAGAGTCATTTGATCTTGCTTTGATCGATATTTCCCTTACCGATGGAAACGGCTATGCTGTCTGCGCGGCCATCAAGGCGCAGAAGACAGATATCCCGGTCATTTTCGTAACGGCTTCCGGTGATGAATACAGTGTCGTGACGGGCCTTGATATGGGTGCCGATGACTACATCAGCAAGCCCTTTCGTCCGAGAGAAATGCTGTCCCGTATCAAGAGCGTCATGAGAAGGACCCACAAGGCTTCCGATGTGGTAGAACTGGGTAACGTGAAGATCGATACAGCCCGGGCCAATGTCAGTAAGAACGGAGAAGAGATCATCCTGTCTGCGCTGGAGTACCGTCTTTTACTTCTTTTTGCCAACAATCAGGGTGTCGTGCTGACCCGTGCCAAGCTTCTTCAGGATCTCTGGGATGTGGGCGGTGAATATGTAAACGACAATACCCTTACGGTATATATCAAGCGTCTTCGTGAAAAGATCGAGGACGATCCGGCGCAGCCTGTACTGATCCGCACGATCCGTGGCTTCGGCTATAAGGCCGGGGAGTAAGATATGATCCGGACCAACGCGGAAGTCCAGAAGGAATATACGATCTGCATCGTGGCGACCACTATACTGGCGGTCGCCGCTTACTTCTTGTCGCCGATCGCCTGTGTCTCTGTGATCGCTACGGCAGCGGTATTGATCTTTATCCGGATCATTGCGGATATCCGCCGCTACCGGAGGATCGCGGATCTTTCCAATGCCATCGATCAGATCCTTCATGGAGCTGAGAGAGTGGATTTCGAAGAGTACCGGGAAGGCGAAGTGGCGATCTTAAGCTCAGAGATCCATAAGATGGTGATCCGCCTTCGCGAACAGGCTTCCCAGCTTCTGGCGGATAAGCGGTTCCTTTCCGACTCCATTGCGGATATCGCCCATCAGCTGAGGACCCCGTTAACTTCCATGAACATCATCGTGGATATGTTTTCCGATGCAGAGCTTTCTGATGAGAAACGCTTCGATCTTCTGGCGGAGATGATGCAGAGCTTAAACCGTATCGAATGGCTTATCAACACGCTTCTGAAGATGAGTAAGATCGATGCGGATACCGTCTTCTTTGAAGAAAAAGAGTATAAGGTCAAAGAAATGCTTCAGCGGGCGGCCAATTCTCTGGCGGTGCCGATGGATATCAACGGAGTGACATTGAAGATGTCGGTTCCGGAGGATGCGGTGATCCGCGGCGACATGATGTGGACCTGCGAATCCGTAGGTAATATCCTCAAGAACTGTATGGAACATACTCCATCCGGCGGTTTGATCGAGATCCTGGTCAAAGACACACCGATCTACTGCGAGATCGTGATCCGGGACACCGGTACGGGCATCGATCCGGAGGACCTGCCGCATGTATTTGAGCGCTTTTACCGGGGCAAAGTGGCCCTGAATACCAGCATCGGTATCGGACTGGCGCTAAGTAAGATGATCGTGGACCGGCAAAGCGGTACGATCCGGGCAACGAACCGGCCGGAACCGGAAAAGGGCGCCCAGTTCACGATCCGTTTCTACAAGACAACGAGGTGACAAAATATGGAGCTTTTGCGGGCGGAACATCTGGTAAAAACATATGGTAAAGATGAGAACGTGGTGGCCGCGCTGGACGATGTTTCTTTAAGCATCGAAAAGGGTGAATTCGTGGCCATTATCGGTGCGTCCGGCTCCGGTAAATCCACTCTTCTTCATATGCTGGGCGGAGTTGACCGCCCCACATCCGGAACCGTTCTGGTGGACGGCAAAGACATCTTTAAGCAAAATGACGAGCAGCTATCGATCTTCCGGAGAAGGGAGATCGGACTGGTCTATCAGTTCTTCAATCTGATCCCGGTTCTGACAGTTGTGGAGAATATCACGATGCCGGTACTTCTGGACCACAGAAAAGTCAACCGCAAAAGACTCAATGAACTTCTGGAAATGCTGGGTCTGGATAAAAGAAGAAATTTCTTCCCCAGTCAGCTCAGTGGCGGCCAGCAGCAGCGTGTCGCCATCGGACGTGCCCTGATCAATGCACCGACGATCCTTCTGGCGGATGAGCCGACCGGTAACCTGGACTCGAAAAACAGCCAGGAAGTGGTGGAACTTCTGAAGTATTCCAATGAAAAATATAACCAGACTACAGTCCTGATCACTCACGATGAGAATGTGGCCTTACAGGCCAAGCGCATCATTACGATCCGTGACGGAAAGATCCGTCACGATGAGGTGATCCGTAAATGAGCCGAAGCCCCAACATCATCAGCAGATACGCCAAACGTACGGTATTTGCCAACCGGGGACGATCTATCCTGACTTTGATCGGCATTATCGTGGCCACCATGATGTTCAGTATCGTGGCCTCTGCCTATGTCAGCGCGATCGATATCCTGAAGAGCTTTGCCAACGATGATTACGGCACCTGGCATGTGGAAGGCTACTCCATGACGTCCATTGATTTCCAGAAGATCCGGAAAGATCCACGGGTATCCGATGTGGTCTATATCCAGGAGCTGGGATATAATCCCGGAAATGTCACAGTCGACGAACTGAAATATGCAGATTCCTACAAGTATTTTCTCGGTGCCATGGATCCGATCTTCCCGGAGATCTGCGAACTTCAGCTGGTCCGTGGACGTATGCCGCAGGACAGTACGGAAGCGATCATTTCCCTGGAGATGTATTCTGATGACAGGGAAAAACTTCAGCTGGGAAAACTCTTTAAGATGGACACCTATGCCCGCTATTCCGACGGACATAAGGTAATGAATCTGGAGCATCTTTTACGGGATCAGACCGGTGCCCTGAATGAGCAGCTTTATCTGACCGGCTCCCATTCCTACCGTATCGTCGGCTATTTCATCGTTCCGGAATATGCCAAGTGGAAGGGGATCGCGCAGAATACGATCCTGACGATATCGGACAACCTGATGACCGGTAATGCTGTCAATGCCTATTTCCAGCTTTCCGACCCTTCGACATATCAGGATTTTGCGGAAGAATCATTTGAAGACGAAGACAAATGCCTGTATAACAAGGACTACATCCGTATGGAAAAATCTGCCGACGACAGCCGGATCAGAAGAGCCATTGGTGTGGTAATGGGTGCGACTATCGGAATGATCGTTCTTCTGGCGGTCATGCTGATCTATAACTCCTTTTCCACATCTTCGGCGGAGAGGATGCGGGCCATCGGCCTTTTAAAATCCGTGGGTGCAACTCGACGTCAGGTGCGGGAACTGATGCTGTCCGAGGCCTTTTATTTCTCGATCATCGGCATTCCTATCGGTGTGGCACTGGGCCAGCTGGCCAGTGTTCTTCTGTTCCATTTCCTGCGGGGACTGAGCAGTAATGCCGCGAACTACTTTATTGCCAAAAATATTGATCTTCATTACCGGCTGGGATATCAGAATACTCTTGGTCCGGCCGTTCTTTCGATCGTAACGATCCTGGTTGCGATCCTTCTTCCGATGATGCATGTTTCCAAGGTGGCCCCGATCGAGGCTGTACATGCCAATGAATATTTTGAGGAAGGAAAGTTCCGTTTTCTGCCTACCCGGCTGACGGGAAGATTGTTCGGATTTGCCGGCGCCCTTTCCATGAAAAATTATTTCCGGTACCGGAAAAGATATAGAGCTACGGTCATTTCCATCGTGGCCAGTATCCTTATGATCCTCTTTGCCAATATGCTGGTAAGAAGCGTATCATCGACATTTCATGTAGAAGAAGGCGGAGACGAAAATAGTATCAGCTACGTCAAGTATGTGGATGATAAAGGATTTACGCAGGAAGACCGTGCCATGTTCTATGAACTGGCCCAATTCTCCGGTGTGACCCGAAGCAGTATGACATTTTCCACAGACATGTATCTGGAGATTCAAAAAAGCACCATAACACCGGAATTCCGCGGAATGTTTATGGTTGACGAGAACAATGAAATTTTGGAAAGCGCGTACTTAGAAGTGGCATTTGTATTTGTCGAAGACAGTGCCTGGCGGGAACTGTGCAACCGGTACGATATCGATCCGGAACCTTATTTGGAATACGGTTCCAGTGCATGTATCCTAAATAACCGGTACAAGATCTATAGTGATGATGGAAAAACGACGACGGATCTTACTGTCTTTTCTAATCTTCCCGCAAGTTTTCCTTTCCCGCTCCAATTTGATGCGGATGGCCAGCCGAAAAACGAAGCCCTCTATTCCAGAATGTCCCTGATCCCTATGGAGATCGCGGATTGGGGAGAAGAACTGAATCTCCCGCAGACGGTGCTTCAGATCTATTTTCCGATGAGCCGGCTATCCTATTATGAAATGGAAGAATGCAGAGGATATGAGATCTTTCAGTTTTCCTCGGATACTCCGCGAAAGACCTATCAGGAAATGAAGACATATATGCAGAATAATCTGTATATGACAGAAGGGCTGGAAGATACCGGTGTATTTTCCCGTGCCCGCCATGCGATCAACGATCTGGTCAGGATCATCATGTACGGTTATGTGGCGATGCTGAGCCTGATGTGCTTCCTGAATGTAGTCATGACGGTTATTTCCAATATCGTGTTCCGGAGAAAAGAATACATCCTTATGATGTCCGTCGGTATGACGAGAAAGACACTGTTTAGGATGGTAATCGCAGAGAGCCTGATCTACTTCTTCGAAAGTATGCTTTTACTTGCTTTCCTGCTCTTTGTCGGTATACTCATTTCCATGGCACTCTTTGATCCGCATATCTTCCGTTTCATCCATCCGGCCTATAGCATCATTGTCGTATTCCTGCATCTTTTCGTGGTCGTATCCACCACTGCCATCGGCTTATCGCAGGTCATGAATGACGAGATCATTGAAGGGATCCGGAAAGAGTATTATTGAGTGAAATGAGCCAGGTTTGACGTTGTTTTTTTCAGATGCTACTATTAAAAAAACCAACACAGGTTTTCGGCATGATGGAAGGAGGAGAAGCAATGAAAAGCAGATGGCTAAGAAATGTATCGTTTCTTTGTGCACTCTTATTCCTGACTTCTTGTACTCAAGCAAATGCTGAAACGGAAAGCCGGTATACGAAGTCTTCAGATATTTCTTCAGCTTCTTCTGCTCAAGAAACGGCAGTGGAGAGTTCTTCGTCAGAAGAAACAACAACGGAGACTTCGGCGTGGGGCGGATCTATTAAGCCCTCTTCTTTTGGGTTCAATCTCCAATTCAAAGAGAATATGGTAGTTGCCGATTATGGACATGACTCCGTGAGTGTATACCATGCAAAGTACGGTCAGGTTATGCCACATTTATTGGATGAGGAAACATGGCATCTCGATGGAATGAATATAGTAAGAGGTTGGTGTGTTGGATATCCTTTCATTCTCTCCCAGCAAGCGAAGGGGGATATGAATGTCAATCAATATCAGATATTAAGTCGGGATAAGATTTTGGAAAATCTATATAACGTGCAAGTCGTCGCGCTCTCTCAGATTCAAAATTCTGAAGAGTTTATTGAACTATATGATGTGGACCCGAATAGTGAGATACTGATGTGGACTTATCAGATCCACGATTTTCCGTGGGAAGCAGCAGCACAGAAAAGCGAAGGTTTTCAAGTGCCGTCTGATATTTCTTCTTTGGATTATTCCCGTTTATGCATTCAGTATGTGGATAACATTCCGCTTTATGGGACAGTTTCCAGCCCTAGGGAAAAGACGCTTTCCTGGAAAGGAGTGATCGACGAAGCCCGATTTCCGGATATGTACGCTAACGGACGGTATAGCGGTGCGGTGATCACAAATCCCGGGCATACGTGTATGGTGGAATATGAATCACAGAGATACGAAGTTCTGGAAGCATTTTTGACGGATCAGATAATCGTTGATCCTTATTCGTGTATGGATGGAATCGGTAAAGCATTGAAATATGACCCTAAGGCTGTCACCATGGGATCTTCTGATCCTTCTAAGGAGCCGTTGAGTGATATTTGGGGAAAGGATATTGTTGTCTATTGCATGGAATTGTCTTATGCTGTGCTGGATCCGACACCTCAGCTGGAACCGGGAGATACGGATTTTGAAAAGAAGCATGCGGAAACAGAACTGACACTTGTTCCGGTATGGGAGGTGTACTATACCGTTACTGATCCGGATAATGATTCCATAGTGGGAAATGGCATGGTAATGGTCAATGCAGTTACCGGTGAATCCCTTTTCTCGGATGAATACGGATATCAGAAAAATGAGAAACTCTTTCCTCATTTACATGATCCGGGATGAGAAGAGGTATGAGATGATGCGCGTTCATACCCGGGTTTTCGCTCTTTTGTTGTGTATCTCGCTTCTCCCTCTTTCTTTAAGTTCTTGTAAGAAGCAACTTCCGAAGAAAGATCTGGTGCACTATAACTCGGAGGCGTATGCGTCGGTGTCTTTTGAGATCCCTGTAAAAGAAGGATTTGAGATCGGGAACTATTCCGTGATGCCGGACGGAGAAGAGAATAGCTGTGTAGTGATCCTGTATACTGAATACAATGAAAAAAGGGAGATACGAAATCAGATCACAGATATCTACACCGTCGATGAAAAAGGCAATTTGAAGTATACTCTTGAGATATTGGGAAACCAGGTCCCCTGTGCGGTTCTGGAAAATGAATATGTGTTTCTGGGGTATAGGAATGCAGATTTAACTGATCCTGCGATTGAGAAAAATGACGAGCATCGGACTGTTGTATTTCTGGATAAAAAGACCGGGGAACAGACAAGAACGGTTGAGACAGATTTCGAACCGTATTACGTGGTGCCCATTTCAGATGGATTTGTGATCGGCGGACTTTCCTCACTTTCCCGCTATAAACCCGATGGAACCCTTGTAAGCAAATTAAATACAGGTTTCGGATGCTATATAGATGCACCGGGATTCTTTGAACAAGATGGCCGTTTTTTCGTGATCGAAGAAGTCGATATGGGGGAATATGCCTATCACGAAGTGGATTTCAGTACCGGGAAATGCACTCTTATTGCCGCATCTGAAGATATCGGAATTGATGGTGTGAATTTGTCCGGCAGCTTTATCTTTCATCCAGATGGGGAATACAGGGTGGATCTGACAAAAATGCAGGTGCAGTGTCTGGCTGACCGGAATGCTATCGATATTCAGCCGCCCAGAAGCAGCCTGTATTTCGTGAGCGAGTATTTCAGCCTGGATGAAGAGCGTTTTGCTTTGGGTTATATCTATGCAGATGGAACCGCGCAGATCCTCTTTTTCCGGTATGATCCGTCTATTGACCTGGCGTCGAAGGAGATCATCCGGATCGGCGGTTACGGGGTTTTTCAGGATGAGCTCCTTTCCTGGATGGTGTATGAGTTCAATGTGGAAAGTAAAAAATACCGCATTATTTTAGAAGATTACAGCACCCGATTTACAGGCGATTCTTTTGAGGAGCAGCGAAAAGGAAAACTTAAGCTGATGCAGTATTTTCAAGAAGGGAACGCACCGGATATATTCTATGGAGCGGCTTTTGATTACAACTATATGGGCAGAAATGATATGGTAATCGACCTTTCTGCATATTTGGCCGGATTGTCTGATACAGAAGGGATACTGACCGATACCGCCCATCGTCTTCTCATTAATGAAGATAACACCTGCTTTTCGATGTTTGCAGGGTACAGAATGGATGGATATTTCATGCTTCAGAGTGATCTGGATCAGGTGACAGATACATCCTTCACCTCGCTTTATCAATATGCCAGAGAAAAAGATACGGTCTTTTCTGATAACTGGCCGGCCAGGGTGTTGGTTGAGGCGCTTCAGTACCGAATCGAAGATCTTTGGGGTGTGTATGACGGGAAAAGAAAAATCACGCATGAAGAACTTCTCGAGCTTGTGAAGGAGATACTGACTCTTCCGGAAGAAGTGCGGACAATAGCGGATGAAGAGGATGTCATCTATGGAAAGTTTCTGAAATTCCCCATGTTTTTTGGAGACTTCTATGATGAAGCTATACGTTACGATACCTATCGGGAAGACTTTACTTTCATCGGTTATCCGTCTTTACAAGGTCTGATCTATCCGGCCATCCCGGACTGTTCTTTGGCAATTTCAAGTACAGCGGCAAATCAGGATGTTTGCTGGGAGGTCTTGAAACAATTGCTTTCTCCTGTCGTCCAGAAAAAGGTATTGTCCCAAGGCGAGATTCCTGTAACGAAAGAAGGGAGAGAGATCCTTGTGGATACGGTTTCCCATCCGGATCAAGTTACGGATCCGTTCTTAAAAAGCTGGGTAGGGAAGAATGCTCCGGCAGATCAGGACATCCTTTTGAAATATCTTTCTACTTGTGATAAAGCAGATTCGATTGTGGTATCTGACGTGGGAGTGACGGAAATCATCTACGATGAGATCGAAAGCTACTACGTGCAGAACCGCACGCCGGAACAAGTGGCGGATTCTTTAGATAAACGCATTACTTTATATATTCAGGAAAACTACTGATCCGATGGCTTGAGCCATTCTTCAAAGGAAAAGGCTCTGCCGTGGGCGGAGAGATAGTATTTGCATTTCTGGGAAAGAAGCGTTTCCCAAGTATTTCTAAGCTGTTCTTCATCGTCGACAAATACCGGCGCCAGGACACGTTTATGGAACTGGGCGGCATCACCGATCAGGGCTACGTCTCCGATCTTCAGGGAGAGAGAATCCATTGTGTGACCGGGGGTCATAAGAAGGGAAACTTCTTCTCCGAGAAGTTCTTTGGTTTTGATACTGGTCAGGGCATCTACGGCCTGGCATGCTTCGTAGGGAACGAAAGCCGGAAGAAGTCCGACGACTTTGCCGGCGGCACCGGCTTTTTTTACATACGGGTGATCTTTCCCGGGACGCTTGCAGCTGCCTTTTTTTACATAGTCGACCGAGATCTTCATGCAGTAGACCGGGCAGTTAAAGTACATCGAAAAGTATTCGGCATTTCCGGCAGAATCTCCGTGAGCATGAGTCAGGATAATGGCATCGATACCGAAAATGAAGTCCTTTTGCAGGTTTTTCTCAATGGCTTCCCGATCGCAGGACGGACCGCAATCGATCATCACTGCTTTGTCTTTGTACATCACACAATAGCAGTTATAGTTCTTGCCGCCGATATTGAAGAACTGGTAAAGCCCGTCTCTGTGGATCAGCATAGGTGTCGTTCCTTTACTCGTTATAGTCCGTCGGAAGGATCTGCGGTTTTCCGTAGTATTCCTCCAGCGTCATAATGTTGTTGTCGTGCATCTCGGTTGCTACATCTACACCTACATAGCGGAAGTGCCAGCCTTCCACACCGTAGCCGGTAATATGTCCATAATCCTGGGGATAACGCCAGATGAAGCCGTATTCGTGGCCATGTTCCAGGACCCACTGACCGGCTTTAGTATAGACGAAATTATCCCGGATCTCCGGATCGCTCTTGATGTTGATGTCCAAAGCAAGTCCCAAGGGGTGCTCGGAACGGCCCGGATAGGCATTTTTGCAGCAGGTCTTATCCAGGCCTCTTCTTGTGATGGCATTATTAAAACTATAAGTCTGGGTCTCCCAGGAACGGTATCCGGAGATCAGATACAGATCTTCGCCGATATCTGCCATACATGCATCATGCATGGCTTCCCAGGCTGCGGCGGCTTCCGGACGAAGCTGCTGGCTGTCGGAATATTTGGCATATACCAGTTCCGGCACATACCATTCGGGACTTGCGTAGTACTTGTTGACCAGTACGGCGATGTCATCCGGATTGGAAACCAGTTCGGCCCGGACAGTACGCGGATCAACGTAACCGTTATACCAGACGGCGCCGCCTTCGATAATGGGTTCCACATATTCCGGAACAGGCGTGGGAGAAGGGGACGGTGTCGGGGTATATTCAGGTGTCGGAGTCGAAGTCGGCTCCGGCGAAGGTGTCGGAGTGAAAGACGTTTCGGAAGCGGCATCGGAAGTGGAATCGGAAGTGTCCGTGGCGCCGGAAGTGGCAACAGTACTTTGAGAACTTTCCGGGCCTGAAGAAGATTCTTCTTTCTTGCAAGCAACACCGGGCAGGCACAAAAATGCACAAGTGGTCAGTAATGCGATTAACCGGATCCCCCGTTTCATAGATACCTCTTTCGTTCTTTTTCCACAGTTTTACTTCCTACAGTATATCGCAAGAGCCTTGGGAATTGTGTTTCACTTTCATTAAAAAGCCTTGCATTTCATAGGTATAGTGAGTATACTGGCTTTTGCTATTGCGAATCATTCGCAAAAAGAAAAAAGGAGCAAAAGAAATTGCTGCAGAAACGAACAGGAAAACTGAAAAGAAGACTCGCCCGCATGCTTGTTCTGAGCATGATGGCAGGCATTGCCGGCTTGGGCATGGGATGCCGGAGAGGATTCGGAAAAGAAGCGCAAGGAAAGGTCAAGGTCGTGGCCTCGATCTATCCGGTATATGATTTTGTCCAGAAAGTGGGCGGAGATCAGGTGGCAGTCCTGATGCTGGTACCCTCAGGAACGGAGCCGCATACCTGGGAGCCGTCCTCCCGGGATATGCTCGTGCTGGAAGAAGCGGACATGTTCGTATATAACGGAGCCGGCATGGAGACTTGGGCAGAAGATATTACCCAAAGCGTGCAGAATAAGGATCT
Source organism: Oscillospiraceae bacterium (assembly GCA_902802325.1). Lineage (GTDB taxonomy): Bacteria > Bacillota > Clostridia > Saccharofermentanales > Saccharofermentanaceae > Scatonaster. The sequence continues at coordinate 18,325 of CADCLV010000007.1, read as the reverse complement.
GATGATCGTGGAAGCCTCCTGCGAAGTTGAGCTCTTGAAGATCGATCATGACGAGGAACATGAGGAGCATGACCACAAGGACGAGCATGAAGATCATGACGAAGAGGGGCATCACCACCATGGTGAATTTGATCCCCATGTGTGGCTTAGTCCGGAAAATGCCAAGATCGAAATGCGCACCATTATGGAAGCCTTGAAAAAGGCTGATCCGGAACACGCGGAGATCTACGAGAAGAATTTTCAGGCTGCTTCCCAGGAATGCGACAAACTGGATGCGGAATACCGTGCTGCCCTTTCTCCCTACACTGGAAAACATATAGTGGTGGCCCATGAGGCCTATGGATATTTATGTCACGCATATGGTCTGGAACAGATCGGGATCGAGGGCGTGTCGGCGGACCAGGAACCGGATGCGGCCAGAATGCGGGAGATCATCGACATGGCAAAAGAGTATGACATCAAATGTATTTTCTTCGAAGAACTGGTGGACCCGAAAGTGGCCAAGACCATTGCCGATGAGGCAGGATGCCAGACCGCGGCTTTATCGCCTCTGGATGGACTGACAAAAGAAGATATAGATAGCGGAAGAGAATATTTCTCCGTAATGCGGGATAATTTGAATTCGATTTTGAAGGCTTTTGCCTAAAGGAGAAGAAGATGGAAAAAGTCATCGAAGTGAAGGATCTTTCCTTCGGATATACAAAGGACATGATCCTGGAACATGTGAATTTCTCGGTGCAGAAGGGAGATTTTGCCCTCATTATCGGCGATAACGGCGTGGGAAAAAGCACCATGGTCAAGCTGCTTCTGGGCGTCAATTCTCCGACGTCCGGAGAGATATTGATCTCCGGAAAGAAAGTCCGTTCCCTGAAAGACAGCCGGATCGGCTATCTTCCGCAAAATGGCGGTTCCCGGGCAGCGGCTTTCCCGGCGACTTGTGAAGAGATCGTCATGAGCAGCCTTTATAAGGAAATCGGATTTGGCCGCTTTGCCGGGAAAAAGCAGAAAGAGAAAGTTCAGAAAGCACTGGCTTTAGTGGACATGGAAGAGAAGCGGAAAGCCTTGATCGGAGAGCTCAGCGGCGGTCAGCAGCAGCGGGTGATGCTGGCCAGAGTTCTGGCCGGAGATCCGGAAGTGCTGATCCTCGATGAGCCGACGGTCGGCGTCGATGCGGAATCTGTGGACCGGCTCTTACACATCCTTCACCATATCAATATTGAGAAAAAAGTCACGATCCTTATGGTGACGCACGATATCGATAAGGTCGGCCCTTTTGCCAACCGGGTACTGTGCCTTTCGGAAGGCGCCTGTAACGAAGAAGCCCTTCCGCAGGCAGAGATCATCCATGCGCATGCCCACAGCCATCCGAAGGGAGAAGGGGCGCATATTCATTGCGCCAACTGTGAGATTGATCATGTCCACGACAGAGAACATTGTCCGGAATGCCGCCACTGCGAGGCATATCACGATCACGGGCATACTCACGAGGTGATCCGTGAGCATGTGCATCCCCATCACCATGATCGCGGTGAAGTGCGAAAGGAGGAGAAATAATATGCCATCTATTTTCTACTACGCATATATGCAGCGGGCACTGCTGGTGGGATTTCTCCTGGCACTTTTAGTGGCTTGTCTGGGTACAGTTATGGTCCATAAGCGTCTTTCCCTGATCGGAGATGCGCTGTCCCACTCCTCTCTGGCCGGTGTGGCCTTGGGACTTCTGGGCGGATTCAATCCCGTGATCGGTGCTATGGCAGCTTGCGTTGTGGCGGCTTTTGCCATCGAAGGGATCCGCAAGAAACTGGGGAATCATTCGGAACTGGCGGTCGCCATCGTCCTTTCTACCGGTATCGGCCTGGCTGGTGTTATGTCAGGTTTTGTGAAAAGCTCGGCGGATTTTAACAGCTTCCTTTTCGGATCGATCGTAGCCATCAGTAAATTCGAGACCCGTCTCGTGATCGTGCTGGCGGTGGTCGTGCTTTTTTCGTTCTTCCTTCTCTATAAGGAGCTGTTTTATATCTCTTTCGATGAGCAGGCAGCGGCGATTTCCGGAGTTCCGGTGGGCCTTGTGAATGCCATCTTTACGATCCTGACCGCTGTGACGGTTTCCATTGCTGCCAGAACAGTAGGTGCCCTGATCGTTTCTTCACTTATGGTGGTGCCGGTTGCCGGCGCCATGAGCGTGGCCAGAAGCTATAAGTCTACTATCGTCTGGTCGGCTGTGATCTCTGTATCTTCCACCATCGGCGGACTGGTGCTGTCTTTCTACTGCGGTTTAAAACCCGGTGGTACCATCGTTCTGATCTCTGTTCTCTGGTTCCTGCTTCTTCACATCTGGAAGTGGGCCGCGGGGACAAAGACTATCGGAAAGGGGGCGTGATCTATGGATTTTCCAAGTTCGATCCGGAAAACGAAATCCAGAGTCCGTGTCTTTGAGATATTGGAAAAAGCCAAGACCCCGCTGACCGCCAGACAGATCGCCCAGAAGGCGGCCCAGAGTGGAAAGAAGACCGGGAACGGGAAAGAGGAAGAAGACGGCGCGGTATGGCTGTCGAGTATCTACCGCGCGCTGGATGCTTTTGAAAAAGCCCATGTGGTGACAAGGACCATTCTCTCGGACAGTAACGAAGCGTTATATAGTCTTTCCGGGACCGGACACCATCACTATGCCATCTGTATTCAGTGCAAAAAAAAGACGGAACTTTCCGGATGTCCATTTGCCGATGAATCTTCACTTCATGCTGTGGATTCAGATTTTATGGTGGTGGGGCATATGGTGGAAGTTTACGGGTACTGTAAATCCTGCCGGAAGAAACTTCCGAAAGAGGAACTTTTGGAACCGCATACACATGAGCATTAAGAAACAAGAATTCCATGCTTTTTTGAATAAACCTCTTGACGCCTAAATTGAATGCAGTCAAGAGGTTTTTTACTTAGCTCTTTTGATGTTGATCGGCTTGATGTGGATCGGATCAGAATACGATAAATCCGTGGGTGAACAGGTAGCTCACCAAAAGTCCGGTGGAGACGCCCAGGATCGCGCTGGTCAGTACGTCTGAGATGTAGTGGACGTAAAGGTACAACCGGGAGAAGGCGATGCCGGCGGCATAAAGGAGAGCGGCGACACCGATCTTCGGCGAGAAGTGGGCGATAGTGGTGGCAGCGGCGAAAGAGGAGAATGTGTGTCCGGAAGGGAAGGAGAAGTCCTTCGGTTCCCGGATGATGATATCCCGGATCTCGCCACGCGCTTCATACGGACGGGGCCGCTTGGTCACATTCTTGAGGATCAGATTCACGAACAGGAGACTGCAGCCCAGGGCAATCAGAATGCCTAAGGCCGCTTCCTGATTGATATTGGCAAAGTAGAAGGTGGCGGCTGCGGCAAACCAGACGATGCCGAAATTTCCTGTCTTGGAGAGAAACGGCATGATCTTGTCAAAAGCCTTGCAGCGCATATTATCGTAGATCCAGTCCAGGATCTTCAATTCACGTACGGACATACGGGACGGCATATTCTTCTCTCCTTTCTCTCTTACTGCGTAACGGGGAAAGAAGAGGAATTCTCCTGCCCATTAACCCCAATACACATAAGACAATTTCTCTTCCTATAGGATAATCACATTCCCTTCATTCTTCAATGCTTTTTTTAACAGAAATCGTTAAATATCCGTGAATTCATGGTATCATTTCAGCGTATGAAAAACCTGTTGAGAAAAATCCAGATCGGTTCGGTTACGATCCCGGAAAACACGGCGCTGGCGCCGATGGCCGGGACCAGTACGCTTGTGTTCCGTACGATTTCCCATGAATACGGAGCGGCGCTGGGCGTAACAGAATTGGTTTCTGCCAGGGGGATCCGGTTTAAGGATTCCCTGGAGATCAGCATGCGGTATCTTCAGATCGATCCGGCCCGGGAAGGGAAAACGGCGATCCAGCTTTTCGGATTCGACCCCGAGGATTTTGATTTTGCGATCCGGAAGATCTGTGAAGATCCCAGGCTTTCTGAGGTGGATATTATCGATCTGAATATGGGATGCCCGGTAAGTAAAGTGGTCAAGACCGGCTGCGGGTCAGCGCTCATGAAGGATCCCAAGACGGCAGAAGAGATCATCCGTGCCTCAGTAAAGGCGGCCTCTTCCTACGGAAAGCCGGTGACGGTGAAGTTCCGTTCCGGGTGGGATGAAGGACATATTACGGCCCCGGAGTTCGCGAAGATGTGTGTGAACAGCGGCGCGTCCGGCCTGGCACTTCATGCCCGGACCCAGACCATGATGTATCGGGGACAGGCAGACTGGGAAGTGATCCGAAAGACGAAAGAAGCCATCTCCGATACCAATGTGCCTCTGTGGGGGAACGGCGATGTAAAGGATGGAAAATCAGCCCGGGCCATGCTGGAACAGACCGGCGCAGACGGAGTTATGGTCGGAAGAGCGGCCCAGGGAAACCCCTGGATCTTTACTGAGATCCGAAATGCGCTTTTAGGCGAAGTGGAGCAGGATAAAGGGATTTGTAACAGTGTTCAGTGCATTTCCCGAAGCGAAAAAACGAAAGTGATCCGAAGACATCTTCAGGGGCTTTGCGATCAGTTGGGTGAAAAGACTGCCGTAAAAGAAATGCGTGCCCAGATCGCCTGCTACCTTCGCGGCGAGCGGGGAGGCGCAGACATCAAGAATCGCCTCATGACCGCGGGAACCGTGGGTGAGGTGGAATCCCTCTTACATGAGTGGGAAGATCAGGAGAGAAGATAGAGCACGTATCTCTTTTTCCTCAGGGCGTACTTTTACTTTTTAATCACAGAATTCAACGATTTCAGGCTCGATCAAATGAATGTCGTAAGTTTCTAGTGGCGATGAAGTCTTGTCGTCATAATCCGCATGACATCTCTCGAAGAATTCCTCTTTATGACTTGAAAAGACACTCTTATAATCGTAATCATCTGCATTGTCTGAATGATACTCGGCACCGTCATTCAGCTTACATTTGTACTCATAATCATCATATCTATGAAAACCAAGAGTGACGTCACCATGGGGGTGATCTTCGTCCGGATAGCGGTGAATGATTTTACAGTCTACACAGACGCTGCATTTGATAATAGCATAATGATCTGCATTCTCCGGCTCCGATTCGGATTCCGACTCTGACTCTGACTCGGATTCCGATTCCAATTCGGATTCCGGCTCAGACTCTGGTGTCGGTGTTGCCGATGTTTCGGGCTCGGGTTCCGGAGTTGTTTCTTTCGGTTCCGGTGTCGGTGTGGGTGTCGGAGTCGTTTCGTCAGTCGGCTCGAGTGTGGTTTCTTCCGACTCGGACGTCGATGTGTCCTTTTGGTCCGATGTCGTTGCGCCGGGGAGAAGTATGGTGCTTCCCGGTTTCTTTTCCGAAGTTTCCGTGGAAGTGTCTTCGATTACTGCGGAGGTAATCTCGGTTTTTTCTGTGGTGTCTTCTTTTTCGGACTTTTTCGCACAAGCAGCGAAACTTCCGGCCATCAGGCTGATAGCGACCACACCGGACAACAAGTTTATCGCTCTGTTTCTCATATTCGTGCCTCGAATCTTCAGAATAATCTTCTTGCAGCGACTTCGCCTTTACGGAAACGGATCATAAATTCAGGATCATTTCAGACCCAAGATCTCCTTATAGTTGTCGCAGACTTCTTTATAGTTCTCCGGAGTTCCGATATCCACGCAGGTGCCGGGGGCACGGAAAGCGTAGACATCTTTTCTCGTATAAAGCCAGGACGGGAAGTTACCAGGGGCATCCGGTGTATTTCCCTCATCCAGATACTGACGGAACAGCGGGAGTGTCTCACGAAGGTAGAAATAGGTCGCGTAAATGGCGACAGTCGAACGCGGAAGCGCCGGCTTCTCGGCCAGGTGCAGGACCTTGTTGTCTTCGTCCAATGTGGCGACGGCCAGTTTCTTTAACTGCTCTACATCTTCCACACGGATCGCAACCAAGGTATCTCTTCTCTTTTCCATGAAGAAGTCATACATGTCACGAAGCTTATATGTGAAAAGATTATCGCCGGCGATGATCATGAAATCCTCGTCGATGGCATACTTGTCGATGACGAACTGGATGTCGCCGATGGCGCCCAGCTTGTTGGTGTCGTCGGTGGTACCGTCGTCCACGATCTCGATAGGAATGAGACGGCCTTCGCTCATACGCTTTCCTGCCCATTCTTCAAACTGGGAAGCAAAGCGGTGGTTGGTGACAACAATAATTTTACTGACATCCGGAAGGGTGTCGATCTCGTCGGTAATATAGTCGATCATCGGCTTCGGGCCAACAGGCAGAAGCGGTTTCGGTGTATTGATCGTAAGCGGATAGAGGCGGGTCGCATATCCGGCAGCCAGAATCAAAGCAATCATGTAGATATCCTTTCTCTGCCATCGGCAGAAACAGAAAAAGAGTTATTTTGTCTATCATATCAGATACGAAAGTAAAAATCCATTTAGATGTGTTTTTGTTCCGTGACTCTTCTTCGGAAAAAAGTAGAAAGTGCACGGAAAAACATATATAATAGAGGCAACGAAATACGAAACGCACACCCGAGATCAAGTCCCTGGGAAAAGCGGCAGCTTTTCGTTTCGGGAAAACCGGAACGGACGAAAGATCGAAGGGGTTTTTGTGTGCAAAGGAGAATAACCTATGGAACTTTGTGCAGTAGTAATGGCAGCCGGCGAAGGAAAGCGCATGCATTCGAATCATTCGAAGGTCGTGCAGCTCGCCGCCGGTAAGCCGCTTATCCGCTGGGTCGCCGATGCTCTTTCGGGAGTGGGCGCTACCGAGCAGGTATATATCGTCGGTCACCGTCAGGAAGAAGTCAGAGAAGTACTGGGCGAGGATGTGGCATTTGTTTTCCAGGAGCATCAGCTTGGTACCGGTCACGCCGTTATGCAGGCCGCGCCATTCCTGGAGGGAAGAAACGGATGCACCATCGTTCTTCCGGGCGATGCGCCGCTGATTACTTCCGAGACGATTTCAAAAGCACTGGAGATGTTTGAGCAGGGAGATTACGGTGCCGTGATCATCACGGGTATTGCACCGGATCCGCGCGGATACGGCCGTATCGTGAGAAATACCGACGGCAGTGTAACGAAGATCGTAGAAGACCGTGACTGCTCCGAAGAGGAGAAGAAGATCTGCGAGATCAATTCCTCGATCTACTGCTTTAAGACTCCGCTTCTGCTTTCCGCTCTGGGACGGATCGATGCGAAGAATGCCCAGAAGGAATATTACCTGACCGATACCATTGAGATCCTGATCCGCGACGGCCACAAGGTGGGCGCCTATGTGGCGGATTTCGATGAGACCCGCGGCGTCAATGACCGTGTAGAGCTTCAGGCTGTCGGCAAGATGCTGAATAAGCGTGTCTGTGAGAAACTGATGCGTCAGGGTGTCCAGATCGTGGATACCGAAACCACCTGGATCGCGGATACGGTCCAGATCGGAAAAGATACCATTATCCTTCCGGGCACGGTCCTTCTCGGAAATACCGTGATCGGCGACGAGTGTGAGATCGGTGAGAATTCCCGTCTGGATAACGTGATCGTAGGCGATGGATCCACCATCGACCATTCCGTGGCTTCGGATTGTGAAGTCGGTAAGAACTGCCGTATCGGACCTTTCTCTCATTTGCGTCCGGATACGGTTCTGAAAGATAATGTCACCATCGGTGCCTATGTCGAAGTGAAGAATGCGACTATCGGGGATTATTCCCGTGCCCGTCACCTGACTTATGTCGGTGATGCCAAAGTCGGAAAGAATGTTAACTTCGGCTGCGGTACAGTTACCTGTAACTACGATGGTATGGATAAGACCTGGTGCGTCATCGGCGACAATGTATTTATCGGCGGTAACAGCAACCTGATCTCTCCGGTTACCCTTAAGGAGAACTCCTATATCGCTGCCGGTTCCACCATTACGGAGGATGTACCGGAGCTGGGTCTGGCCATTGCCCGTTCCCAGCAGGTGATCAAGGAGAACTGGGTTGCCAAGAAGAACCGCTCCCGTGCCTCTACGGTCATCCAGCCGGATAGAAAACGCACCAGCGGTATGTGAGATGCGCTTATGTGGTTGATCGTCGGCCTGGGCAATCCCGGCAAACAATATGACTGTACTTTCCATAACTGCGGCTTTATGACGCTGTCTGTTCTGGCGCAGAAATATAACATCCGGATCGATAAACTGAAGTGGAAAGGCGAATATGGCAAAGGCACCATCTGCGGAGAGGAGTGCCTGCTTCTTCGTCCCCATACATTCATGAATTTGTCCGGCCAGAGCGTCGTGGAAGTCATGCAGTTTTATAAGATCCCGCTGGATCACCTGATCGTGGTCTACGATGATATCGATATTAAAAGGGGCACTATCCGTGTCCGTTCGTCCGGCTCTGCCGGTACCCATAACGGCATGAAGTCGGTGATCTACTGCCTGAATTCCCAGGATTTCCCGAGGGTCCGGATCGGCTGCGGGCCGGTTCCGGAGCACTGGGATCTGGCTGACTTTGTGCTGTCCCAGATCCCGAAGGAAGAGCAGGATACGATGCTCCATGCTTTTGAAGAAGGTGTGGCGGCCATCGAAGATATCCTCTCCGGAAAGCCGATCCCCGGCGGAAGGAACCGCGGAGGAGGCCATGCATGATCTTCCTTCCCTCTGTTTCCAAGCTTCTTGCTGAGGCATCCAGGGATCCTTCTTTTCAGGAACTGCTGGATGCTTCTTACTCCCAGATGGGACACATCAACCTGACGGGTATGACGGAGACCCAGAAGGCCTACCTTATTGCGGCCATGACTTACGAAAGAAAGCAGCGCCGCGAGAAGGAAGGCGATAAGAATATCCCGGTTCCGGTGATCCTGGTTTCCGACGAGCTTTCTGCCCGGCGGTTCAAGTCTTACCTCGATGCGTTTTTTGAAAAGGAAACAGTGATCCTTCGTGGACGGGAAACGCACTTGTCCGCTGTCTCGGCGTCCAGCCGTGAGATCGAGCAGGGACGTGTCCGTACGCTGGTGAAATATGCCACGAGAGAATGCGGCGCCATGGTGGTGACTGCCGGCGCGCTTCTGACGAAGATGCTTCCTATGGATTCCTTTATGCAGACGAAGGTCACTCTCCGTCTCGGTAAACGCATCGCGCCGGAGGACCTGGCCCAGACGCTGGTTTCCATGGGATATGTCCGCACCCGTGAAGTCGAGGGAGTCGGTGAATTTTCCCGAAGAGGGGATATCTTCGACTTTTATCCCAGCGGCGAAGATATGGGTGTTCGTGTTTCTTTCTTCGACGATGAGATCGATCAGATCAAGCTTTTTAATCTTTCTTCCCAACGTTCGGAAGAACAGCTGAAAGAATATACCGTTTATCCGGCGTCGGAACTTCTGGTGCCGGGAAAGAAATGGGAGTCTCTTGCCGACCAGATGGTGATGCTGGGCGAGCAGGCTGCGAAGAAAGCGGCGGCCATCGGCGCGGACAGAAACAGCATCGATTCCATGACCCGCATGATCGGAAAAGAAAGCGATGGTCTTCGCACCGGAGGTGCTTTTGCCGGATGGGAAAAATGGATCTCTGTTCTTTGTCCGAAAACCGAATCGATCCTGCAGTTCGTCCGAAGCTTGGGGGATACTCTGTATGTGGATGAACTGGGTCAGGTCAGATCCAGAATGGACGGCGTGGCGGCGGATTTTGAAGCCAGGTTCCGCAATGCCTTTGAAAAAGGCATGGTGCCGGCGATCTGTCAGGAAGCCCTTTCCAAGATCCCGGATGTGTTCCGTGAACTGGATAAGAAGCAGGTCATTGCCATGGCGGTATTGCCGGGTACCAGTAACGGTCTTCCGGGCGGAGTCCATGTGTCTATTCCCGGTACGGCCTGTAACAGCTACCGGGGCCACGAAGAAGCGCTGGCGGACCTGATCCGGGAAAGAAATGCAGCCGGGCAGTCCACCTATATTTTGAGCGGAAGCGGCCAGCGGGCCGATAAACTCCGGACCTTCCTTTTCGAAAGAAACAGCATGCCGGTTCTGATCCCGCGTCCACTTCCGGATGGATTTATCTATCCCGCCATTTCCCTGATGGTCATCGGTACCCAGGATGTATTTGGTGTGGACCGGGGTATCAAGAAGAAGAAAAAAGGCGGCATGACCATCGACCTGTTCTCGGATCTGGTGCCGGGCGAACTGGTGGTGGATGATGAAAACGGCGTGGGCCGCTATGACGGATTGGTGAACTTGGAGATCGAGGGCGCCAAGCGCGACTATCTGCAGATCACCTATGCCAACGATGACCATCTTTATATCCCCATGGACAGGCTGGACCATATCCAGAAATATGTGGCCTCCGACGGAAGAACACCGAAGCTGGCCCGCCTGGGAAGCAGCGAATGGGGAAAATCTGTTGCCAGGGCTCAGTCATCCATTAAGAAACTGGCCTTTGACCTGGTGGAGCTGTATGCCAAGCGCCAGGCCCTGGGAGGTCACGCTTTCCAGCCGGATACGGTCTGGCAGGCCCAGTTCGAAGATGACTTTCCTTTCCAGGAAACAGAAGACCAGATGCGGGCCATTACCGAGATCAAAAAAGACATGGAGTCCAAGCGTTCCATGGACCGTCTCCTTTGCGGTGATGTAGGATTCGGAAAAACAGAAGTGGCCTTCCGTGCCATCTTCAAGTGCATTGCCGAAGGAAAGCAGGCGATCCTTCTGGCGCCGACCACCGTACTGGTGCAGCAGCACTACGATAACCTGAAAGAAAGACTTCGCGGCTATCCGTTCCGCATTGCGCTTTTGAGCCGCTTTGCCACTCCGAAAGAAGTGAAGCGGGCAGTTAACGGCATCAACGACGGAACCGTGGATGTGGTGGTGGGTACCCACCGTGTCTTAAGTAAAGATATCGAGCCGAAGAACCTGGGACTTCTGGTCATTGACGAGGAGCAGCGCTTCGGCGTCAACCACAAAGAGAAACTGAAAAATCTTCGAAATACGGTGGATGTGCTGACATTAACGGCTACGCCGATCCCCCGTACTTTGCATATGTCACTTGCGGGCATCCGGGATATTTCTGTCTTAGAAGAACCGCCTCAGGACCGCCGTCCGGTACAGACCTATGTGATCGAATATGATCCGCAGATCATTGCGGAAGCGTGCCTTCGTGAGATCGAGCGGCACGGCCAGGTGTTCTATCTTTTCAACAACACTCACCTGATCGCGGAAAAAGCGGAGGAACTTTCTGCGCTTCTGCCGGGAGCCCGGATCGTCTATGCCCACGGGCAGATGAGTGAGAGGGAACTGGAACATATCATCGAATCTTTTATCCATCACGAAGCCGATGTGCTGGTATGTACCACCATTATCGAGTCCGGTGTGGATATGCCGAACGTCAATACGATCATCGTGGAAAACAGTGACCGCTTCGGTCTTTCCCAGCTCTACCAGCTGAAGGGACGTGTAGGAAGATCGGACCGGCAGGCCTATGCCTACATTACCTATGAGCCGGAAAAGGTCCTGAAAGAAGATGCGGAAAAGCGTCTGGCGGCGATCCGTGATTTCACGGAACTGGGATCCGGTATTAAGATCGCCATGAAGGATCTGGAAGTGCGCGGCGCCGGAAATCTCTTAGGCGCGGAGCAGCACGGCCAGATGGACGTGATCGGCTATGAACTTTACTGCCGTATGCTGGATGAAGAGATAAAGAAACTGTCCGGCACCTGGACGGCGCCGATTGAAGATACGGTGGTCAAGATGCAGGAAGATGCCTACATTTCTCCGTCCTATATTCCGGATGACGGCCAGCGCATGGATGTATACAGAAGGATCCAGAATGTGGCGTCCATTAAAGAAAGAGACGATCTGGAAGAAGAGCTTCTGGACCGTTTCGGCGATGTGCCGAAAGAAGTGTCGATCCTTTCGAATGTTTCCATTATCCGCCACCTGGCAGGACGCCTGGGATTCGAAAGAGCGGAGCTGGAAAAAGATACGGCCAAGCTTTTCTACCGGCCAGGTGTCACCAATGCCGCAGCAGCGCTTCTTCTTGCGGGAGACGACCCGCGGTATAAAGGCTACATTATGGTGTATTCCCTGAAAGTGCCTTTCCTTCAGTATACGCCGCCGCAAAAAGAAAGAAGTCTTCTGGTGCAGAGAGTGGCGGAGCTTCTGGATATTATGAGCGCCGCACTGGATAGTTCCGAGAAAAAGGAAGAAGCGGACAATAAGGAAAAAGATACGGCTTCTTCGGGAAATGCACCTGTGAACTGAACGTGAGATAGGAGGGGCTATGATCGTTTTAGAGATACTTTATTTTCTGATTTCTACGGCCTGTGCGCTGGCTCTGGGAAACATTGTGTTCCTTCCGATCTCCAGGCTCTTTCTGATGCTTCTGATCCCGCTTTTTATTCTGATCCTGGTTATTCCGGTTTTCCCGGGGTCTCTTTCGAAGATCCATTCGCTGAAACTAAGAAACACGAAAAGCGGAACTGCACTTTTGAAGATCTTTCTGGTGTCCATGGTGGCCGTACTCCTTTTCAACATTCCTGCCATGATGGGAAATCTGGAATCTTCTATGGAGATTCCGGCTATCGGCGATGCGCCCTGGAAATGGACCGGGCATATCCTTCTGGTGGTCCTTATCGAGAATCTTCTGTTCTGGGACGGCATCATCCGCATCTATCTGACTTCCTCGCAGCTGGGCTTGAAGTTTCGTGTGATCGGCGCGGTCTGCGGCATGATTCCGGTCATGAATCTGGTCGTTCTGGGGATCATGATCCGTAAAGCGGACAAAGAAGTAAAGTTTGAAAATGAAAAGATCCTTCTGAATGAATCCCGTGCCGGAGAAAAAATCTGTGCAACAAAGTATCCAATCCTGATGGTCCATGGAGTGTTCTTCCGTGACTTCCGTTTCTTTAATTACTGGGGACGGGTGCCAAAAGAACTGGAAGCAAACGGAGCCAAAATCTTCTACGGCGAACAGCAGTCGGCGGCATCCGTGGTCAGTAGCGGGGAAGAACTGGCGGAGCGGATCAAGAAGATCTGTGAAGAGACCGGCTGCGGAAAAGTCAATGTCATCGCCCACTCAAAAGGGGGACTGGATACCCGTATGGCCATTGCCCGTTTCGGTGCAGGCCCTTATGTGGCCAGTCTTACGACCATGAATACACCGCATCGCGGATGTGAATTTGCAGACTATCTTTTAGGAAAGATCGGCCCGTCTCATCAGCAGCGTGTGGCCGAGATGTATGAAGCGGCCCTTCGGAAAGCCGGTGATCCGAATCCGGATTTTCTGGCTGCGGTAAATGACCTGACCCACTCTGCCTGCGAAAAACTCAACGAAGAAATGCCGGATCCGGAAGGGATCTTCTGCCAGAGCTTCGGATCGAAATTGAACCGTCCTTCCTCAGGTCGTTTTCCCCTTAATTTTTCGACGCTTCTGGTGCATCATTTTGACGGCGCCAACGATGGTCTGGTGGGAGAAAAATCTTTTCAGTGGGGATCGGAATATCAGTTCATCACGGTCAACGGAAAGCGTGGCATTTCCCATGGAGACGTGATCGATCTGAACCGGGAAAATATCGACGGATATGATGTGCGCGAATTTTATGTGCAATTGGTGGCAAAACTGAAAGATCGCGGATTTTAGTTGCCTGCACTTTCCTTTGTTGTGCTATAGTGGAAATAGTGGAACTAAGTTAAGGAGGGTGTAGTATGAGTGATAAAAAAAGCGGGATATACGATGCGCGTTCGCTCGGATATCCAAAGATGTTCGTGCTCGGATTTCAGCATATGTTTGCGATGTTCGGCGCGACGGTTCTCGTTCCGGCGCTGACCGGACTTTCTGTATCGGCGACACTTCTTTTCGCCGGATTAGGTACGTTGCTTTTCCACTTTCTCACAAAAGGAAAAGTACCTGCATTCTTAGGTTCGTCTTTTGCATTTATCGGCGGATATAAGACAGTTGCCTGGAGCATCGGACCGGATGGAAATGAGATCCTTCATCCGGAACTTCTTCCGTATGCCTGTCTGGGTGTCATGGCCGCAGGCCTTCTGTATCTGGTATTAGCCGCCTTGATCAAAGCATTCGGACAGAAGAAGATCATGCGTTTCTTCCCGCCGGTCGTTACCGGATCGATCATTATCGCTATCGGACTGACATTGTCTTCTACGGCAATCGACAGCTGCCGCAAAAACTGGCCGGTAGCGCTCCTGGCCATACTCGTTGTGATCCTTTGCAATATCTATGGTAAGGGCATGATCAAGATCATACCGATCATCTTAGGCGTGATCGTTTCCTATATAGCGGCCTGCTGCCTGAAGATCGTGGATTTCGAACCGGTCAAGCAGGCGGCCTGGATCGGACTTCCTTTCAAGATGAAGGATACTGTATTTGAAGTATTCCGTTCTCCGGATACGTCCCAAATCGCCACATCCATCATCGCCATCATGCCGATCGCACTGGCCACGATGGTGGAGCACATCGGTGATATCTCGGCGATCTCTTCGACCACCGACAGAAATTTCATCGAAGATCCGGGCCTACACAGAACTCTTCTGGGTGATGGTCTGGCAACCATGCTGGCTTCGCTTTTCGGCGCACCGGCCAATACCACATATGGCGAAAATACCGGTGTTCTTTCTCTGACAAAAGTATACGATCCGCGGGTCATCCGTATCGCTGCCTATTGCGCGATCGTATTCTCTTTCTCTCCGAAATTCGCTGCTTTGATCGCCTCCATGCCGGCCGCAACGGTAGGTGGTGTTTCTCTCGTTCTGTATGGTATGATCTCCGCAGTCGGTGTCAGGAACATCGTAGAGAATCAGGTGGATTTCAGTAAGAGCCGGAACATCATCATTGCGGCTTTGATCCTGGTTCTGTCCATCGGTGTGAAATACTCCAGCGCCATTTCCGGAGACATCGTCGTGAAGATCGGTTCTGTGGAATTTGCACTTTCCGGTCTGGCTCTCGGTGCTGTAGTCGGAATTGTACTGAATGCGGTACTTCCTCTTGAGGAAAAAGAATACAAAGGCGCCAATAAAGCTTTTGCTTCTGAAGAAGGCGGGGAGCTGACGATCTCAAGCCGTCCCCTTCGCGCGGACACGAAAAGAAAGATCCAGAATAAGAAGAAAAAGTAAGAACTGAAATAGTGCTTGAAATGAAGAGCCGGTGAAGAGTTTTTCACCGGTTCTTTTTTACGCGAAACAGGCGGAGTTTTGAAAACCTTTTTGACGCATGTGACGGACGCGGGTAGGAGGTTTTTCTCAGATGCTGATACGACCGATAGGGAGTGGGAAAACCAGCTGCTGATAACTACTTTCCAGTTCTCGGACATTCATTGGTATTCTGCCTGTATAAATCCATACAAAATTCACAGAAGTGCTTTATAATGTCAGCATGAAGAGAATTTTGGTCGTGGAAGATGAGCCGGATATCCGGGAACTTTTAGAAAACTATCTGACGCATGAGGGCTACGAAGTGCGATCTGCGGAAGATGGTGTGGCGGCGCTGTCTCTTTTTTCAAAAGAAAGTTTTGACCTGGTGATCCTGGATATCATGATCCCGAAGATCGACGGGTACGGTGTCTGTGAAGTCATCAAAAAACAATCGGATGTGCCGGTGATTTTCCTGTCGGCCCTGGGGGATGAAAAGTCTCTTTTGAAGGGCTACGATTCCATGGCGGATGACTATGTGACCAAGCCTTTTTCCATGCCGGTGTTTCTTCGAAAAGTTCATGCGGTGCTTCGTCGGGGAGATGCGACTTCGGCGGCAAATTCCGGAGCGGTCCTTTCTTATGGCCCGATCCTTGTAAACACTGACACGATGGAAGTCATGGCGGGAAAAACGAAAGTGGACCTGACCACGAGAGAATTCGACCTTCTAGTGCTTTTCCTGAAGAATCCGGGGCGTGTCTTTACACGGGAAATGCTCCTGGACATGCTCTGGGACTATAACTCTTTTGTGGACGAGCGGATCGTGGACAGCCATATCAAGAATCTCCGGCATAAGCTGGGAGAGGCCGGATCCCTGATTGAGACGGTGCGGGGACGGGGGTATAAAGTTGCGAAAGAAATTTCTTAACCGGCTGTCCGTCAAAGTCTTTCTCATTACGTTCCTGATGCAGATCCTGGCTGGGGGCGCGATCCTGGTCGTGCTGTATTTTGCGACACCGTCGACGTATCTTTCCAAAACAGATGAAGATTATATCCAGGTGTTCGATCTGGTGAACCGGCTGCAGCATGTGGATGAAGTCACCGGATCGCGCATGATCGACGAGTTTATTTCGGACACCGGCATCGATATTGCGATCTACGACGCAGAAAAATCCACGCCGGACAAAAAGGTGCTGGCCGAGACCCATTCGAAGCGTGCGCTGAAGACGGAGGAAGAAGTCCGGGCGCGGGAAGAGAAGGTCAGCGGTGACGATGAAAGCGGAACATTTACCTACTGGTATGTGAATGAAGGCACCATCTGGCAAAGTGAAGGAAATACGCGATATGAGATCGCTTACTTTTTCAATACCGAAAAGCAGAATGTCCTGCCCAGGTCGGTCCGCACAAGCCTTCCGCTGATGGTGCTGGTGATCACGGGGATCTCTCTTCTTTGCTCGGTGATCTATACTTTCCTTTTCGCCCGTCCGGTAAAAAATCTCAGCGACATTTCCCACAATATGGCGGAGATGGATTTTTCGCGGAAATGCAACACGAAGCGGGGCGACGAGATCGGTGATCTGGGGCGGGATCTGGATGCCATGGCGGAGAGTCTTCAGGAGAAGATGGGGGCTTTGAAGAAGCGGACTACGGAACTGGAAGAAGAGGTAGCGCACCGCAAGGAACTGGAAAGCCAGAAGGATATGTTTTTCTCTGCGGCGTCTCATGAACTGAAGACACCGGTGACGATCCTGGAGGGACAGATCCGGGGCATGATCGAAGGCGTGGAGCCCTACACCGATCACGAAGTGTATTTGCCGCGGGCGCTGGGAACGGTCAAGCGGATGGAAGGTCTGATCAATGAGATCCTGACTGCTTCGCGGATGCAGTCGGGAAAAGAAATCGTGTTTTCCCGTGTCGACATGGTGCAGCTTCTTGAGGAGAAGATAGGAGAGTGCGAAGATCTTTTTAAGTCCCGGGGACTTCGGATGGATCTGTCTTTTGAAAACGATCTGATCTTCGATGGAAACAAGGAACTGACGTCGCTGGCAGTGGGCGCATTTCTCAGTAATGCGGCTTTTTATTCCGAAGAAGGCACGACGGTCTTTGTTGACGCAGAGAGCGTGAAGGTTGACGTGGATCGCACAGTGTCCGAAAATGAAAAAGTGATCCGCGTGCAGATCCGGAATGCAGGGCATATCGAGGAAGAAGATCTTGCGCATCTTTTCGAGCCTTTTTATCGGGCAGATAAATCGAGAAACAGAAGATCCGGCGGCTCCGGGCTGGGGCTTTATCTGGCCAGGCTGATCATCGAAAAACAAGGCGGCGGATGCCGGATGGAAAATGACGGAAAAGATGTTCTGGCGACGATCGAGATCCCGGCGGCTACGGAAGAGAATACGTGACAGAGTGTTTTTTGAAGAGTGAAAAGTGCTGGAGGAGATAAAAATGAAGGAACTGGATCTTCATGGAATTACATTTATGCGGCCGGTGAGAGAGGGCACGGCGGAGTGGTATTATGCGATGGATTACGATAATGGCGATCTATATGAGGCGCAGGAGATCTATGAGCACAACGGCCATGTGGACGGGAACCATCTTTACCTGATCCATTATCCGGATGCAACCGTGATCGAACCTCTTTCTTCTTGTTCGAATAATGCCATCGGCGAGCCGGTCTATCGGGACGGGAAGATCTCGTTTATTTCAGTGGATTTTCCAAGTGACGTCATCACGATCCACCAGTTTGATTGCGAAAGCCGGACCTGCAAAGAACTGGATTCCTTTTCTCTTTCGGATGTAAAAGACTGCTTTAACCTTCGCCTTTTCGAGCACCCGCTGACGCTGACGCGCCAGGGGAATGACGGCACGCTGGAAATTGTGTGGCCGAAGAAAAATACTATCAAGATCTCCGAGAAAGAAAGCTTCTTTTATATGGAAGGAAACCGCCTTTATCTGAACCGCTGGTACGAAGATCCGGACTATCGGGAAGAGACTGTGGTCCGCGATATCGAGACCGGGGAAGTCATCGAGATCCTTCCCGGGGATATCCACATTATGCCCAACGGAGAGATGTGGCATCTTTTCTAAGATCAGCTGATGTCCGTAATTGAAGTAACGTGTAGCCGCGCAGGGATCTCTGATCTGCGCGTTTTTTTCATCTCCACATAAAATCCATATAACCTCCCTAAGAGATCCTTTTT
>CADCLV010000006.1 GCA_902802325.1 Oscillospiraceae bacterium | reverse complement strand
GGAATTGGAATCTTGGTTTGTTTAGTTTCCCGTATCGATACTCTGCTTCCAGCCTTGGTCATTACCGAAATTTCAAGCACAATCAGTGTCTATCAATCTTACAACTATATTATACAAAACAGAACATTTGTTTGTCAACTGTCAAACTGAAATAAGCCATCCTGATTATATTTTTTCAGTAGTGCAAATGCTTCTTCTCTTGAGATCATTAAGTCAGCCTTCCTTTTCACCTATTTATTCAATAGGTCAATTGTAGCACTTTCAGAAATGCACAACAAACGTATTCTCGAAATAGTTTTTCAGTTTGAAAAAGCACTTTATTTCCGGATGATGTCCACAACCTCGCCAATGTACATATCGTGGGGAGCATCCGCCGAATAGAACTGCTGCGCAATATCCGGATTCATGTTTTTCGGATCAATAGGCTGGAGACAGAGTTTTCTGCACAGAAGTGTGATCTCCGCTTCTTTAAAGCTTATGGAGTCCCCGACTACTTCCGCTGTCAGTCCTTCGATATGCATCTTATCGATGTCCCGTCCCGATTTTGATCCAAGGATCCCGAGTGTCTTCTTATATTCTTCCGGATAGAAGCTGACCGTAAAGAATTCATTTTTATCCAGGAACTCATGGGTATAGCGGGACGTACGCACGTAAGATGTAACGACCGGCTTTCCCCAGAGTGTACCCATACCGCCCCAGGAGATGGTCATGGTGTTGAAATCATCTTTTTTTCCTGCTGTCAAAAGTGCCCATTTCTTATCGAAAACCGTGAATATATCTGTTTCAAAGTTCATTCTGTTTCTCCTTATCATCCTTACGCTGAAATACGTTTCATAACGGCTAATTGGAGTATACCACACTCCCCCGTGATTAATATAAAAAACACCTTCTACCGGAAACCCCCAAAGTATGTTTCACTTCAGGGGTTCACTTCATTATTTCGGAGTATTTATCAGGTGACGGAATGCTGCTCTTCTAATTTTGCATGTTCTTCCAGTTTCACGCGTTCTTTCTTTTCCACCACGGATTTTCCGAACCACTTTTTCTTATACCAGTAATACATCACGATCAGTCCGCGGATGCATTCATCGGTCGCCGTCCCGGCAAAGATTCCGGCCACGCCGACACCCATGGCGACTCCCACCGTATATCCTGTGGAAAGTCCTAATCCCCAGTTACAGAGGATACCCATGATCAGCGGGAACACGTAGGCACCGGCAGCTTTGAGGCTGCTGACAAAAGTCATATTGAGGCACCGCCCGGCCTCGACGAAAATATCCACGAACATGATCATTTGTCCCAGTGCGATAATGTGCTGGTTATCCGTAAAGATCTGAAGCGTATAGCGGCACAAAAGTGCATTTACCGTAGCTAAAGCGATCGTGATCGGCATGGATGTACGAAGCGTCTTAAATACGCGCTTATAGGCCTGTTCCTGCTTTCCGGCGCCCACCAGATGTCCCGTAATAATCTGGGTAGACATGGCACAGGCGTTGGAAAAGATCATGGCAAAGGAGATCAGTGTATTACAGTAGGCCCTGGCATTCACTGCATCATTTCCCATACCGTTTACAAAAGAAAGAAGTGTGGTCTGATACAGGTTGTAGGTCAGATTCTCGCCGGCTGTCGGAAGTCCGATCTTGATCATCTTCACCAGCAGATTCTTCGGGAAAGGTCTAAGGTAACGAAGGGAGATCTTACCTGTTCTCGTGGCAAAGAAGAAGATAAATACCGCAATGACTGCCAGGAAACGGGCAAATACTGTCGAGATGGCAACACCGGCCACACCCATTTCCATAAACTTCAAAGGTCCGTAAAGGAACAGATAGTTACCGGCAATATTGACGATATTGATGGCCAGCGACACCCACATACCGATCTTGGTATAGCCGTTACACCTTAAGATCTGCACCATTACATTAAAGACCGCAAGAAGGAATCCGCCGCCGCCAACGATATAGATGTAGATCATGGAATAGGGGCGCATCTCCTTCGATACATGAAGGAAATTCATGATCAAAGGATTGGCTGCGCAAAAAGCACCGCTCAAGACCAGGCCGATCACGAAATTGACCGCGATCGCCAGAGTATAGATCATATTCATTTTGTCATGGCGCTTGGCACCAAGATACTGGGCTACGACAACACTGGTGGCCGTGGCAATGACATTAAAGAGAATGTTCATCATGAACATAATGGTATTGGCGTTTCCGATCGCACCTACGGCAAATTCATCGTAGTGGCTCAACATGATCGTGTCGACATTATTGAGCATCGTGTTGAGGAAAAGCTCGATAAACATCGGTCCCGCCAAAAGCAGAAGCGGTGTCTTCTCATCTATGACAACTGTTTTCTTCTTACCCATTGTCTCTCCTTATATTTCGCTCTATCTCGATGTTGAATGATACACCTCTTCTTTGAAAGAAAATACCACTATTTTGCCATTTCGTTGTATCAAGTTGCCATGGCCGAAAATACCGTGATTAAAACAACTCCGGGAAGGTTCCCGGAGTCGTCTTTTATCTATTTTCACAGTAGAACGAGATAAAATTCAGAAAGATTTCCTGCGATTTTTTACATCAGGAAAGAAGCTTCTTTACCGCCTCGTAGTCGTTTTGAAACTGAAAGCCATGCATACCGGCTTTTTCCGCTCCGTCAACATTCTCTTTCCGGTCATCTACAAACAGGCACTCTTCCCCCTTTAAGCCGTACTTATCCAAAAATGTACGGTAGATCTCCACTTCCGGCTTCAAAAGAAGATAATCCGAAGAGACAAATACCCCATTAAAGAAAGACAGCGGCAGCAATCTCGGGAAGTAATCATAAAACAGATCGCTGGCGTTGGATAGGATGTAGATCCCGTAGCCCTTCTCTTTTACATACTCACAGAATTCTTTGGCACCGGAAAGGGGGTGCATGCAAATGTCCCAGTGATCGGCACAATTACGAAGTGCTTCGTGATGCTTTTCCGGCACACGCACCTTCACCAGATCGTACCGGTCTTTATCCTTAATGACGCCACGGTCGGCCATCAGCCACTCCGGAGCAAGAAACAGTTCTTTTCTTATGATCTCCTTCTCTTCTTCCGAAGAACAGAACTCAGAAAGCGGAACTTCCGGATCGAAATCGAAAAGTACATTTCCCATATCTAAAACGACATTTCTAATCATTGTTTCTCCTTCTCGTAGTGGATCAGATCTTTAATGACTTCCCCACCGATGATCAATCCCACCACTGACGGGACAAAAGCATTTGACCCCGGAATATCTCTTCTTTCCGTGCATTTCCGGACGGTGCCCGGCGGGCATACACAATGGCTCCTGCAGGAAATGGACATATCCTCCAAAGGCCGGATCGGCTCTTCTTTAGAATACACGACTTTGAGAGATCTGATGCCTCTTTTTTTGCATTCTCTTCGCATGACCTTGGCAAGCGGACAGACAGATGTCTTATAAAGATCTGTGACCTCAAAAGCGGTCGGGTCCATTTTATTTCCGGCTCCCATACTGCTGATGATCGGCGTTCCGGCCTTCTTTGCCTGTTCGATCAGTTCCAGTTTTCCGGTAACGGTATCGATGGCATCCACAACATAATCGTAGGAAGTAAAATCAAACTGGTCCGCCGTATCCGGCATGTAAAATGTCTTATATGTTCTTACCACACAGTCCGGATTGATATCATGGATCCGCTCCTCCGCTACATCCACCTTATACTTTCCGATATTTTTTCTCGTGGCAATGATCTGCCTGTTGATATTCGTCAGGCAGACCTTATCGTCATCGATCAGATCCAGTGCGCCGACTCCGCTTCTGGCCAGAGCTTCCACGGTATATCCGCCCACACCGCCAATACCGAATACAGCAACACGGGCATTCTTTAATGTTTCGATTCCATCTTGTCCAATCAGTAATTGGGTTCTGGAAAATGCATTCAACATGGCTTCATCTCTTCTTTCGTACTTTTTCAGTTCTTTCCGTCTTTCAGGATCGTCTCGTTCATGCTGCCGGTCCGATACCCCAGAAGGTCCATAGTCACATATGAAAAGCCGACTTCCTTAAGTTTTGAAGTCACCTTTTCTCTTATCTCTTCTGAAACGAGTTTGGGAAATTCATCCGGCAATATCTCGATTCTGGCCATATCTCCATGGATGCGTACACGTACCTGATGAAATCCCAGATCCAGAAGCAATTGCTCTGCCTGATCTACCATAGAAAGCTTTTCTTCGCTGATGGTCTCTCCATACACAAACCGGGACGCCAGACAGGCAAAAGACGGCTTTGACCAGGTCGGAAGATCCATTTCCTTAGAAAGAAGGCGGATTTCTTCTTTGGTAAGTTTTGCTTCCCGCAGCGGACTTTTCACACCCAGTTCCGCCACGGCCTGAAGCCCGGGACGGTAATCGCCGAGATCATCCATATTGGAACCCTCGACAACATATTTCACTCCGTTTTCTTTCGCTATATTCCCAATCTTGGTAAAAAGCTCATGTTTACATAAGTAGCACCGGTTCTTCGGATTCTGGCGGAAACCATCGATATCCAGTTCTTCCGATTCCACAATGATCTGTCGGATGCCTTCTTTTTTACAGAATGCTTTTGTCTCCGAAAGTTCTCTTCCCGGGAAAGAACAGGATTTCGCCGTCACGGCAAAGACGTTATCGTTAAGAACTTCTTTTGCGACCTTCAAAAGGAATGTTGAATCCACGCCGGAAGAAAAAGCTACGGCCACGCTTCCCAGTTCTTTCAGATAGGTTTCCAGTTTCTGTTTCTTTTCATGTAATGCGTCCATGATCTTTCCTCATTTCCGGCAATGGTCATCGCCGACAACATTATACCAGCAAATTCCAGTAACCTGATAGGTAATTCATTAAAACGGAAAAATCAGGCCATGTCAATGGTCCCGTTCGTATTAAGACGGATATTCGTGATCGCACACTGGTCTCCGGTCAATGCCAGATAGATCTCGTCATTTCCGTCCAGGACCGTGGTGATATTATGCACCTTCACGCCAAGATTCTCGGTAGTCAGAATAATCTTGTTTCCGGTCCTTTCGACGGTGATCTCACAGTCATATCCTGCTTTATTGTCAGCTTTCCAGTCATGCCAGCTTCGAAAAGAAGAAGTCATATCCACAGAAAGCTGGTTGTCAGCTATTATTTTATCGTACCAGTTCTCTCCATCGAGACGGATCAAAGCATATTCTTGATAGTTTTCTCCTTTGACTTTCCCGTCATCGGAATGGAAAATATCAACATATGGACAGTGCCAGATGAGTCGGGACGTCGGAAGACTCATAGTATGGAAGCTGATCTTCATATTCTCTTTGATCGGGACCGGCTCCGAATAAGCCATACGGAATCCGTCGATCTGCACATTCGGGATCTGTCCCTGAGGACCGTCTATATAACTGATCTTTTCGGCGATACGCGGAATCGCATCTTCCTTGATCCGTTCATAATCCCGGCTGATGGAAAGATTGGAGATCTCACACTTTTCTCCTGTCAGAGCAATATAGGAAAATCTGGTGGAATCCGGTAATGCCACAGTGACTTCCATAATATTCTCGCCTTCCGTAATGCGGATCCGCAAGTGATCTGCATAGCGGATAGCCTCCAATGCATACTGTCTTCTGATTCTTCCGGTCAGCCGGAGTTTTGACTTGGCCTGATTGATCACTTTAGTTTCCATCTTTCTGGCTTCTTCGCATTTATACTGCCCATCCAATCGAATGGTCCCGAACTCAAAATAGTTCAGATCCCGAACCGCATCCGGATCACGATGCACACGGGCATCCTGGGAATCAAAAAGGATCAAGGTCGGCGCCGTGACTTTCGTCGTTCCCTTGACTTCGGAAGAATAATCAAACCGGATCTTGGTAGTCACGGGTGGAAGTATAATGCCTTCAGACACTTCAGATTCATACTCATCGCAATAGATGCTGCTCCTCCCGGAAAGCTCCTGCACCGTGTTTCTTTCTTTCAGAAGATAATCCACATCCTGGTCGATAATGGATACCATCACCTTCGCCACTTCCGGATCAAACTGTGTGCCGGCATTCTTCAGGATCTCCTCCCGGACCTTCTGCTGCGGAAGTGCATCTCTGTAGCTTCGGTTCGAAGTCATCGCATCATAAGAATCAGCCACGGCAATGATTCTTGCGATCTCCGGAATATCGTCGCCTTTCAGTTTTTCCGGATACCCTTTTCCATCATACCGCTCGTGGTGGAAATGTGCGCCGATGCTGATATACGGATAATCTCCGATACTGCTTAGGATCTGGTTACCAAATACCGGATGCTCGCGGATCGAATCAAATTCCTCATCCGTCAGTTTTCCTTTCTTGTTGATAATGGTATCGGGAATACCGATTTTACCTACATCATGAAGAAGAGCGGCATAGTAGATCCGCATGACTTCGTCCTCACTTTTTCCCATGGCTCTAGCGATTTTCACGGAATACTCGGCCACACGTACGGAATGGCCTCGGGAATAGGTATCCTTTGCATCAATGGCATTTACAAGAGAGGTGGAAGTCTGCTCAAAAAGCCTCTGGGACAGAAGTTTCTGCTTTTCCAGATACCGGATCTCTTTAGACTGCAGGTCTTCGATCTGCTTAATACCGGCATAGATAGCAAATGTGGCAATAATGGTAAAGACACTTGCGAATAGTCCCGGAATACTTTGAAGATTCCGGTGCCTGATAATGCCCTGGATCATAATCGGCCACTGACACGCAATAATGATCAGCGATGTGATCAGACCCTGCTTATGAAAAAGCACCACCAGAAGGATCAATATTACACTGCTCAGTGAAGATAAAACGCCGGCAAAAGCATTCATCGGGAGCCGGCTGTCTCCAACCTCGATCACTACCTGCGAACGGGCAGCCTGATTCGTTACAAAAGCTACCAGAATGTAAAACACGATCAGAAGGACGAATAAAACGACCTTCTTATGACTTTGTTTTTTTATAGACGATGGGTCTGACAACTTCGGTTTACCCGCTTTACTACCCATATGCGATCCCCCAAAATGACAGTAAAAACACCGTCATATCCCCCTGTATGATTAACTTCATTATACGAGCAAAGATCATTTGATTCTTCAACAGATTGTAAACAATTTAATTTGAGAATCATACCCTTTAACTGTCATAGAAACAAAAAGAGGCGTCAACATGACGCCCCTCTTCTTCATTTACCTGATATCGGATAAAACTACGAGATCTTCACTCCATAAATAGCCGGAGAACGCTGGGCGATCACGACCATGTCATCCACCACGATCGGAGATGCCTCAAAGTTTCCAAGCGTATCCTGCTTTAAGCCCTGGATCAGACCGATGCGCTTTCCTGTGGAACCATCTACCAGATGACCCTGTCCCTGGCTGTCAAAGACGACGATATACGCATTGCCGTCCTTATCGTACACATCCACCGGCGAACTCCAGGTGTAGGTATTCCAATCGTACCGCCATACCTCGTTACCTGTCGTCTTATCGTAGGCCACCAGTGCATTTCCGTAAGAAACATTCTTGGTCATGCAGTAAGAGAAAATGACCAGATTCGAGATAGACTTCTTGCCCATGATCGGAGTACCGAGCATACCGCCGTTGATATCATCACTGGAAACATCGCCGTTATGGGTATAGCAGCCCTGGGATGTCTGCCATACGGTCTCACCGGTCATGGCATCGATCTTATAAGTGAAGGCCTGGCCCTGATAATCGCCGCCGGCCTCATTCTGCCAGTCGACTTCCGTACCGGTATAAAGGTAAACATGACCGTTTTCTTCTTCAATGACAGGCGTAACATCCGAGTCATCGTCCAGTCTTCGGGACCATACCATCTGCATGGAATTAAGGTCGATGCAAAGGAGGTTACCACCGTTATCGGAGCACCAGCCATAGTGATCGTAAATGGACATGGAGCTTTCAATACCGAACTGTCCGCCACTCTGGCCTTCCACGCTATAACGGTAAACCGTGGTCTCCGGAGAGACGGTGATCTTGCCCAGATCCGGACGGTAATCCGTATTCAGTTTCATGGTATAGATCATTCCGTTTTCACTGGGGTAGATCAACGTATCCGCATTTCCGTCAATGATCGGCGAGGAGTCACATGCGCCCCAGTTACTTCTGTAAGCACGGGAATCCAGACCCGGCTCAAAGTGGAGAAGTTCTCCGTTAAGAAGGCTGTAGATACGATAGCCGACTTCGCCGCGGGTACCGTTATCGTCACCCTGTCCGACGTAAAGAAGCGGATAGCCGCGGGGATCCACAGCCGGTGTACCTTTGATCGTGGCACCGACATTGATCGGGTCTCTTGTCTTCTGTCCGTCATCCAGATCCAGAAAATATACATGTCCGTCCTGGGATGCCAGAATGATTTCGGTAAGATTCTCTTTGGATTTCTTATCCGGATACAGATTCATTGTCTGCTGCATATCGTAGCCCCAGCGTACAGCCAGAGGCTGACCTGTCCATCCGGCGCCGACCCAGCTCCAGGAAGAAGAAAGCGGTGTGGATTTCCACTGCATCTCCGTAAATTCCCAAACCTTTTCGAAGTGCTCACCTTCCGGCTTTGTCGGATCGATATTGGCGTAGCCCCAGGATGCGCAGTTACGGAAGTTATTTCCACGGAATGTCAGGATACCGGCAAACTGCTGATAGTTCAGCGGATCGCCAAAATGGATCTCCGGATTTCTGGCAAAAGAACCGATCTCTCCGCTCTGGTTGAAGATCGTCTGATTTACGCCTCTTGCGGAAGGAGCATAAGTATCGACCGGTTTCCCGATCGGCACGTTCATCAGTACCGTAGCCGGATACAGATTCGGGTTTTGAAGTTCATTCGGACCGGCAGGTGTACTTTCCGTCTCGGAAACATCGGTCGGATCAAAAGTGATCAGTCCTCCCTGCTCATCTGTGAGCTGGGTCTCCGAAGAGGCAGACGAAGAAGAGTCATTCGACAGATCCTTTTTCGATCCCTTCAGGGCAAAGATGCCTAATACCACAGTCGAAACGACTAAGGCCACCGTCACACCAAACAGGATATAGATACTCCGGTTGCTGCCCACACGGTGCGGACGGTAGAACTGGTTTTCATAGCGAACATTTTCAGGTTTTCTCATAAATATCCTCAGTTTTCGTAATCTGGTATCTATTGTATCACTTTACGACATAAAAAAATAAGCAAACCGTAAGATGACACAGAACCGCTCTATTTCCGTTTTATGAAATAAAAAGCAATCCGTGTGGATTGCTTTTAAAGTATCAGAAATGAATCTGTTTCTACTAGAAACTCAGGAGCCTTTTTCGTTGATAAAATCACATGCGGCAATGGCAGCATAGGCACCGTCAGAACAAGCCGTCGTCACCTGACGGAGGGTCTTCTGGCAGCAGTCACCGGCTACGAAGATACCCGGTGTTTTGGTGGTGCAGATATTCTGCGGAACAAAATATCCTCTGGAATCCAATTCCGCCCATTCCTTGAAAGCATCGTTTTCCGGAACAAGGCCGACAGCCAGGAAAACACCGTCACACTCTGCTGTCTTAGTCTCTCCGTTTTCTTCATAGGTAACGCCGGAAAGCTTTCCGGACTCTTCTTCCGAGAAGGCATAGGAAAGAACTTTCGTACCTGTATGTGCTTCTACTTTTTCACTGGGCAGCACCTGATCCTGAAGCTTCTGGTCAGCGGTAAATACCGGCATATCCTGAAGGATGATCAGTTTCTTTACAATGCCCACCAAAAGAGCCGATTCCACAAAAGCCGAGTTTCCGCCGCCGATCATGACAACAGTCTTATCCCGATAGAAATCACCATCGCAAACAGCACAGAAACTGATGCCGTTGCCGATGAGATCTGCTTCGCCCGGAAGGCCTAATGTGCGGTGTGTGGTACCGGTTGCCAGTATCACGGTCTTTCCTTTATATTCAGAACCTTCCGATGTGACTACGGTAAATTCACTGTCGGTCTTTTTGACCTGCGTTACCTCTTCCATCGCCACTTCCGCACCCTGGCTCATGGCCTGGTCCAAAAGCTGGTCACCGAACTCATCGCCGCTGATGGACGTAAATCCGGGAATATTTTCCACCTTCGGAGAATTCACGATCTGGCCGCCGAAAACGGCTTTTTCTAAAACAAGGGCAGACTTTCCGTTCCGCCGTCCGTAAATAGCGGCGGTGAGACCCGCAGGTCCCCCGCCGACTATGATCATATCGTACATATTACACTCCCTCGGATACGGATGCAGAAGAATGGGCCTTCATCCAATCCGCAGCAGCGGTGTCACCGGTATAACGTGTACCGTCAGCATCGATAATGGTCGGAGTCTGAGTGATGTTCAGCTGTCTGGCCACATCCATATTCTCCGAGCAGTTCACTACGTTGTACTCGATCTTGGCAAGCTTAAACTTCTGCTCTGCACCTTTGCACTTCGGGCAGTGATCCTTAACGTACATGGTCGGGATCGAAGAAGAAGCTTCCTCTTTTGCCTCTACTACGTTCAGCGGTTCATCTACGGCGCCGACAGCATCCAGTGTCGCATCGGAAGCGCAGCATCCGCCCATAACATGGATCGGGCCATTATGTGTCAGATGGCTGGCCATAATGTCATATTCTCTTCTGTCCATGTACTCCTGGGCCTTACCATCGTTCCAGTTCTGGATCGGACGATAGTAACCGGTGATACGGCTGTACACTTCTGTCTTCTCACCGCAATCCGGGCAAACGAACACTTCGCCGGGGATGTAGCCATGGTTCTTACATACGGAATAAGTCGGAGACATGGTGTAGTACGGGAGACGGTAGTTCTCGGCGATCTTTCTGACAAGTGTTGCCGCGGACTTCCAATCCGGCAGCTTCTCGCCCAGGAAGGCGTGGAATACGGTACCGGAAGTATAAAGTGTCTGCAGGTTATCCTGTACATCCAGTGCAGAGAAAATATCCTCTGTGTAGCCAACCGGCAGATGGGAGCTGTTGGTGTAATACGGAGTACCGTTCTCATTTGCGGTAACAATATCCGGATACTGCTCCTTATCGTGTTTAGCGAAACGATAGGTGGTGGACTCGGCAGGAGTTGCTTCCAGGTTATAAAGGTCACCATACTTCTCCTGATAATCACTGAGCTTTTCTCTCATGTGATTGAGGACCTTGGCGGCGAAATCCTGCGTGATCTTATGAGTCAGGTCACGATGCAGCCAATTGGCATTGAGGCCGACTTCGTTCATACCGATCAGACCGATGGTGCTGAAGTGGTTGTCGAATGTACCCAGGTATCTCTTGGTATACGGATAGAGTCCTGAATCCAGAAGCTTGGTGATAACGGTTCTCTTTGTCTTCAAAGATCTGGCAGCGATATCCATCAGGCGGTCAAGACGCGTGAAGAAATCTTCCTCATCCTTTGCCAGGAATGCGATACGCGGCAGGTTGATGGTAACAACACCGACAGAACCTGTGGACTCACCGGATCCGAAGAAACCGCCGGACTTCTTACGAAGCTCACGAAGGTCGAGTCTTAAGCGGCAGCACATAGAGCGGACATCGCTTGGCTCCATATCGGAGTTGATATAGTTGGAGAAATACGGTGTACCGTACTTCGCGGTCATTTCGAAAAGAAGCTTATTGTTCTCGGTCTCATCCCAGTTAAAATCACGGGTGATGGAATATGTCGGAATCGGATACTGGAAACCACGGCCGTTGGCATCGCCTTCGATCATGATCTCGATAAAGGCCTTATTGACCATATCCATTTCCTTCTGGCACTCACCATAGGTGAAGTCAACCTGCTTACCGCCTACCCAGCACTGCTCTTCTTTCATATCTCTCGGAACAGTCCAGTCAAGTGTGATGTTGGTAAACGGAGACTGGGTACCCCATCTGGAAGGTGTGTTGACACCGAAGATGAAGGACTGGATGCACTGCTTTACTTCTTTCTGGGAAAGATTATCGATCTTTACGAAAGGAGCCAGATAGGTATCGAAGGAAGAGAATGCCTGCGCACCGGCCCACTCATTCTGCATGATGCCCAGGAAGTTGACCATCTGGTTGCAGAGTGTGGAAAGGTGGCCTGCCGGAGAGGAAGTGATCTTACCGGTTACACCGCCCAGACCTTCCTGGATCAGCTGCTTGAGGGACCATCCGGCACAATAACCGGTCAGCATAGCCAGGTCATGGATATGGATCGCGGCACTTCTGTGGGCCTCGGCGATTTCTTCGTCATAGATCTCAGAGAGCCAGTAGTTTGCCGTGATCGCGCCGGAGTTAGAAAGGATCAGACCGCCTACACTGTAGGTTACGGTGGAGTTCTCCTTTACACGCCAGTCATTGATCTTCAGATAGTTATCCACGATGTCTCTGTAGTTGAGCATCGTATTTCTGACGTTACGGATCTTCTCTCTCTGTTTTCTATAAAGGATATAAGCTTTTGCCACATCGGAATAGCCTGCCTCAGACAGGATCTTCTCGACGCTGTCCTGGATATCTTCTACAGAGATCACGTCATCCTTGATTTTAGCTTCAAAATCACTGGTCACACGAAGTGCCAGCATGTCGATCACACTTGGGTGATACTGCTTGTTGCAAGCAACAAACGCCTTCTCTATTGCAGCGCTGATTTTTGCAACGTCAAAATCAACAATGATTCCGTCTCTTTTCGATACCCGATACATATATTGTCCCTCCAAAATATTGAATATAACGGTAGTAACCCCTCTGCCGTCTTTAGAAGCAAACGGCTTATATACAAAGATATCACTACGGATTAAATTGTCAATATGTTGTGAGCAACTTTTTGAAGAAACACAATATCTTGTGTTTTCAATTTGTAATTTGACAAATTCGAAGAATCACGAAATCCCTCTCAATGACGCTTCTTTGACGAAGGGTGTGACGATCCTTAGAAAGCTCTGCATTTGTGCCTCAGTGCAGGCAGACAGTCCCTGGTATTTTACCGTCTCCCGATCAACGAACTCTTGAAGAAAATAACGTTTCGCCCCTTCGATCCATGGTCCGATCTTCTGAAAAGACTCCTCATCATGATACGGGCTGACCACAGTTGTCCGGAACTCATAATCCACGGCATCAGAAAGTAAAAACTGTATACTCTCGCTTACATTGGAGATATCTAAATCCGGAAGCCCGCAAGTCACGCCATACTTATCCGGGCTGTTTTTAATATCCATGGCCACATAATCGACTAACCCTTCCGATACGATCTCCTTAAGTCTTTGAGGGTGTGTCCCGTTCGTGTCAAGTTTAATTTCAAAACCCATATCCCGGATCTTTCTCATGACCGGAATAAGGTCTGTCCGAAGAAGCGGTTCCCCGCCGGTAAAAGCCACACCGTCTAGAAGTCCGACACGTTTACGTAAAAAAGCATACAACTCCTCTTCCTCCATCTGCGCCGGCGCACCCATATCCAGAAGCTCCGAGTTATGGCAAAAAGGACAGCGCAGATCACATCCGCCCAGAAAGACCGTACAAGCCACCTTTCCCGGAAAATCTAATAATGTCATCTTCATTAAACCATGGATCTTCATCTGAAAAACCTCATTCAACCAAAGGATCAAATACCCGCAAACTCAAGCTCCGGGAAAAAGGAACATCGCGCCGGACAAACTTCTGGTAAACTGACGGATCACATTCGGCAGTGCAATCAGATCCAATCCGATCAGTACACAGCAGGCCATCCCGAGAAGAAGCGCAAACACGACGGAGATGTTGACCGGCTTGATCTTAAGACATCCTCTAAGGAAGAGAAAATGCAGCACCAGACATACGATTGAAACCGCCAGTGCAGCAAAATAGATCACAAATAAATGTGTTCCGGCCTCAGGAATCTGTTCTGCTGCCTCAGGACCTTTGATCTCAGTCGAGATAAGCAGTTCCTTAAAAAAACCAATAAAGAAACATAATGTACCAAATAAATAAGCAAGACCGATATGGGTACGCTTATCCGGTTCCGGATCAGGAAGCACCTCTACATTCGGAACGGCGTTCAAAGAAGCGCCGCAGGCTTTACATACTGCGGCGTTGTTGAGATTCTGTCTCTCGCATTTCGGACAAATTTTCATATATATATATATTCTCCCCTTGTTTCAAAAGAGAGGAATGATCTTATCAGACTACATCTTTCATCTCAGAAGATTCAGCTTCAACGGAAAGCTCTTCGGATGCCTTTTCGTCATCCACCACATCCAGAGTCTCGGAAGTTTCCATAGAAATCTCTTCCGTCTTCTCCTCAGCTTTCTCTTCCGCAGCTTCCTCAGTCACACCGGATACCAGCTTCTCTTTTTCTTTTGCCAGTTCTTCGGCTCTGCGTGCTTCTTCTTCCGCCGCTTCCGCTGCAGCACGTGCTTCTTCTTCCGCAGCACGCATCGCAGCAAGTGCTTCTTCCAGACGCTTCTTGGCGGCTTCGGCTTTCTCTTTAGCCTTGGCAGCAGAGATACGGGCGGTCTCTTCCGCCTTTTCTGCCGCTATGCGATCATCCTCTTCCTTCTTCTTCTTGTTCGCGCTCTCAAAGAGCTCTTCGGCACGACGGGTAGCGACCTTTGCTTCCTCGGCCTTCTTTTCTGAGCTGACGACCATTTTCTCAGCTTCTGCAGCTGCATTCTTGGCTTCCTGTTCAGCCTGTTCAGCAAGCTTACGGGCATCTTCACGTGAACGCTTGGCGGAAAGCTTGGCATCCTGCTCTGTCTTCTTCTGAGAAGCAAAACGAACTGCCTCATTGGCTTTCTTCATCGCTGCACGGGCAACCTGCTCCGCCTCATTTGCTTCAGCCTGGGCTTCTTTTGCTGCCTTCATGGCTTCTACATATTCATCTTCCGCGACCTTCGCAGCAGCGGCGGCCTCTGTCTCCGCATTCACGGCGGCTTCACGGATCTCTTCTGCCTTTGTAACTGCGGCTCTTGCTTCTTCTGCCTTCGCCGCTGCATCTACCGCTTCCTGGATCGCCCGGCTCTCACGGGTCTTTGCGGCATTAAACTCCAGCTGGGCTCTCTCTGCAGCAACCGTTGCCGAAGACTTATTGCGGTTTGCATAAGGACGGCGGACCATGGAATCAGCAGAGGCGGCATCTGCTGTCGCTTCTGCTGTATCATTCGCTCTCTGAACCGCACCCGGACGCATGCTCTGCTGGGCAAATGCGGAAGGTCTTGTCTTCACTTCCGGTTTCGGCTCCACCGGCTGAACCGGCTTTTCTTCCTCTACCGGCTCTTCTCTCTTAAGGAACGGCGACTTCTTCGTCTCTTCCTTCTGGCGGCGGGCTTCTTCCATCGCCCGTCTTGCTTCGGCCTGAGCCTTGGCAGCCAGCGCACGCTCGCGCTGCATATTGTAAGCTGACGATCCTTTCATATCGGCTGCCAGTACATTCTGGCCACGCGGATCGTCGGGTGCGCCCGTCATATTCCCGACGGAAACACCGGAACCGGACATTTCCACGGCCGGTTTTCCGAACTTATTATCACTTCTACCTGTCAAAACATCTAAAAAGCTCGACATGTCTATCACCTTATAGCCCCAAATATTAAAAACCCATTACACTTCAATTATATCCATTTAACAAAAGAATTCAAGTTTTTCGGCACCAGAGTTTAGGCAATTTGTCCAAAACAGCCCTCATATTTTCCGTTTTTTCCGTCGAACACGATTTAAATGCCGCTCAAAATCCCCGCTTTCCAGAAGCTGGGCCAGTACGTACTGTTCAAATATAGGTACAGTACAAGAATAGAAACCCAGTTTCTCCTGAAAGATCCCGACAAGACTTTCCGGAAGAAGCATATATCCGATACGCATTGAAGGTGCCAGCGTTCTGGAAAACGTATTCAGGTAAATGACCTGCACCTGAGGATCCATCGAAAACAGCGGTTCCTCCGTCTTTTTCGACACCGTCAGTTCCGACTCGTAATTATCCTCGATCAGGATCGCATTCTTCTTTTTGGCCCAGCGGAGATATTCATGTTTTTTCGAAATACTCGCCGTCACACCGGAAGGAAAACTATTAAAAGGAGTAACATGAAGCACTCTGGCCGAAGTCCTCTCCAGAGCTTTGGAATCGATGCCGTCCGACCGCATCGGAAGAAGATCGCATTTTACTCCCATAGAAGTATATACAGCCTGGATTTTTTTATAAGACGGGTCTTCTATGGCAAATGCACTCTTCTCCCCCAGAAGCTGCGCGATCAGACCATAAAGATACTCCGAGCCTGAACCGACGATCACCTGTTCCGGACTGATTGAAATACCACGGGATCTTGCCATATACCGGCAGATCTCCGATCGAAGTTCTTCGCATCCGTGATTCGGCGACTTAACAAGAATATCTTCTCCTCTGTCCAGTATCACTTTCCGCATGGTACGGGAAAGAACCGAAAAAGGAAATTCACCGATATCCTGGGAAAGATGTTCTCTTTTCGAAGGGATCGGACGGGCAACCGGTGCCTCCCCGAGAAAATCCTCGCCACGGTAGATCACGAAAATTCCGCTTCGCTGCCTGCTCTGAACATATCCTTCCTCGGAAAGAAGATCCAGTGCGTGCTCCACCGTAATTACGCTGACACCGGTATCACCTGCGATCACCCGTTTACTCGGAAGCTTACTTCCATAGGGATATACGCCTGCCACAATATCTTTCACGAAATACTGGTAAAGCTGGATATAGGCCGGTGAAGCATTGTTTTTCTCAATAGTATAGTTCATCTGGTTATATACTTTACTCACTTTCTGGTCATTTTTACATGGTCAGTTCTATGTTACGCTACGTATCACAGAAAGTAAAGAGGAGCGTGAAGAACATGAACAAACACCAGCCATCTGCCACAATACGTATCACATTAACAGCCGTCTTTATGGCATGTAATATTGCTCTGGCATCCTACGGCATTGCTGTTCCGGGAGGTCATCTGTATCTGTGCGACGTGGTCATCTGTCTGGCCGCGATTCTTCTCAATCCCTTTGAGGCTTTTGTAGTCGGCGGCATCGGCTCTCTCATCGGCGATATGATCTTTTATCCCCTGCCGATGTTTGTTTCTTTGGTCACCCACGGACTTCAGGCCGTCGTGATCTCCCTCATGTCCCATTACACATTGAAAGATCATCCGAAGGTCGCTTCCGGCATCGGTGTGACGATCGGCGCCGTCATCATGGTCACCGGCTACACACTGGGAAAGATCTTCGTATATAGTACATTTGAATATGCCATGACCAAGCTTCCCTATGAGATCGCTCAGGCAACCTTGGGTGCGGTCCTCGGCATGATCCTTTGCTGGCGCTGCGGCATCCGCAAATTATACATGCGGACGGCTCACGTACCGGATCCCGCCTAAATATCCCTGCCAGACGTAATAGAGGAATTGTCCGCCGGCCCCCTTTACAAAGCGGCCATCCGCAAACATGGTGTCGCCTTTTTTGTAAAATTCATCCCAGATTCTTTTCACCATAGAAGGAGTCAGATCGCTGTTGGCATGGCCGGAAGCGACTTCTTCTGTATAATCCTGGGCCATGTAAACGGTAAAAAAGGTAGTCTGCGGATTCATAAAGCTGACCATCGGAATGGCTTCTGCTTTCACGATCGTAACCTTGTCCCCGTCTTTTTTCATCGTGACTTTGGCCATACACTCGACACACTTATCGGCGCGGATCATGTTGGCCACGAAATTACCGAGAGAATAATAACACGGCACATGTCTTCCGTCAGAAGACACCACATCTTCCAGCGGCTGGATCATATGCGGGTGACAGCCGATGATCAGATCCGCTCCCGCATCTGCCATCTGCTGGGCCATTTTCCGCTGATTGACATTGGGCTCGGTCTTATATTCCTCGCCCCAGTGTGGGAATACGATGACGATGTCCGCCAGTTCTCTTGCCTTCTGAATATCTTCGGTCACCAGATCCATATCCAGAAGTTTGACCATATATTTCGCATCTTTGGGAAGAGACGCCCCGTTTAATCCATAAGTATAGTTTAAAAAGGCAACTTTGATGCCGTTATACTCCCCGATCACGATGGAATCATATTCTTCCTGGGAATCGTACATACCGGTAAGAAGCACATCTTTCTGGCTTTTCCAGAAATCGATGGTACCCTGGGCACCTTCCTGCCCCCGGTCCCAGCTGTGGTTCGTGGCATGAGTCACAACATTAAAGCCTGCGCGGATCACCGCTTCTCCCACCTCAAGCGGGCAGGCAAACGACGGAAATCCGCCCCATTTACCGGGATCGCCTGAAAGGATCACTTCCTGGTTAATGACTTTGATATCAACATCGGAAAGATATGGCGCCACATTTTCATAGACCTGGTCGTAGTCATAGCTGCCGTCATCCTGAAGTCCGGAATCAATAACTTTCTGATGAAAAAGATTATCACCGACAGCGATAAGCGTCACATACTGCGGCTCTCCGGCATCCTCTTCCTGCTCGGTATCAGAAGTATCGGAATCAGAATATGCATCTTCTGGGAAAGCACTTTCAGAAAAAGCATGTATCGGATAAGTAAAAAAAGAAAGAATCAGGAAGACTCCGACTAATCCCCAAAAACGATTCAATCTCCCATACCCCCGTCAAAGAAATCTCATAACGTTTTTACTTATAGCACTCTCCCCGAAAACCGTCAATCGTCTTTAAAACCGTCAATCGTCTTTCGAAATGAGATATGCCCGACACGGAGCTCCGTCAGCGCCTCCAAGATTCAATGGCGCGGCGGACAGAAAATACACGCCTTCCGGCACATCGCTGAGAACTACACCTTCAAGAAGCGTAACGTCACTTCCCAGAAGGATCATATGTACAGCGGCAGGACTCATCAAAGGTCCCACGGTCTGGCTTTCATTTCCGAAAAGAAGCACGCCTGCATCAGAAAGGACTTTCGCTCCTTCTTCCGTCATGGTGGCTTCCCCGCCGATAAGAATACGCTCCGCGGCGCCGGCTTTTCTGGCACGGGAAAGAATCGAAGACATAACCTCCTCCGTCACATCGCCGTCGAATCTGGCCACATAGCAGTCGCCCACATAAGGAACAAGCCCCATCTGATCGATAGTCTTTCCGGAACCGATAAAGTGATACGGCGCATCCACATGGGTACCGTTATGGGCACACATGGAAAAGCGGGTCAGATTGCACATGTCTCCCTTATCCGTAAACTGGATCTGGTTTCTTTCCGGCTGCGGATCTCCGGGATAGACATGACAGGTGAACAGTTCCTGGGTAATATCGATCAGTTTCATAAAAAACCTCCCGGTCAGATGGCGTCTTTCATACTCTTCACAAAGGCACCGATCGCTTCCGGCGCATCCGTTCCCTTTTCTTCCAGGATCTTCACGATAGCCGAACCGACGATGACGCCGTCTGCGAACTGACTCATTTTCGCTGCCTGCTCCGGATTGGAAATCCCAAATCCGATGGCGCAGGGAACCTTCGTCACTTCACGGATCTTACCGACCACCTTTTCCAGGTCATTGGAAAAAGATGACCGCACACCGGTAACGCCCATGCTGGAAACGATATAAATGAATCCTGTTGCTTCTTTTGCGATCATGGTCACCCGGTCTTCCGAAGTCGGCGCCACCATGGAGATCAGGTCCACGCCGTACTTTTCACAGTAGGGCTGAAACTCTTCTTTTTCTTCAAAAGGCACATCCGGAATGATCAGTCCGTCAATACCGATCTCCTGACAGGTCTTGATGAACCGGTCAGAGCCGTAGGAAAAGACCACATTGGCGTAGGTCATAAATACCAGCGGGATCGACACATCTTTTCTGATTCTTCTGACCAGATCGAATACTTTATCGGTGGTGATGCCACCGGAGAGTGCTCTGATATTGGCGCCTTGGATCACCGGTCCTTCCGCTGTCGGATCAGAAAACGGAATGCCCAGTTCGATCAGATCAGCGCCGTTTTTCACGGCTTCCAGAACAGCCCGGTATGTCGTATCCGTGTCCGGATCTCCACATGTGATAAAAGGAATAAAGGCTTTTCCTTTGGAAAATGCACTGGATATGTTACTCATAGATATTCTCTCCTCTATATCTGGCAATGGCCGCGCAGTCCTTGTCGCCGCGACCGGATACGGTCACCACAATGATCTTATCCTTATCCATAGTCGGGGCAAGTTTCATCGCATAAGCGATAGCGTGGGACGACTCAATAGCCGGAATAATGCCTTCCGTTCTGGACAGATATTCAAAAGCATCTACTGCTTCATCATCGGTCACCGGCACATAGGAAGCGCGTCCGATATCGTGAAGATGTGCATGCTCCGGACCCACACCCGGATAATCCAGTCCTGCGGAAATGGAATATACCGGCGCGATCTGACCGAACTCATCCTGGCAGAAATAAGACTTCATGCCGTGGAAAATTCCCAGTCTTCCTGTATTTACCGTCGCCGCCGTCTCAAAGGTATCAATGCCTCTTCCTGCTGCCTCGCAGCCGATCAGCTGCACATCCTTATCTTCGATGAAGTGATAGAAGGAACCGATGGCATTACTGCCGCCGCCGACACAGGCCATGACCACATCCGGAAGCCGGCCTTCTTTCTCCAGCATCTGCTCTTTGATCTCCTTACTGATGACCGCCTGGAAATCACGTACGATAGTCGGGAAAGGATGCGGACCCATAACCGAACCCAGGCAGTAGTGGGTATCTTCCACTCTTGTAGTCCACTCACGCATTGCTTCGGAAACCGCATCTTTCAAAGTACGGGTTCCGGTCTTTACCGGTACGACCGATGCGCCCAGAAGCTTCATACGGTACACATTCAGCGCCTGACGCTTGGTATCCTCTTCACCCATGAAGACCACGCACTCCATACCCATGAGAGCCGCCGCTGTCGCCGTGGCCACACCATGCTGGCCGGCTCCTGTCTCGGCGATAAGGCGGGTCTTTCCCATCTTCTTGGCAAGAAGCGCCTGACCCAGTACGTTATTGATCTTATGGGCACCGGTATGGTTCAGATCTTCTCTTTTCAAATAGATCTTCGCGCCGCCCAGATCCTCCGTCATCTTCTTTGCATAGTAAAGAAGCGACGGGCGGTTGGCATATTCATTAAAGAGCGTCGAAAGTTCCTTTTGAAAATCCGGATCATTCTTATAATGCTCGTAAGCTCTCTCCAGTTCATGAATCGCATTCATCAGCGTCTCGGGGATATACTGTCCGCCGTGCACACCGAATCTACCTTTGCTGTCCATCTTATATATCCTTTCTTATCTGTGCCATAAAAGCACACATTTTCGTCTCGTCCTTGATTGCTTCCGTCTCAATGCCGGAGCTGACATCCACGCCATAAGGATGAAGTTTTTCTATCGCTTCTCCCACATTTCCGGAATGAAGTCCGCCTGCCAGAAGATAGGGTCTTCTCACTTTTTTAATGAGATCCCAGTCAAAAACACTTCCTGTGCCGCCTCCGGGAGTATCCAGAAGGACCAGGTCCGCCGGGGAACTTTCCACTTTCCGTATATCGTCCCCGTCCCGGATCCCGAAGGCCTTTATGATCTTCTTTCCGGTACTCTTCTGAAGAGAACGGATATATTCTTCCGACTCATTTCCGTGAAGTTGCGCAACATCTATAATACCAGATGAAAGCAAGTTTCGTACCACCGAAATCTCTTCGTCCACAAATACACCTACGGCCAGAACGGAAGGATCCAGCTTTTCCCGAAGAAGTCTGACCTTTTCGGCAGGAACATATCTTTTCCTTCCCGGCACCAGAACAAAGCCCGCCATATCCGGAAGATACCGGTTTACCATTTCCACATCTTCCGGTCTTCGGATACCGCAGAATTTCACGATCAGCGGGTTTCTTTCCATGGCTTTCCTTCCTTTCTCCGAATTTTTATGTTCTCTTCGGTTCTTTCAATTACCTGATTTCGTCTCCGCGAAGTTCACGAAGCATGGCCTTTTTATCCTTGGCCCGCATAAGTGTCTCACCTACCAGCACTGCATCCACGCCGATCTTTCGAAGAGATCTGACATCTTCTGCTGTCTTGATACCGCTTTCTGCGATAAAAATCACCTCCGGCGGGACAAGTTTTCTAAGGGATGCACTGTTACCGGTATCTACCGAGAAGTCTTTCAGATTCCGGTTATTGACTCCGATGATCCGGGCGCCGGAAGAGATGGCATCCGACACTTCCTTTTCATCGTGTGTCTCCACGATAGCAGAAAGACCGAGGCTATCACAGATCCCGATATATTCCGACACCTGGGAAGGACTTAATATCGAGCAGATAAGAAGCACTGCCGACGCGCCCAGCACCTTGGCTTCGTAGATCATATACGGATCGACGGTAAAGTCTTTCCGAAGACACGGGATCGAGACCTTCTGCGAAATCTCCTGAAGATAGAGGTCAGATCCCAGGAACCACTTGGGTTCCGTCAAAACGGAAATACAGTCGGCTCCCGCTTCCTCGTATTCCGCTGCGATCTGAAGATACGGAAAGTCTTCCGAGATCAAGCCCTTACTGGGGGAAGCTTTCTTACACTCGCAGATAAAGGACACGCCTTCCTTCTTCAGTGTTTTTTCGAAGGCAAAAGCACTTGTCGGGAGGCTTTCTGCCTGTTCCCGAAGCACAGAAAAAGGCACCTTCTCCTGATTGGCTCTGGTTCTTTCCTTTGCATATGCCGCCAGTTCGTCAAGTATCGTCATGCTTTGTGCTCCTGTCTTTTCCTTATTTTCAGTTCTCAATTCTCAGTTCTCACTATTGCTGACTTCGATCAGTTTGGCAAGTGTTTCTTTTGCTTTACCGCTGTCGATCAGTTCTCCCGCCAGCTTTACGCCCTCTTCGAAGCTCTCTGCCTTTCCGGCAATATACAGTCCGGCGCCGGCATTCAGAAGAACCGTATTTCTCTTATGTCCCTTCTGACCATCCAGGATATCCTTGACGATCAGTGCATTTTCCTCCGGAGTACCGCCCTTAAGATCTTCCTTGGTGCAGCGCTCGAAACCGAACTGTTCCGGAGTGATGGTATAGACTTTATACCAGCCGTCCTTAAACTCGCAGATGGTAGTCGGCGCAGAAAGCGAGATCTCATCCAGCTTATCCTTTCCATATACGACCATACCGCGCTTTACGCCCAGGGAGATCAGAACACGTGCCAGAGGCTCGATGAGATATTCATCATATACACCCAGAAGCTGCATGGACGGGCTTGCCGGATTCGTCAAAGGCCCGAGGATATTGAATACGGTACGGAAACCCAGTTCCTTACGGATGGCACCAACGAACTTCATGGATGTGTGATACTTCTGGGCAAAGAAGAAGCACATGCCAACTTCATTGAGAAGCTTTACGCACATTTCCGGATCCTGGTTGATGTTCACACCCAGCGCTTCGAGGCAGTCTGCCGTACCGCACTTGGAAGATGCGGCCCGGTTACCGTGCTTGGCAACTTTCACTCCGCCGGCCGCACATACCAGTGCAGACAAAGTAGAAATATTAAAGCTGTGGGCACCGTCTCCGCCGGTACCTACGATCTCCAGAACATCCATTCCTGTATCTACGGTAGTCGCGTGATCCCGCATTGCCTTGGCGCATCCTGCGATCTCATCTGTGGTCTCTGCCTTGGCGCTCTTTGTGGAAAGGGCTGCCAGGAAAGCCGCATTCTGTGTCGGCGTGGTCTCACCGCCCATGATCTCATTCATTACGGTATAGGCCTCATCATAGGTCAGGTCTTCTTTGTTTACGATCTTTACGATTGCTTCTTTAATCATTTTCGTGTTCTCCTTTATTTCTATGTTTAGATGTTTTCTTGTTCAGATTTTGTTTTTCACTTTGTCTTATTTATCTTCTTACTTATCCTGTTCCGGAAACGTCCGTCCTATTTTCCGAGGAAGTTTCTTAGGATCTTCTCACCATCAGGTGTCATAATGGATTCAGGGTGAAACTGTACTCCGTAGATGGGATAGTCCTTATGCCGTACGGCCATCACTTCATTTTCGGAAGTCTTCGCCGTCACGATAAGTTCCGGCGGGATCGTATCCGCATCCGCGATCAGCGAGTGATATCTGGCAACCGGTATCTTTTCCGGAAGGCCTTGAAAGAGAAGGTCTGATGTATCGACCGTCACTTCCGACTGCTTTCCGTGCATCAAGCGGGGGGCATAGGTGACCGTCGCGCCGAAAGCCATGGAAATGGCCTGATGCCCGAGGCATACGCCCAGGATCGGAAACTTTCCTTTCAGTTTTTCGACCACCTCCAGGATCACACCGGCATTTTCCGGTCTTCCCGGTCCCGGAGAAAGGACGATGCGGTCAGGAGAAAGATTCTCGATCTCCTCCACGGTCATTTCATCGTTACGGATCACTTTGATGTCCGGATCGATCGCACCCAGCATCTGGTAGAGGTTATAAGAAAAGCTGTCATAATTATCGATCAGTAATGTCATACTTCATCCTCCTCCTGCGCTGCGTGAAGGGCCCGAACTACCGCTTTGGCTTTATTGATGCACTCCTGATATTCTTTTTCCGGATCAGAGTCGGCCACGATACCGGCGCCGCTTCGGATGAATACCTTTCCATTTTTCTTATAGGCAATGCGGATCGCAATGCAGGTATCCATATTGCCGGCAAAATCAATGTAACCGATGGCGCCGCCATAAATGCCACGCTTATTATTTTCCAGTTCTCCGATGATCTGGCAGGCCCGGATCTTCGGGGCACCGGAAAGGGTTCCGGCAGGAAGCACCGCTTCGATAGCGTCTAAAGCATCTTTTTCTTCCGAGATCTTACCGCGAACGGTAGAGCCGATATGCATAACATGCGAGAAGCGCTCGATGGAATGAAGTTTTTCCACTTCCACCGTACCGAACTGACTAATGCGGCCCAGGTCATTTCTTCCCAGATCCACCAGCATATTGTGCTCGGCAAGTTCTTTTTCATCAGAAAGAAGATCGGCTTCCAGCGCTTTATCTTCTTCGTCGGTCTTTCCTCTCGGACGGGTGCCGGCCAGCGGGAAAGTATGAAGGATCCCGTCTTTTAAGTTGACCAGCGTTTCCGGGGAAGCGCCCGCCACTTCCACATCCGTGCCGGAGAAATAGAACATATACGGTGACGGATTAATGGTGCGAAGATGCCGGTAGGTATCTAAGAGGCTCCCTTCGAACGGAGCCGAAAGACGGTTGCTTAATACCACCTGGAAAATATCCCCTTCGTGGATATAGTGCTTTCCTTTTTCCACCATCTTCATGAATTCTTCTTTTCCGAAAAGCGGTGTCGGCTCGGAAAGAAGTCTTCCCTTA
Organism: Oscillospiraceae bacterium; assembly: GCA_902802325.1. Classification (GTDB taxonomy): domain Bacteria; phylum Bacillota; class Clostridia; order Saccharofermentanales; family Saccharofermentanaceae; genus Scatonaster. The sequence goes on along the minus strand of CADCLV010000006.1, from coordinate 35,072 downwards.
TGCTCGCCGTCGGCTTTGCCGTGAAGGATCAGATCACGGATCCGCTTTATCTCCATAACTGCCTTGTTATAGCCCACCTCGCCGTCTTTCAAAAACATATTCGCGATGATGATGATTTTCTGGGCGTAGTTATCGAAGGCGATGACTTTATCAAAAAGCATCAGGTCGATATCCTGAAATCCTTCTTCATCTACCGTGTCCACTTTTGCCGTGGGCTCGCTGTAGTAGAGATAATCGAAAGAAAGATACCCCACCAGGCCTCCGGTAAAAGGCGGCAGATAAGAAAAACGCGGGCTTCTGTATTCATTAAGGATCTGGCGCAGATACTTATTGGGCTCTCTCGTTTCGATCTTCACATCGCCGATCTGCATCTTTCCGTCATGGACGGTAACGCACATCTTCGGATCGAAACCTAAGAAAGTGTATCTTCCCCATTTTTCATTTTCCGCCACTGACTCCAGCATATAGCAGTGAGTCGAAACAGTTTTTAAGACCTTCATGGTCTCAATGGGGGTACGGACATCGGATAAGATCTCGGCACTTACGGGAACCACACTGTAGCTTCCCTTTTTCGCGATCTCCTGTACCTCCGGAAAAGCGGGTACAACTTGCATTTTAACCTCCTTCTTTGTTCTGGAAGGAAAAAAATCCTCGACAGAACATCTTCCAATTCTGTCAAGGACGAATAAACATCGCGGTGCCACCTTGATTCACGGTCACTTGTACCGTGCACTTAGCGAGATACCATCATATCCCCGGCAAATAACGTATGCCCTCACGTTGCAGAATACTTTGCTTTCGCATTTGACTGCACCCTCAGCGGTCCATTTGATGACTTGTTTTCTGCCGGATTCTCAGCATCGCCGGCTCTCTGTAAGAGCATCATCACCGTTATCTCCGCGTCAACGGTTTGCTTATATGTTAGGTGCATAATAGCACTCGTCTTTTTCTTTGTAAACCCCCTTTTTTAGTAGGAGTTATCCGTCAGGAAAAGCATCATGGCATTGTTATCCGAAAGGAACCTTTCTATACTACCGGTACCATTTCTTCTTGATCGCGGAATGCTATACTTTTTGAACCGGGACCTGATTGCACATAGCAAAATGGAAAAACTACTGAACAAAATCACGGCAGTTTTCCATGATCCCGAGCGATACAATGATAAGAAACTGTAGAAAAGAAACAGAGAGGGGAAAATGCAGAAAAAAAAATTTCCGAGAACCAAACTCCAGTGGATCTGGGATAATATTGCCGGGCTCCGGGTCGTCTTCATCCTGGCGATCGTCGGCACGCTCTTTTATAACCTTTTGCAGCTGACCGTTCCTTTCTTCTCCCAGATGATCGTGGACCGTTTTCTCACAGGTGACAATGCGGCAGTGCATTTCCAGGAGAATAAGGGCGAGTTTTTTACATTGATCGCCGCCATGATCGGATTTACGCTTCTTCGCGCCCTGATCGTCTATATCGACTGTATGGCCTATGAGCATGTGTCCCAAAGAGCGCTTTTCCGGATCCGCAACTACCTTTTTGAAAAAATCGAAAGACAGGACATGCATTTTTATAACGAATACCGTACCGGAGATCTCATGACGAGACTGACCGGTGACCTGGATGCCATAAGGCACAACATCGCCTGGGTCATCCGCATGATCATCGAATGCTTTGCCTTATTCACCGTCGTTTCCATCTACTTCTTCTCTATGAATGTAAAAATGGCGCTGTGCATCGTGGCCATGGCGCCGGTGATCTTTCTGATCGTTTTCACTTTCCGGAAAAAGGTGGCTCCCATGCACGCTCTTCTTCGTGAAAAGCACGCGCAGATGAATACGGCCGCCCAGGAAAATATTTCCGGAAACCGTGTCGTCAAAGCGTTTTCCCGGGAAGACTACGAGATCGAGAAATTCGACCAGAGTAACCATGACTATGCGGAAACGAATAAAAAGACCCGTCTTGTCTGGGTCAAGTTCTTCCCGTTTGTGGAGACCTGCGCCAACCTTCTTCCCGTCATTCTTCTCTGGGTCGGCGGCACTCTTCTTATGAAAGACGAAATGACCATGGGCGAGTACGTGGCTTTTTCCGGACTTATGTGGGCCATTGCCAATCCGATGCGTCTTTTGGGAAATATCTTAAATGAATTCCAGCGTTTCTCCGCGGCGGCCGACAAGGTCATGGAGATCTACTATAGTGAACCTTCCATCGTAGATGCCCCGGATGCCATAGATCACCCGGACCGTTTCAAAGGAAAAGTGGAATTCCGCCATGTCAGTTTCCAGTATGAGGATTCCGGCCTTCCCGTTCTGGAAGATATAAGCTTTACGGCAGCTCCCGGTGAGACCATCGCCATTATGGGCGAGACCGGCTGCGGAAAGACATCTCTTATCCAGCTGATCCCCAGGTTCTATGAGCCCACCAAGGGACAGGTCCTGGTAGATGATATGGATGTTTCGAAACTCAAGCTTCAGCAGCTTCGGACCAGTATCGGCATGGCCACCCAGGATGTGCTTTTATATTCCGATACCATCGACGGGAATATCGCCTATGGAGATCTGAATATATCTAAGGAAAATGTACTGAAGGTCTCCCGTTATGCCGCCGCCGACGAGTTCATTTCCAAAATGCCGGACGGCTATAACACCATTGTCGGAGAACGTGGCGTCGGCCTTTCCGGCGGCCAGAAACAGCGTATTTCCCTGGCCCGCGCCCTGGCGATCCGCCCTTCGATCCTGATCCTTGATGACACGACGTCTGCTGTAGATATGGAGACGGAAAAGCAGATCCAGAAGAGTCTTTCTGAACTGGATTTTCCCTGCACCAAGATCATCATCGCCCAGCGCATTTCCACCACAAAAACTGCCGATCACATCCTGATATTGCAGCACGGAAAAATCACGGAGCAGGGCACCCATAATGAACTGATCCGAAAAGGCGGCTACTATGCCGATCTTGTCGCATTACAGACCGGAAAGGAGGAAATGGTCCATGGCTAAGACACATCCGCGAAATACCTATCGTGTCGATGAGACACTGGAAGAACCTTTTAACCTGCGCCATCTCCTGCGGGCCGGTTCTTACATCAAAAAGTACGGAAAGAAAATGATTCTGGCGCTGACATTAAGCATCTTCGGTGCCATGGCGGCTCTTTGTGCGCCAAAGATCACGAAAGAAGCCCTTGACGTAGTGATCCCCGCCAAAGATAAAGCCGGGCTGAACCGTCTTCTTCTGCTTCTGATCCTGGCCTATGGGATAAGCATCCTCTTTTTCACCATCCGCCAGCACATTATGGAAAGAACTTCCCAGGATATCGTGTACGACATCCGAAAGGATCTTTTCGCCCATCTTCAGAAGCTGCCTTTCCAGTATTACGATGACCGTCCTCACGGAAAGATCCTGATCCGTGTCGTAAACTACGTCAACTCCGTCTGCGACATGCTGAGCAACGGACTTATCAATGCGATACTGGAGATCATTAACCTGATCTTCATCGTGATCTTTATGTTCACTACCGATGTAAAACTTTCACTGGTAGTCATTACCGGCGTTCCGGTCCTGGCAGTGTTCCTTTTCTGGATCAAAGCCCACCAGCGGAAAGCCTGGCGTCTGGTATCGAATAAGAACTCGAACCTGAATGCGTACTTACAGGAAAATATCGTTGGTGCCAAGATCACCCAGATCTTTGCCCGTGAAGAAGAAAATGCCGCCATCTTCGAAGATCTTTCCAATGACTGCAGAAAGACCTGGATGGGCGCGGTCCGCTACACCAACTCCGTCTGGCCCGGTATCGACAGTATCTCGGTCTTCGTCCGCGGCGCCATTTTAGTCGTGGGCCTTCTGCTCTTTGTGGAAGGTCAGGAAACACTGGGTGCCATCGTGGCCATCTCCAGTTATGCTTCCCGTTTCTGGCAGCCCATTATGAACCTGGGAAACATTTTTAATAACTTCATCAACAACATGGCCTACCTGGAGCGAATCTTTGAGACCATCGACGAACCTGTGGAGATCAAGGATAAAGAGGGCGCAACCGACATCGGAAGGATCAAAGGCGAAGTGGAATTCCAGCATGTCTCCTTCTCTTACGAAGAAGGAAAAGAAGTCCTCCATGACGTTTCCTTTAAGGTCAGACCCGGCCAGAGTATCGCCCTCGTCGGTCCTACCGGAGCCGGAAAAAGCACTATCGTCAGCCTCATTTCCCGTTTTTATAACCTGGATTCCGGAAAGATCCTCATCGACGGCCAGGACATTTCTGAAGTAACGCTTCGTTCTCTTCGTTCCCAGATGGGCATCATGCTGCAGGACAGCTTCATCTTCTCCGGCACCATAGAAGATAATATCCGCTACGGAAAGCTGGATGCCACCTCGGAAGAGATCAAAAAAGCCAGTGCCACCGTATGCGCTGATGCCTTTATCTCGAAAATGCCCAAAGGGTACATGACGGAAGTAAAGGAGCGCGGCTCCACCCTTTCCCAGGGCCAGAAACAGCTGATCTCCTTTGCCAGAACGCTTCTTTCCGATCCGGCGCTTCTGGTTCTTGATGAAGCAACATCAAGCATTGACGTACAGACAGAACGCGCCCTTCAGAAAGGCCTGGATGCCATGCTGAAAGGACGCACATCTTTCATCATTGCCCACCGTCTGTCGACCATCAAGAACTGTGATCAGATCATGTATATCGACCATGGCGGCATCACCGAAGCCGGCACCCACGAGGAGTTAATGGCGAAGAAAGGCCAGTACTACCACCTCTATATGTCCCAGCTGTAAAAGTGCTTTTGCCGTAGAATATAAGGGATCTTTTTAAGGCATCACAAGACAGGAATCATCCACGTCGGAAACTTTCGAAAAACCTGTGCAGCTCATGCAGAAACGAAGTTCATCATTCATGCCGGAAATGCACTTTTTCACGCCTTCGGTGCCATTTTCTTCCAGAGCCGGGATCATGGCACGTCCCACTGCCGCCGCATCGGCGCCCAGTGCCAGACACTTATATACATCCGAACCGGAACTGATCCCGCAATCCACGATGATCTTGACATCTCTTCCGGAAAGCGCCGCCTTGATCTTCGGAAGGATCTGAAGAGGCGGTACCGCATAGGGAAGTCTTCCGTGATGGTGGCTGACGATAATGGCTTTCGCGCCAAGGTCCGCCGCCTTCACGGCCTCTTCTTCACTTAAGACGCCCTTGATCACGAAAGGAAGTTTGGTGCTCTCGATATAGCTTCGGATCATGTCGGAAGTCTGGACCGCCATGCCTTCGCCAATGACAATATCCAGTCCGGTATTTCCGAAGATGTGATCGATATCCATACCGATACCGAAAGCGCCGGAAGCTTCTGCAAACTGCATCTGGTCTCTCACCTTTCCGTTATCCGCATAAGGCTTCACGATACGGATGGTCGGCGCGCCGGTCTTCATGATCTTTTCGAAAAGATCATTTTCCATCATACCCACAAAGTTCAGGATATTCAAAGACTTGGCCGCCAGGGAATACTCCTCCAGGCCCGTCAGTTCTCTTCCCTTAAACTGCATCAGATGGGAAAAAGCCGGTGTCATGATCGGAGAATCAAATGTCTCTCCGAGAAAATCGATCTTCGTATCGGCCACCACTGAATCGATGAGCCTTTCTTTTAAAAGGATACTGTCCATATACCGGGCAGTGATTTCATTTGCATCAGATATTCTTGTATAAGCCACGTAATGTCTCCTTTAATGTACGTAAGTAATAAAGGTATTCTTTATCACTGGTCAGATGCTCCAGAATAACGGGCATGTCCGGATCGATCGCGTGAAGTTTCTCCACATAATACCTCAGCGGAAATTCTCCCTGACCCGGCGCACATTCCTGCAGCTGCAACGTGTACTCTTCCTTGAGGTGCACATCTTTAATATGGGCGCTTCGGATCTTATCTCCCAGAAGTTCCACGCAGCGGTCAATAAACGCTTCCGGCTGGAAATACCGTTTCTGGGAATTGATCATGTTGATGATGTCCATATGTACCGCAAAGCGGTCCCTGTTTACTTCTTCTATAAGCCGCGCATAATCCTCCGGACCTGTCGGGATCATCCAGGGCATCGGCTCCAAAGTGAAATACGTATTCGTCACTTCTGCCCGGTCGATGATCTCCTGAACCATCTTCACGATCTCAGATCGGGTCTCCTTCGAAAAATTCTCTTTATAGTGTCCGTCCCATCTCGGTCCCAATGCTCCTGCCACATTCACGGCGCAGCGGGCACCAAGCCGGTCCGCCAGCTTCAGGCAGCGGACAGAATAGTCCCGGTTTTCTTCTCTCTCCTCCGGATCGATGTCCATACCATTTCTCCAGATCCCCACTTCCGCAATGAGAAGATCTTTTTCGCGGGCCTCTTTTTCATACTCCGAAATAGCCTCTTCCGGGCTATCGGGAGAAAGGGGGAAGTTTACGCAGCCAAGACCTAAGTCCGCATGTTTCTGTGCCCATTCTGAAGGCGAATTATGGGCCAATGCCGTTGATAATCCAAGTCTCATGATCTCACCTCAAAAAGAAATATTCTTCCTTTTTACATGTTCTTCGATCGCCCTCGCGATCAGCTTATGACCTTCCTCATTCGGATGGATCCCATCCTCACAAAGATAACGGGAATAGTTTTTCTTCTCCAGGAATATCGAGGTAATATCGATCACCGGCACCTGACAGTTGATCGCCATTTTAAAGATCTCGATGTTATACCGTTCATGCCAGTTAGTGATATACTGCTTGTCATTGCGCATCCACTTAAGGATGTTCTCCCCGGAAAGCCCCCTGGAAATATGGCGGAAATAGCGGGAAGAATCGATAGGCGGAAGCGACAGAAGCACCGGGATCTTTCCCATATCCTGGATCGCATTAATGATCTCCATATAGGTACTGGTAAAGTTATCGATGGTACTCATGGGAAGGTGCTTCCGATCCGGATCTTCAGAAATCTCTTTCCAGTTGAAATCGCAGTCGTTGCCGCCGAATTCCAGTATCACGTATTGCCCGGAGCATTCACGGATCAGTTCAAGATTCTTTTCAAAGATCTTCTCTCCACGGGTAATGGTACTGCCGAAACGGGCTTTATTCTCGACCGTTATGCCGAACGAATCCTCGCAGATCTTCTGAAAAGAAGTATCTGCCACGCGATAGTGTTCATTTTCGTAGATGACACCTTTTAGTACCGAGTCTCCAAAAGCAGCGATAGTCTCCACTTTACCTGATCCTTTCTATCCCCGCTTTTTATTCTATCATAGATCTTATACGTCGGATGTATCTGTTCCTTCCGGATCTTCACTTTCTCCTTCTAAAAGAGTACGCATCTCATCAAGATATCCGTTAGGTCCATAAGATCTTTCACTCTGCTCGATATAGTCAAGAAGTCTTTTGGACAAGTCTTCCGAAAGTCCCTTCTCTTTCTTTTCTTTTTTGGCAAATGCACTGTCCGAAATACTTTCGGCAACAGGTGCTTTTTCCATAGAAAAAAGCACGAAGAGTACCAGAAGGATCAGGACGTCACCGCCAAAAAGCCAGAGCGCATGATTCACCGTATGATTCCGGATCTCCTTTAATTCCGAAGAAGCATCATAGAACTGGATCGACCCGAATTTTTCATCTTCCGAGACATGGAATTCTTCCCTTATCTCATCCGGATACTCGTAGTAAAAGCAGTTATACCGGTAATCCTTATACCATCCGGAAGTTTTTCCTTTATTATACAGTTCCCAAGCCACTTCCTTCATCTCATCATCTTTACTCGATTCATAATTCGCAGCGTCAAAAGAATAATAATAATCAGAGTTGTCACCATCATAACTACCCATAGTGGTTAAAATTTTGTTATATACAAATCCATGCTTGAGAGTATACATTCCCGTCGGAGCGAGAATAATATCATCGCCATCCGCATCCGTGATGATCGAGACATCCTCTTTGGCCATGTGTTCACTGGAATAACCTTCTTCATTCCCCTCAAAATGATCCTCATAAGAAATTTCACTGGTTTCTATTTGATAAGCCCGTCCGGACAGAGATAGCGGGCTTACTTCTGAAGACTGATTATGCCGGGACATCATCAGTTGATCTAATGCCTGCATGTATTGAATCTTCTTAAAAACCTCGTCAGAATCCGCCTCATCAAGATCACCCAGAACATCTAACTGAGTCTGCGAATAAGCTGAAAACTTACTATCTCTGACCTCAAACCAGTGGTCGATCCGCTTTCCTAAGTCTTTCTTCTCCTGCATGGAGGTCACGATCAAAAGAAGGATCGAAAAAGCTGCAAGCAGGATCCCCACATAGCCAAGACGTCTAAAGATCAGTTTTCTCTTTAGGGATCTTCCTGTTGTCTCTTTGGCATCGTTTTTTCCCAGCGTAGTTTCATTATCCAGAACAGCCATTCTCGTTTCCTCCAAATCTTCTCTCGTCCCCGATTATGGTATCATACTATCACGCGGTCACGCGACCGTCAAGAATGTCTTTATGACCGTATATCAAAAAAAGCCGGCATTCATTCTTTGTATAAAGAACCGGATTCCAAAGCCCGGTTATTTCCTTTCATAATTATGACGGAAAGCACTTTTTCGCTCAAGAAAAGTACCCTATAATATAGAAAAACATTCAAAAACACATCCTGAAAGAGAGTATTCTTTTTTCGGAAAAGGAGTCAGCTATGTTTGGCAAATATCTTCTGAAGCAAGTTACACGTGACCTCACAGGCGGAATCATCGGCGGCCTGGGTCAGGCAGCGGCATTCGGCGCCGGCGCCGTTCTGGTTTCCGAGCTCATGAACGGCCGCGCACAAAACCGTGTTCCGGCCCCGGCAGGAAACTACATGCCGAATCAGGGATATGGAAATACTTCGGGCGGGCAATATGTTCAGATCGCCAATATCGCACTTGCGCGCATCGCCCTTTGCTACTATATTGCTAAGGCAGACGGCGCCATCTCCCCGGATGAACAGATGGAACTGGATTATATGTGCTCGAGCCTTCTGAATAACCCGAACGCCTCTTCCCAGTTCAGATCAGAACTTCAGTCCATCGCAGCTGACCGTTCCACCAACTTTCTGAATGTGGAGAAATACTTAGACCGGGTCAACGTCACCACGCTCAATCAGTTTATGGAAGACGTCAACCGTATGGCCGAGCTTTCCGGCGGAATCACGGAAAATGAAAGAAAAGCCATTTCGGTCTTCCAGAATTATATCTACGGAAAGCAGGGTTTTCCGGGAAGCAACATGGACGCTCAGTTCGCAGGACGTGCCCGCGTGATCAACCTCAAATGCTCCGGCTGCGGCGCTGATCTGGAAATCAATGCCGGAAGGACCGAAACCTTCTGCCCGTACTGCGGAAGCAAACAGATCATCATGCACTGATAGAAGTTTGGAAGAATCAGGTGCAAATTTCTGGCATTTGCACAAACTAACAAAAACTCATCCGCCCCATTCTTCATGGTAGAATTTTCTCTATGACAGAATGGGGTTTTTGACTGATGAGAGAGCAAAATCAAGCAAATTTCAAAAAGGATAGAAGACTACGGCTTCACGACGGAAAAAACCGCACCGTGGATATGCTCAACGGCGCTGTGCTCTGGCCGTTGATCTGCTATAGCGTTCCTATCGTCATCACCCAGGTGCTGCAGCTTCTTTTTAACGCAGCAGATATTGTTGTGGTCGGTCAGTTTGTCGACTATACGGCTGTTGCGGCGGTCGGTTCCTGTGCACCTCTTATTAATCTTATCATTAACCTATTCGTCGGCATTTCCCTCGGCGCCACTGTAGTTCTTGCCTCCACCCTCGGCGCCAATCAGGAAGACCGCATCCATGACCTGACCCATACGATTTTTTCCCTGGGTATCATCTTCGGCATCATCACCGGGATCGTCGGTGTTGTTTTTGCCCGGACCTTTCTGGAATGGATGGGCACCAAAGCGGAATACCTCGACCAGGCCACCACCTATCTACGTATCTATTTTCTCGGAGCGCCGGCATTCATGATCTACACTTTCGGTCGGGCCATTATTGTGGCAACAGGAGATACCAAGCGTCCTCTTATTTACCTGACCACTTCCGGTGTACTAAATGTGATCTTAAATCTGATCCTGGTCGCTGTCTGCGGTCTGGGCGTGGCCGGTGTGGCGATCGCCACAGTTGCTTCCCAGTTCCTTTCCGCGATCCTGATGACACTGGCCCTTCTTCGCTTCAACAGCCCCTGTCGGATCTTCATCTTCGAGCTTCGGATCCATAGTAAACCCCTTTCCCGGATTTTAACGCTGGGACTTCCGGTCGGATTTCAAAACACGCTCTTTTCTTTTTCCAACGTCATCATCCAGTCCTCGGTCAATTCTCTGGGCGCTTACTGCACCGCCGGAAACAGTGCCTGTATGAATATCGACTCATTTATCTATGCCGGCATGAATTCCTTTACCCAGGGGTGTATGACCTTTGCCGGTCAAAACTACGGCGCAAAGAAGTACGAGCGTCTGAATGACATCTACCGTTCCGCCCTTCTTTCCATCACAGCCATCGGTCTGACCCTAGGTGGCCTTTCCTATCTTTTCGGTCATCCTCTTTTAAAACTGTATCTTCCGGATTCTCCCGAGTCCATCGAATTCGGTATGGCACGTATGCTGGTGCTGGTTGTTCCCGATTTTCTCTGCGGCATTATGGACTGCGGGTCCGGTATGCTTCGAGGGATCAAGCGCTCCTTCTACCCGATGATCGCCACCATTATCGGAAGCTGCGGACTTCGTCTTCTGTGGGTCTATACTGTCTTCGCCCACTTTAAAGAAACCACTCACGGTATCGCTTCTTACCGGATTCTTCTTTTGTCCTATCCCATTTCCTGGGTACTGACATTTATTGCCCTTTTCTCCTACTATGTTTATGTAAAAAAGACACATCTTTCAAAAGTGTAAGATTGACGTAAGGCACTTCGATAGTACCCCACCTCGTACGGCGGTAAGATGGAATCACAAAGAAACAAACGACGCCAACGAAACGAGGTACAAAGATATGAAAATGAAGTTCCAGAACACACAGAAGATCAAGCACACCATCATCACAGCAATCGATGCCATCGCCGTTCTCGGCTTTGCCGTTACAGCGATCATGGAAGCAAAATATAAGAATATTCCGGTATGGGTCTCCCTCGGATTCTCCGTTATCGCGATCATCACTTCCTCCTACGAAATGTTCACCGCTCCGAAGATCGAAGAAGATATCGACGAGGTCTGATCCCCCCTCATCTAACTCCACAAATTCTTTCCCAATATAACTTCTCCATATAATTCCCCACTACCCTCCATTCACTTAGAAAAAAGACCGGCACAAAAAACTGTACCGGTCTTTTTCTATCTTCAGACTTACCAGGAAAAGTGAGGGGCACTAATTTGTAAGTCGTCTGATCTGATTTAGATACGCATGGCGGAGGCCATGGCTTTCTGGGAACGTTCGCGAAGCTTTTCCACATTCAGTTCCATGTGATCGGAATCGGAAACCGTGCGGCCGTTCTCCAATACTACTGTGCGGGTACCGTAGTCGGCGCATTTTTTCGAGTGGGTGACCTGAAGGATCGTGATGCCCTTTTCCTGATTGAGGCGGCGGAACAGATCCATGATCTCCGCACCGGACTTACTGTCCAGGTTACCTGTGGCTTCATCTGCCAGAATGATCTCCGGATTACTGATGACGGCACGGGCAATCGCCACACGCTGCTGCTGACCGCCGGAAAGCTTTCCGGGCATGCTCTTTCTTTTTTCAGTAAGACCTGTGATAGCCAGAATCTCGTTAAGATCCTTTTCCAGCGAGGCACGGGACTTTCCGGCTACCAGAGACGGAAGAAGGATATTATCTTCCACATTCAGGTTCTGTACCAGATTATAAAACTGGAAGATAAAGCCGATCTTTCCAAGACGGATCTTACTGAGTTCTTTTTCTTTCATCTTGCCGATGGATTTTCCGCAGATACGGATGTCGCCTTTAAACTCTCTATCCAGGCCGCCGATGAGATACAAAAGAGTGCTTTTGCCGGAGCCGGAAGCGCCCATAAGTGAAACAAATTCACCTCTTTCGACAGTCAGGTCGGCACCGTTTAATACCTGCGTCTGCACGCTGTTCTTCTTTCCAAAGACTTTATTTACGTTAATTACTTCGATCATGTTTTCCATAAGTTTTACCTCACTTTTCAAATTGCTATTATTCGTACTTCAGCTGCTCGGCGGTCTTCATTTTTCTTAGGTGGCGGAGCGGGTTGATCACCGTCAGGACATATACCAGGAACAGTGCCACGGAAAAAGCTCCGATCAGGGCAAAGTCATAGATCACCGGAAGGTTGATGCTCATACCCCGGACAATGTTTACCAGTCCCCGGTTCAGGAAAAGGGCGATACCTACACCGGTCACAATCGCCACCGCGGCCATCGCTATATTTTCCAAAATGAACGCTTTACTGAGTTTTCCACGGCTCATGGAGGTGGAGATCAGAACAGCAGATTCTCTCTTTCTGCCTTCAAAACCGACTGTCTGGTTACTGAAAACAGCGATCAGTGTCAGACCGATACCCATAATGATCATCATGTAAAGAAGAGTCGTTAATCCAGCGTTCGCCTGCTGTGATTCCTTGGTGCAGTCTTCGATCGTCATGGCACGGTCGATCATGCTGGAACTGTACTTGTTGATCAGCGATACCGTATTTTCAGGATCTTCGCACTTGATATATGCATTTTGCGGGTGGTCAAAGAAGATTTTCTTATACATATCTTCACTGATCATGATCGTCAGATTCGAGGAATTCAATGGAGAGGAATCAAAGGTGCCTTTGACGATAAAGGTTTCCTTTTCCGGGATAACACCGGTAGGCTTAAAGAGGATCGTCAGCTCATCTCCTGCCGAAAGACCTTTTTTCTTTGCCAATGTATCTGACAGATAGATCTCATTGTCAGCGACCTTTTCCGGCATATTGATCAGGCAATTGAACATACGGAATTTACTGTTTGCGCCAACGATCATGTAGTTATCAAAATCAAATTCCGGATTCTTCTTAGAACGGTCAGTATCCATATAATCATCGATCCGGTCGGATCCGAATACCATGTTTGAGCCCCAGTTCATATATACGAATTCCACATCTTCCACACCCGGCAGGTCTTTGAAGAAAGCGTACTGATCGCTTGTAGAAGTAAGACCGTACACGACCACATCGCTCTCAGCTTCTTTCCAGTTGACCATCTTCAGATAACCTGCTACCAGGGAGATCAAAAGAAGGCAGATCGTCGCCGCCATAACACAAAGACGGGAGTTACCGACAGAAGCTTTCTTGGTGCATGCCTGCACACAGGCAAGTTTGGCGATGGGATGATTCTTCTTTTCAAAGTGCTTGGCAAGCCGGGTGCAGATAAAGCGGAGGATATGGGGATATCCAAGAAACAGCGCGGCGATGGTCATGATCGCCCCTGAAATGGCGACCAGTATATTTTCCGCCATCATACCCATACCCAGGATCGCACAGGGAATACCGATAAGGGCCAGGATAACTGCTGCCACAAGGCTCTTTTTTCCATACTTGAAGTCGGTATCCTTATTATCGAAAATGATGTCACGGATCGGTGTCTTAACAGCACGAAGAAGTTCTTTGATCGGGCAAAGGCACTCGATCAGGATGGTGCCGATGATCACTCCGGCAATCACGAAGGGGGATACATTTCCCAGGTTCATTTCCAGTGCAATATCCGAGCCGGAATTGATGGAGAACATGCTATTGAACATCGGATCACGGAAAATGGTGTAGAGTGCAGTACCGATCGCACTTCCGAGAAGACCGTAAAGTGCATTTTCCAAAAGAACGATCATTGTCGTCATCTTCACCGAAACACCTAGGCTTCGAAGCGTACCGATCGTAGACATTCTTTCTACCATGATCCTCTCGGAAAGGGAAATCGTGACAAATACAACCAGCAGCACACAGATGGCAAACAGGAAGTAGAAAAGTGCGGAGATCGAACCAATCTGCGAAGTCATCATTTCGCCGGAAACCAGGTTTTCGATCTGGGCATTCGGCATATTTCCGGAAAGGACACGGCAGATCTCTTTGAGCTGGCCTTCATCATATGCCTTCATATAGGCCAGATTATAGTAGATCTTGTGCTCGTGATTGAGGCTTTTGATGCCTTCTTCATTGACCACTGCCACATATCCGCCGTCGATGATACCGAAATAAGGAAGGACTTCTTTTACGGTAAACTCTACCGGAACACTGTTGTCACCGTATATCGTGATCTTGTCACCGGCTTTGATATGAAAGTCTTCAGAATACTTTTTACTGATGACACATTCTCCGTCTGAAAGCTCCTCGTCCTTTGCCAGAAGATGAAGCTTATTCAGATCTTCGGGTACCGCACCATAGGTGGTCAGCGTCTTCTGGTTATAATAAGCATACATTTCCTCATCACGCTTATAGACATCTGAATAACGGGCTGCCACCTTAACCAGGTCATATTCGTAGCCCTCAAGTCCGGAAAACGCATCTTCATCGATGCCACGGTTATAATTTATGATCACATTACTGTCTCCGAACATGGAGGCAAATCCGGCACGAAGGATATTCTGGACCGAGTTGGTCATGTCGAAGGCCAGGGCGCCGACAAAACTGGCGATGATGATGCAGAATAAAAGCATCAGCGTACGGATCTTCTTCGACCAGATATTTTTAAAAGTGTGTTTTAATACTACTCCCATTTCTTACCACCTGCTTACTCTGTTTTCCGGAGCGACATACATACCGTCTCCCTCTTTAATGTCATAGGTCTCATAGAATGCCTCGCATGAACTTAATACCGCATTGACCCGGATCATAGCAGGACTATGTTCATCTGCCTGCAAGGCAGCGATTCCGACAATATCACTTTCCAGCTCCTGCCAGATCAAAGCATAGTTTTCAAACAGTCTTTCTCTTTCTTCTTTCGTTTTGGCAATATTGGTGATGACCTGCATGGAACCAAGATCCGCATAATTCTCACCAAGTGTTCTCTCGCCGTCTACGTGATATACGCCCATGATGGTGTAACCGCTATAGTAGTCGATGCACTTCTGTGCCCGCTCATCCAGTGCTTTTCGGTCAGAATCCGGGATCCAGTCCGGATTGTAGTATCCGTTTTCGTCCCAGTTGATGCCTTGTGAGTCAAATGCATGGCCGACCTCATGACCAATGACCATTCCCAGACCGCCAAGGTTCGTGGCCAGATCCGAATCAGGTGAAAAGAACGGTTCATTTACGATGGCGATCGTGATTCGGACTACGTTATCCATCCAGTAGCAGGCATTGACTGTCTGCGGAGACATGGTCTGTCCCGAAATCGGACGCGGGGAGGAAAGTTTTTCGATCTTCATTTCCCAATCGTGACGGATCAGGTTTTTTCTTGTCTCCCAGGCATCATTTCCGAAGAGTTCGGCATCTTTCGGATCGATCTTTCTTGGAATCCCAAGACCGGTAATAAACCGGAGATTTTCGAGTTTACGAAGAAGCCCTGCTCTTGTATCCTCACTCAGCCAATCCGCATTGGAGATCACTTCCCGGTAGGAATCCCGGATCAGTTCACACATCTCCTGTACGGCCTTATCTGTTTCTTCCGTGTAGAAGGTTTCGGCATAGACCTCACCAAGCTGAGTCTGAAGATCTCTTTTCACTGCATCTTTTGCATACTCATCAGGACTCAGAGGGTTCTCCTGGATTTCAGGATTCAGATCGCTGTGCTTTTCCGAAAGCACACCCTGGCACTGACTAATAAATGCAGATGCCAGCCAGGTCTTACATGCTTCCAGATTATCTTCATCTGTATACATTCCGGTGATTTTAATGAACATCTCTTCATTCACCACATACCACTTGCCATACGGGTTTTCAAAACCCATCGCCTTAGCGATTTTTGCGGCATCGATATATTCTTTTATCTCTTCATCAGAGTAGCGTTTGATGCGTTCCATAGAAAAGGGCTGTGTCTTATAGTTGCAGGAAAGATCGATTGCCAGCATCGTCAGTTCCTCGGCCCGTTTTTCCGCTTCTTCTTCACTGAAGCCAAAGGAACGGAGAAGATCATATGCTCGGTTCATCACGTCGACTCTTCCCTTTTCGCCATCACGGATATCTTCGAATGAAATTCCTAAAATACCCGGGATACCCTGAAATCCGATCGAATATTCTGTGGGATCATCGATGGAATCAAAGATCGCAAATCCGAAGAAAGGATCCACGTTATATTGAAGGATCATCTTTCCGGTCATATCGACCAGTTCATCGTAAGAAGAAATGGCAAAGATCTCTTTCACTACTTCTTCTACTTCGTCATTTGCATTGCTTTTCTCTGCATCAAATTCTTTCACCTGATTATAGTAATCACGGATCATCTGTTCGTTACTTCCAGGTGCATAATTCTCATTGGAGGAAGTGATCGTCCCGATCACTGTATCCAGCTGCCCTTCCTTTACCAGTTCACATCCGACAAAAGAACCGGACACACCATAACGGGGATCGATTTCAGCAGAGCGGAGTGTATCAGCATTGATATATCCGTAGTAATCATCCTGCAGCCGGATCGGATCATTTTTCCCGGAGGAAGATTTTCCAGCCGGTTCATTTGCTGTAGATTTTTCAGAGGAAACCGTAGCTTCTTCTTTTTCAGTCTTCCCCGAACAGCCGGTCAGGGCCATCGGCATGAGCATACTGGCCGAAAGTCCCATGGCCAGTAGTGCGGAAAGCATTTTATTTCTTACTTTCATTTTGGTTGTCTCCTGTTTTTTAAAAGATTAAGAAGATAGTTCATATCCATACTTCCTGTCTATGTTTTGAGCATAACGAAACAAACTAAAGCAACTGCTAAAGCGTAATAAAGTTTCACTATGATAATCGTAAGGAATTCATAAAGAGGAAATCCGCTTTCGCCCGAACAATGCGTTTTCCGTTTTGAAATGGTGGTACCGGAAATGATTTTTCCTTCTAAATAGGGCGCACCAGTGGTTTACCGGCACTTTTCCTTTGGGATGGGCTGCAGGGGAGCCGCATCCCACCCCTTTGGAAAAGGCGGGTATTGGAGGGGGTATATTTCAGATAGACATTTGGCACAATTGAGTCGTATCTAACAAAGTGTGTAGGAGGAATTAGATCCGATTCAGAAGAACATGTGCGTCGTCTGATCTGACAAAGCTTGGGGTGACTACTCGGCGTGACACGGTCTTATTTGACCGTGCCCGGCCAGGAAGTCTATATCAGGGGATCAGTTATTGATGATATCTACAGATCCGGCAGATGCATCTACACTCAGGATCACATCGTGGCCCTTCTTGTCTTCATACTCGCTGCCTTTCTTCTCACCATTGATCTTGGCAGAACCGGCGGACATATCGAATTCATAACCGATATTCTGACCATCAACAAACTCGATGTCCACATCACCGGCGGACATATCGATCTTCATATCTCCGGTCAAGGTAAAACCATATGCATCAAAATCGCCGGCCGACATATCCACACTTCCGCCAGAGCTTGTGCAATCCTGCAGTTTCACGGAACCGGCGGACATATCAAACTTGCATTTCCCGATATTGCAGTTTTCACAAGTGATGGATCCGGCGGACATATCCACATCAAAGTTACCGTTTACATTCTTGACTTTCACTGATCCGGCAGAAGCATCTAAGATAAAGTTTTCGCAGTCAAAGCCCTGTTCGATCTCAACCGATCCGGCGGAAGTGTCAAGGGAAATATCTTCAAATGATGTTCCATGCGGATAATATACATACAGGAACAGATCCTTGCCGGAATCAGAAAAATCAATACCAAAGTTAAAGAAGAAGTGATTTTTTTCACCGTTCTTCACTGTCAGTTTTCCATCCTTCACTTCGCAGGTCGGATCCTCTCCGCGTTTCTGAAGTTTATATTCAACAGCAAAAGTATCATCTTCGCTTTCAATGAATTTGACCTTTCCGAGGTTGATATCGATATCCACGCTCGAGAAATCGTCCATAGTCGTCTTCTCCATCTCCACGATCGTCATCTCGTTTTCAACTTTGAAACCGTGATCATAATATACATAGACCGGTTTGCCGTGATTGATAACCATTCCGACTGCTGTCATAGCGATTCCGGCAGAAAGAGTAATTCCTGCTGTAATTAATGCAACTTTTACAAGTGTTTTCATTTTCTTATCTCTCCTAATTCCATTCTCTTAATACACAACTGCATTCTGGGTCTTTGCCTGTTTCTTATTCTTTCTATGTACGATACCGCCAAAGAGAGAGGCAAGAGCCTTTGCCACCAGACGCATCAGAGCTACAAAACCAATTACCATAAAAAGACCAACTCCGAAGCAGGCCAATCCGGAACCAAGAACGATCATGCCTCCGACCGGAGATACAAAGAAAGCGATAATTCCGGCTATCGCGGTGACAAAACCGCCGATCATCACGCCGATTCCTGCCAGGACCAGAGATCCAAATGTTACAAAGATCACGAAGATCAAAACACATGTCACGATCAAAAGTGCAAAGATGACCGGTGAAAGCGGAATGGCAAAAAGTGCTGCCAGAACGATCTTCAAAGCGGTAAGTCCGGAAGAAGGTTCCTTCTTCGGCTGCACCTCAGGCATCGGCGCCCCCTGCTGGAATCCCTGCTGACCATATCCCTGCTGGGATCCGGGAACCGCGCCGTTCTCTTGAAGTGTTTCCTGCGGGATCTGCTGGTAATTCTGCTGAGAAGCCGCCATCATGGGATCTTCCTGAACTTCTCCCGCCGGTGCGTACTGGCGATCGACCACATCGATCAGGATCTTCTTGCCGAGTACTTTCGGATCGCCCAGCTCTTCAATTACTTTTGCTTCGTTTTCGATTCCGGCATCATCGAAGTATTCTTCATAAAACTCGATTGCCTCATCTCTGTCTGTTTGCGGCAGGACTTTCAGTGCTTTTCTCAACTCCTGCAAATAGGTTTCCTTATTCATTATTGGCCCCTCCTAATAATGTATCTACGGAATCTTTGTATTTGTTCCACTCTTCAAAATAAAAAGCGTACTGTTCTTTACCTTTATCTGTGATCTTATAATATCGTCGGTTTCGGCCTTGGTAAGGCTCGTCATAAGTCTCTAATGATCCATCTTTTTGAAGCCTGCGCAGTACCGGATAAAGTGTCGACTCAGAAATATCCAGCACTGTCTTGACCTGCTGCGTCAGTGTATACCCATACGCATCACCCTTATGAAGTACGGCCAGTACACAGGCATCCAATAATGTAGAACCTAATTGGAATAACATACTATTCCTCCTTTCATATTGTGTCGATGGTTATATTATACGGTGTATAATATTGTTTGTCAACACAATATTGTATTTTCTACAAATAATCTTTCCGAGTCTGAAATCTCGGCGTTTCCGCCCCGTTTCATGATATTAGTCTATCTCTCTTTTTCACTTTTTACTTGAATTATCTCTTATGTGATTCTTAATTATTCCTTAAATCGAATCGTTTTTTAGATCTCCGGTATATTGTTTCCCCTCCCTATATCTGCTACAATTCTCAAACGTGCTTCGCTTTATATAAGAGATATATTTATATAAAGCATTCGAGATTACAGCTTCTCGCAACATAAATGAACTGACATAAACAGGAGTACCCGCTTCATGCTTAAGAGCAATAAAGACGACAGAAAATATATAAAGCAGTTACTGATGATCGCCATCCCCATGATGGTGCAAAACGGTATTTCGAATTTCGTAAACCTTCTGGATAATCTTATGATCGGACGGGTAGGCACCAATGCGCTTTCCGGTGTTGCGATCGCCAACCAGCTGATATTCGTGTTCTATCTGATCATCTTCGGTGCTACTGCCGGTGTCGGTATCTTTACCGCCCAGTATCACGGCAAAGGCGATACGGAAGGGATCCGGCACACTTTCCGTTTTAAGATCATTTTTAATACGATCCTGGCCTCTATCTGCATTCTGATCTTTGCCTTCTGCTCTCCGTTCCTGATCAAACTGTTCCTGCAGGGCGAAGGGGATCCGGCCGATGCTGCCGAGACTCTTTCTATCGGTATCGATTATATTCACGTGATCCTCATAAGCCTGATCCCCATTGGTCTTACCCAGGCTTATGCCGGCACCCTCAAAGACATCGGCCGGACGAAAGTCCCGATGTTTGCTTCCGTCTGTGCGATCCTGGTCAACCTTTTTGGCAACTACCTTCTGATCTACGGAAAGTTTGGCTGTCCGGAACTTGGTGCTACCGGCGCCGCCATTGCCACTGTCTTTTCCCGTTTTGTGGAACTGGGGATCCTGGTGGTCTATACCGGAAGACACGCTACGGCACTTCCCTTCATCCGTGGTGCTTTCAAGAATTTTAAAGTACCGAAAGATCTGGCATTGAAATTCTTTCTCAAGGCACTTCCGCTTATGTCCAACGAGACTTTCTGGTCCTTAGGTATGACCACCATCAACCAGTGCTACTCCTACCGGAGCCTGGATTCCGTTGCCGCCATGAATATAGAGTCGACGCTTTGGAATCTCATGGGCGTAGCCTTCATTGCCATGGGTGAAGCTGTCGGAATTATGATGGGACATATCCTCGGCGCCGGAAAACTGGATACAGCGAAGGATTCGGCCAACAAAATGCGCCTTGTCACCGTGCTCTGCGGTCTGGTCTTCGGTGTGCTCATGGTCGGGATCGCGCCCTTCTTCCCGCTGATGTATAAAACCACAAACTATATCCGCCATATGGCCACAAAATTTATTCTGATCGCCGCGGTCATGATGCCTTTTACTGCCTACACCCATGCCTCTTACTTCATCATCCGTTCCGGCGGAAATGCATTTATCACAGTGCTTTTCGACAGTGTCTATACATGGCTTCTGGTAGTTCCTGCCGCATTCTGCCTCAGCCGTTTTACTTCGATCAGCGTGGTCCGGATGGTTGCGATCGTCCGAAGCATGGAGATCTTTAAATGTTTCATCGCCTTTGCCCTTGTCCGCTCCGGCATCTGGGTAAAGAATATTGTCAATAAGACGGACGATGCGGATACAAAAGAAAACGAGCCGGCCGCTAACTGATGAGAACGTAACGCCGATCTATACACAAAGCAAAAAACGCAGGACCCGAAGGTCCTGCGCTTTCCTTTTTCTCCGTTTTGAATCGGAATCAATCCTGTGTCTCCACTTTCTTCATGGCCCACAGTTTCTCAAGATTGTAGTTCGCCCGCTCTTCCGGATGGAAAATATGCACGACCACATCTTTATAATCCAGAAGGATCCATCTTCCGGTCTCTCTGCCTTCAATGTGATCCGGAACAACATCATAATCACGCTTGAGCATATACTCCACTTCATCCGCAAGAGCCTTGATATGCGTGGACGAAGTACCGGAGCAGATGACGAAATAGTCCGCCAATACAGTCTTTTCCGCAACCGGGATCAACTCGATATCGACGCCCTTTTTCTTATCCAGGATCTCTACGATCTTATCTGCTAATTCTTTAATCTCCATTTGCACCCTCCCAAGAGTATTTGAACTATCTTCATTATACACAATTTCTGTTCTGAAACGTATTCTTCGGTAAATCCACTATACGGAAGATCTCACTGTGAGCGGTTGGCCAGAAGATACGCCAGTGATTTTTTCGTATCCTCATGGATCGCAAGGCCCTTTCTGGCAAAACTTTCCTTTATCGCGCAGTAGCACTCGATCAAAGCCGCATTCAGGTCATTTTCCGCATACCGGCGGATCATGGAAAGATCATCGTAATCCCGTCCCGGTTCCACCTTGTCGGCCAGATACACGATCTTATCGGTAATGGTCATGATCTCTCTTCCGATAGTGTGATACTGGATCGCATCCAATATCTCCTGGTCTTCAATTCCATAATGCTCTTTGGCGTAGACCGCGCCGGCCGGCGAATGCAGGATCTGTTTTCCCGGAACATATCCGTGAATGATCTTGGCCGCAAGATCGATCTGCTGCTGTTCCGGAAGTTCCTTCGCGCAGTCATGCAAAAGGCCCGCCAGTGCGCACTTATCCGGATCTGCGCCGAAACGGAGCGCATACCGGGCAGAAAGCACACATACATTGATCGAATGCAGAAGTCTCTTTCCGCTCATTTCATGGAACAGAGTAAAACAATGCTTCATCAGTAGTTTATATGTCTCATCGGAAACATGCATCAAGGGGGCATCTTCACAATAGAGATCGTGGGTACGGATGAATTTTCGCACGGAATCCGGGATCGTCTTTTCCTTTTCCCAGTCGGCATCCTTTCGAAGAACGGAAGACGCGACTTCTACTCCCTCGATCGGGAAGAACTTGATCTTAGTATCGAAGATCTCTTCCAGGTGCATAGCCTGATTTCGGGCCTGCCCCTCATCTATACCGGGACGCAGCGCGCAAAGAAGCTTCGCCTGCTTCAGGATCTCTTCCGGCTTCCACCAGGATTCAAATTCAAATAAAAGATCCGATCCGCAGATAAAATAGAGTTCGTCTTTGTCGGACACTACTTTCTGCTTACGGAGATTCTTCAGAGTTGTCAGTGTATAACTGGGCTCGCCGAAGACCTGCTCGATATCGCAGACATCGCACTTTGGTTCGTCTTTCAGCGCCTGCTTTACCATATAAAAACGATAAGGAGATAAAGTCACATTTCGGGCCGGCTTAAAACACGGCATACCGGTAGGGATCACAAGAACGCGATCCACCTTTTTACTTGCGATGGCTCCACGGATCATGGAAAGATGTCCGTTATGAAATGGGTCAAACGCCCCACCATAGATTCCAATCTTCAAGCTTCGATTCTCCTCCTTCTTTGGCGAAAACACCTGTGATACCGGGCAGATCCTGAATATTCCCAGGTCAGATGCCCTCTTCGAGTGCATTTCCCGCCGTCACAGCCTTTTCTATTATACTACTTTTTTCAGGCAAGGTGATGCCTGTCACGGAAAGCTTCTTTCTTACTTCACGACCTGATAAGAACGGATCGCCCAGTCATATTCCGCCAGTCGTCTGGCATGTCCGCAGTAGTTGCATGCTCTTCCGGAAAGAAGCGACATGGGCGCGCCGCACTGTCTGCAGTTCGTAAATGCCGGTGCGCAAACCGCCTGGGACTTACAGGAAGCATCTTTTACCAGCAAAAGCCTTACGGTTTCTTTTCTTCTGGTCACTTTCTCCCCTTTATTCTCCAGAAGAAAAAGTCTTACTCCCACCTGCATTTCCTGAAGAACATCACTGACGTGATAGCCTGAGATCTTGATCAAATCCACCTGCATGTCGATGACATCCTGATAGGATGAAAGAACAGATGCCACCTGCCCTTCCGCAGTCGCGCTTTCGACAAAAGCAGACGCATCAGCAGGTCCGCGGGAATAGTGGATCACCGATAGTTTATTGATAAGATTTGAATAAAAACCATTCATGGAGAACAGCTTGTCATGCCGTCTGATCTCTGTCTCGAATGCCGTATTCGCCTTAAGCTGCTCGTTCATCTTCTTGATCATACGCCCGCTCATAAAGCGGAAAGACGCAAATCCCTGAATCAACGGGAATATGCAAAAGAGAAAGGCCATCTCCAGCACAAAAAGGATCAGGGCCGTGGCCACTCCTGCTGCCAAAAGCACGGCGGGGATCTTTGTCAGGATTCCATACTCCTCCGAGACGGTATTCTGGATACTTACGATCAACGTGATCAAAAAGGTAGGAATACCGAAGATCAGTAACGTCAGTGGAATAAGTTTTGCTCGTACCGCCTTATATTTTGCATACTCGACATCACTATCGTGCTGGAATCCGAACTCGGAGACACGCTTATCCAGATCTTCTATGGTAAACTTGGTACCGCAGTAATCGCACCCGTCAATGAGATTCTCTCTTGTGGATACACTTCCGCAGTTCGGGCAGACAAATTCTTTCTCACCTTTCGTCGAAGCGCTTAAGATACGGTAAGAAGCCGCCTCCATACATTTCCGGACATAGAGTTTCTTTCCATCGGCTTTCCGGAACTCTTCTTTGGCTTCCACCGTTTCAGATGCTTCTGTGATCTGATACTTTCCGTCAAAGAAAGTCTTCTCGCGAACAGGCGCCATCGTTCCGTATCCCAGCCGGTCTGAAGTAAACTTCAAACTGATTCCTTTACTGTCCAGACGGTGCTTTTGAAGCGAAAGAATATGCCAGTAAAGCTGGGTGGCATCTTTCTGGATCGTCTCATTTTCCGAAACACCGGTATGGGAAAAGAAATCTGCATAATCGTTTCGGAAAGAACGCAAAAGCGCAGCCATTTCCGATGAATCTTCCGTGATCTTATAATAGTCCGGACAAATCTCGGAACGGAGTTCTTTCGCGATCTGGTTTCTGATCCCCCGCTTCTCTTTATTCGATTTATGAAGACGGATCGAATGAAAAACAGTCAGAACACCACCCGTGATGATCACACCGACCGAAAGACAAATGCCCAAGCCTAAAGACGACGGATCCGAGGAAATCTCCGGATCCGTCGTGTATACATCGATCATTCCCAGTCCCACGAAGATAAGGAATACGCCAAGTACGATCAGTGCAATCCTTTTAATCATGAAAGTGTTCTACCGATATCTGTTCTGTAATGCGCCTTTTCAAAGGAAATCTTTTTCACGCCTTCGTAAGCGGAATCGATCGCTTCATCCATGGTCTCGCCATCTGCATAAACGCAGAGGACACGGCCGCCGGATGTAACAAGTTTTCCATCTTTCAACGCAGTACCGGCCTGGAATACCAGGTGTCCGCAATCTGCGATACCTGTGATCTCATAGCCCTTATCGTACTTTTCCGGATATCCGCCACTGGCCATAACTACAACGCAGGAGCAGCCCGGCTTCCACTTAAGGTCTACCTGGTCAAGAGTTCCGTCAATGCAGGCATCGACAAGTTCCATCAGGTCATTTTCCATACGAGGCAGGATCGCCTGACATTCCGGATCTCCGAAACGGGCATTGTACTCAACTACCTTCGCACCTTCCTTCGTCAGCATCAGACCGAAATAGATGACGCCCTTAAACGGACGGCCCTCCGCGGCCAGTGCTTTTATCGTAGGCTCAACGATCGTATCGTAGATCTTCTTCTCTTCTTCAGCAGTCAAATCCGCGCCCGGTGTGACCGCACCCATACCGCCGGTATTAAGGCCTTCATCATGGTCATAAGCACGCTTATGGTCACGGGAAGAGATCATCGGGATAACCGTCTTTCCATCAGCAAAGGCCAGAAGAGTCATTTCCGGGCCCACCATACATTCTTCGATCACGACTGTGCTGCCGGACTTGCCGAAAACGCCCTCACTCATCATGGAGATGACCGCTTTCTTTGCTTCTTCCAATGTCTGGGCAATGATTACGCCCTTACCCAGTGCCAGTCCGTCTGCCTTGATAACGATCGGCATTTCCTGGGTCTCAAGATAAGCCAGCGCTTCATCCTGATTTGTAAATGTCTGGTACTTTGCTGTCGGAATATTATATTTCTTCATGAGCTCCTTGGAAAACGCCTTGGAAGCTTCGACGATCGCCGCATTGGCATGCGGACCGAAAGCCCGGATCCCTGCTTCTTCCATCTTATCGACCATACCTAAAGCCAGCGGATCATCCGGAGCTACGAAAACCAGGTCGAACTGTTCTTTCTTGGCATATTCCACCATCGCCGGCACGTCTGTCGCCTTGATCGGCACGCAAGTCGCGACCTCCGCGATACCTCCATTACCCGGTGCGCAGTAGAGCTCCGTCACTCTCGGACTCTGCTTCAGCTTCCAGCAAATTGCATGTTCACGGCCACCGCCGCCTACGACTAAAACCTTCATGGATCTACCTCCGGGTAACAAACAAAATCTTAGGTTCCGGTACTTTTTCCAGGGAAAAACACATCGGACACCTCATTATATCAAAACGCATACAAAAACGCATCGGTTTCGGCGTCCTGCTCTGTAAATTGCTCTGTTTTTCCGCAAAATAAAGAGCAGGGCGCATTGAAATGCACTCTGCTCTGCAATGTGCTCTACTTCAGCAGGTGCCCGCAGAGCGGTTGGCAGAGCAGCGCCCCGCCGCCGCGCTTGCCCTCTTTATTTCATAGCAAAAGTTATCTGGTTGACGACCCAGTTGTCCTCGATCAGAGAATAGCCCGCGCCACAGTACGGACAGGTGCTGACGTGGATCGCGTCAAAAGAACCGCCGCACTTTTTACAGTTTACAGCGTGGATCGTAAAGCCCAGATCCTCTTCCTTCACCTTCTTAGCAAGGATCATAGAAAACGTCTGCTTTTGGAAAAGTACATTTCCGTTCAGATAGTAGGCGCAGACGACAAAAGCCTTTACACTGACGCGCAGAACGTTGTTGATCACGCTGTGGCCAACATATTCCACACCACCTCTGTACTCCAGGTCCACGATATCGTTCATAAAACTCAGATCATCATTTCCGTCATAGATGGTCAGGTTCTTTCTGTCATCAGTGAAAACGATTCCGCGAAGAAGCGAAATGACCTTTTCCTCGAACACCTCATAGGAAAAATCCGGAATATACTTTTTCAGGTCAGCCTCCATACGCTCCTTAGTCCGCACCGCCGATTCAACATCCGCCACTTGCTTGTGCTGGGCGACTGACTTACCTGCCAGAAGCGGACCCGCCATAAAGATGGAAAAGATAAGAGCGAATAAAAGGATTCCACCGGCAAAGAGAAATATCGTAAACAGCGTCATGGCAATCGATCCGAGAACACCATATCCCTGTTCCTGCGAAATGCTCAGGCCGGCAATCAGTCCCAGAATGACACCGAAAATACCGAAGTAGAAAAACAGAAACTTACTGGTTCCCTTCGCCACTTTTTTGTTCAGAAGCGTCGGACGGGTGTAGTATCCGGATACACATGGATAGGTCTGCACCATTTCATATGTCGTTCCGCACATCGGGCAGCCGGATACAAACTTGGAAAGCAGATCGCTATGTCCGCAGTTCTTACAGGTACAGCGTTCCTGGCCTACATTCTCTTTTTCCAGCACACCTACATACAGCGTCTCCTCGTTCAGATCCGAACGGGCGATCTTTTCGTCATCCCTGTAAAAATCCGCCTCATAGTTATACCGGTGCTGCAAGACCGTATAGTTGTACGGATATTTCTTATACGTCCAGGCCATATCCGGATCGGTGCCGATCTTGTCGAACTTTTTCTCCATAGTCAGTCCGACCTTATTGAGTCTCTTTCTCTGACTATCAATGGCGAAGCGCATGTCCGCCGATGATTTTTCGGGAAATGCACCTCCTTTGAAGAAACTTGTCATTTCTTCCGTGTACTTGTTGCGAATCGAAGCGTAATCCATGTTTCTTTCTCCTCTTTTCTTCCATCCCCTCTTCACGGATCAGCAATGATGATATGCTAATATTAAAATTTTCCCACTCCTCCTATCTTATCTTCTATCCGAAACACTGTCAAATTGATTTGCGAATTCGTTTTTCTTTCTGAAATGCACTGTACCCCCACAATAAAAATCACCCCGCCGGAAAAGAACCGAAGATCTTTCCGACAGGGTGTTAAGTTATAGCTTATCCGTATTTCCGGCCCGCCTGCCTTCTTTCAGAACGAAGGCACTTTCCAGCCGGTTTCAGATCACTTTCAGATCAATGTCTGAAGTGACGAACGCCTGTAAACAGCATGGCAATACCATACTTATCGCAAGCATCGATGCTCTCCTGGTCACGGATGGATCCGCCCGGCTGAACGATCGCGGTGATTCCGTACTCGTGTGCTGTCTCTACGCAGTCAGAGAACGGGAAGAATGCATCGGAACCGAGAACAGCACCCTTTGCCTTCTCACCAGCGAAATCCAGCGCGATCTTGGCAGCACCGATACGGTTTGTCTGGCCCGGGCCAACACCCAGAGTCTGCTTATTCTTTACAACGACGATACCGTTGGACTTTACGTGCTTTACGACCTTCATGGCAAAGAGCATATCGTCCTTGAGAGCCGGATCGATCTCTGTCTTGGTAACGGTCTTCAGCTCTGCCTCATCATAGATGCCACGGTCGTGATCCTGAACCAGAAGTCCGCCGTTTACGCGCTTGTAGTTATACTCACCCTCCGGGATCGGAGCACTGATATCCGGCAGAACGAGAACACGCAGGTTCTTCTTTGCGCAGAGGATATCGAGAGCTTCCTGTGTGTAGGAAGGAGCTACGATAACCTCCAGAAAGATCTTTGCCATCTCAGATGCAGTCTTACCATCGATCTCACGGTTCGCAGCAACGATACCGCCGAAGATGGAAACGGAGTCAGCCTCGTAGGCCTTTACCCATGCATCGTAGATGTTATCCGCAGAACCGACACCGCACGGATTTGCGTGCTTTACTGCAACGACTGTCGGCTCGTCGAATTCCTTCAGGCAGTTGATGGTCGCATCTGTATCGGAGATGTTGTTGTAGGACAGTTCCTTACCGTTGAGCTGCTTTGCCTCAGCAAGAGATCCCTTGACCGGCAGCGCATTCTGGAAGAATGTGGCCTTCTGATGCGGGTTCTCACCGTAACGCATCTCAGAGACCTTATCAAAAGTAACAGTATACTGCTTCGGCAGTGTCTTATCTTCAGAAACGGACAGGAAGTAGTTCGCGATCAGGGCATCGTAAGCGGCTGTGTGCTCGAAGACCTTTTTTGCCAGCTTAAAACGTGTCTCATAAGTCGTATCGCCTGTTGCCTTCATCTCGGAAAGAACCTGCTCGTAGTCATCCGGATCGGTGATAACGGTAACGTCCTTATGGTTCTTCGCAGCAGCACGCAGCATAGACGGACCGCCGATGTCGATATTCTCGACGCACTCTTCGAAAGCCACGCCCGGCTTCTGGATGGTAGCCTTGAAAGGATAGAGGTTAACGACGATCATGTCGATCAGGCCGATGCCCAGTTCTTCTACTCTCTTCATATGCTCCGGATTACCACGCATAGCGAGGATACCGCCATGGATCAAAGGATGCAGTGTCTTTACACGGCCGTCCAGGCACTCCGGGAAACCGGTGATCTCGGAAACTTCCTTACAGGGAATGCCCTCCTTCTCCAGAAGCTTGGCAGTACCGCCGGTAGAGAGGATCTCCACATTCAGCTCCACGAGTTTTCTGGCAAAATCGGCAATGCCTGTCTTGTCGGATACACTGATAATTGCTCTTCTAATCATAATGTCTTCCTTTCCGAGCCGTTACTTTCTGACTCTAACCAAATTATTGACAACTTCGATTTTTCCCTCGGCGATCAGGTTGATCGCTTCCGGAAGGATCACTTGTTCACATTCCTTCATGATGCGCTTCTGCAGTGTCTCCGGTGTGTCGTCCGGAAGTACATCCACCGCCTTCTGAAGGATGATCGGGCCTTCGTCATAATGTTCATTGACGAAATGCACCGTTGCCCCGGAGATCTTGACGCCTTTGGCGAGCACCGCCTCATGGGGCCGGATCCCGTACATTCCCTTTCCGCAGAAAGCCGGAATCAGGGCCGGGTGAATATTGATGATGCGGTTGGCATATGCTTTGACCGTCTTAGGTCCCAGCATCGAAAGAAATCCTGCCAGTACAACGAGTTCCACCCCAAGACTATTAAGCTCGGAAAGTGTTGCCTCATCGTAGGCTTCCTCTCCAAGGA
Source organism: Oscillospiraceae bacterium (assembly GCA_902802325.1). Taxonomy (GTDB): domain Bacteria; phylum Bacillota; class Clostridia; order Saccharofermentanales; family Saccharofermentanaceae; genus Scatonaster. Next base: position 5,430 of record CADCLV010000006.1, on the reverse strand, counting down.
TCTTCTTCGAGATGACCTTACTTGGGATCCCCGCCTTCTTTGCTCTTTCGATGGCAAAAGCACTGTCGTTGCTGGCAATGACCTCTGAGATCTCCACATTCCGGATCTCTCCGGATGCGATCTTATCGATGATCGCCTGCAGGTTCGTGCCGCCGCCACTGACAAATACAGCTATCTTCATCTTGCGTCCCCTCAGATCTTATGCGGAGAAGTTTCGCCGTTTTCGCTCGGAACACCTGCCGGGAAAATACCATCGAAGCAGGCGCTGCAGTGACCGCAGAGCGCACCCTCTGTAGAAGCCTTCAGGCCCTCGAGGCTGACATAGCCCAGAGAATCCGCACCGAGCATATCACGGATCTGCTCTACGCTCATGGTTCTGGCCGGAAGCATTTCCGCTTCAGAGGCCGAAACACCATAGTAGCACGGATACTTAACCGGCGGAGAAGCAACACGGAGATGTACTTCTTTGGCACCTTCCTCACGCAGGAAGGAAATAATATGCTTCGTTGTCGTACCACGTACGACTGAGTCATCAACGATAACGATCTTCTTACCCTTTACAGCGGTCTTCAGAACAGAGAACTTCAGTCTTACCGCCATTTCACGGGCAGCCTGTGTTCCCTCGATAAAGGTACGGCCCACATAACGGTTCTTCAGAAGCGCCTGACCATAAGTAATGCCGCTCTCCTGTGCATAACCGATCGCAGCAGCGATACCGGAGTCCGGAGCTGCAACTACCAGGTCAGCATCGCAGGGGCACTCACGAGCCAGCGCACGTCCTGTCTGAACACGGGACTCATACACGCTGGTACCGTCAATAAAGCTATCCGGACGGGCCAGATAAACGAATTCGAAAATACAGAGCTTGCCGTTCTTATGCGCGTCACACTCCGGAACAGTGTAAATGGAAGATACACCGTTTTCTGTAATGGTAATGATCTCACCCGGCAGAACATCGCGGATGGTCTCCGCTCCGATGGCATCAAATGCACAGTTCTCGGAAGCCAGAAGGTACATATCCCCTTTCTTGCCCAGAACCAGAGGACGAAGTCCCAGCGGGTCACGGGCACCGATGATACGGTCCTCACTCATAACGAGGAAAGCGTAGGCTCCGCGGATCTCGCCCATCATCTTCTGGATGGCGCCTTCCAGAGAATCCGTGGAAACACGGTTTCTGGCGATCAGGGAAAGCAGCACTTCAAAATCCGCTGTGGTCTGGAAGATCGCACCGATCTCCTTCAGAGAATCACGAAGTTCATCTGCATTTAAGATGGAACCGTTGATCGAGATCGCGATCTGTCCGCTGTGGGACTTGATCTGCATCGGCTGAACTACATCATATCCGCTCTCATTCGGTGCCGGTGTTCTGACATGACCGATCGCCGCATGTCCTGAAAGCGTTCCCAGGTGCAGATCGTCAAAAACATCCGAAACCAGACCGTGCGCCTTGTGGCACAGGAACTGACCGTCATGGTTGACGACGATACCGGCCGAAGCCTGTCCTCTGTGCTGCAGGGAAAAGATTCCGTAGTACGTGAGTTTGCTGATGTCCGGGCTGGTCTTCTTAGTGTCAAGAATACCGAAAACGCCGCATTCTTCCTGCCATTTTCTGCTCATTGTGTCACTCCCCTATATTTGCAATTTTTTCTTGAAGCCGTGCATCTCTCTCCGCAACCGAAGAAGCCAGTCCGGCTTTATACTCCACAAGTTTCGCCGACAGATTCTCATCACTTAACGCCAGCATCTGCGCGGCCAGGATTGCCGCATTGCTACCGCCATCGATCGCAACGGTCGCAACAGGAATACCGGTCGGCATCTGGACTACCGCATAAAGGGCATCCACACCGTGCAGCGCCCCGCCCTTACACGGAACACCGATGACCGGTAAAACAGTATGGGCAGCAATGACGCCGGCCAGATGAGCCGCCAGTCCTGCTGCCGCAATAATTACACTATATCCATCTTCCTTAGCCGAAGAAGCGATCTTCGCCGCCAGATCCGGCGTTCTATGTGCCGAGCACACTTTTGCATCAAAGGGAATATCGAATTTCTTCAGGAGCTTGAAACACCCCTCCATTACGGGAAAATCCGAGTCACTGCCCATGACTACCAGAACTTTTGCCATGTTTTTCTCCTCCTATATAAAAAAGAACAAACCCTATTATAAAACAAAAACATACCTTACGGACAGCCGATTTTCGATTTTCGGCAAAAACACGAAGAATCCACGGAAAAAGCACTGGTCTTTCGACGTGTCCTCTTTAGATGTCACTCATTTTCATCCGACCAGTGGAGCTTTTCCATAACCCTGTCATACTCCGCAGTCCCCTTTTCATAGGGCATCGGGCAATAATCGTTCCCGTCGGGAGTCGAACGCATGGAAAACGGGATGCACTCCATCCGGGAAGAAATGACATGCCCCTCATCCACCGTAAAAGTACACTGGAAAATGGCGGTATCCGGATCACTTAAGAAAGGCTGGCCGCCAAAACAGAAATTGGATTCACTATAAATAATATATTTACCATTATAGTACTCCACCGGCTGGAGTCGGTGCGGATGGGAACCCACATAGATATCCGCTCCGTAGTCGATAATATCGTGAGCCAAAGAGATCGCCGCCTCTTCCGGCTCATACATACGCTCCACACCGATATGGCAGGAAATGATCACGATATCGCAGTCATGCTCCCTAAGCCAGTCAATGGCGTGGTAATAAAGTTCCCTCTCATAGGTAAAGTTAAAACCGGCCATGCCGATCTTGACGCCTTTTACCTCATAAATGGCATAGTAATCAGAATCACTCCACTTGATCCCCGCCGCATCCAGCGTATCCCGGGTCTCAATGATCCCCTCATCCATATAATCCCGCATATGGTTATTAGCAAGGTTACAGCATTCGACACTTCCCTGCTTTAGCACCTCCACATACTTCGGATCACCCTTTAAGTAGATCTCCCGCTCCGGACGGAGGTTCTCCGATGTGGTCAAAGGCCCTTCCAGATTCACCAGCGTCATATCATCATTTTCCAGATACGGCAGTGCTTTTGAAAAAGGATAAGAATAATTCTCTCCCACTACATTACTAAAACAATAAGACGTCCCCTGATGGATCCGCTGCTCGCCCAAAGTCGTATCTCCCAGAAAGCTCACCAGGATCTCGGTAGGAGTAGGTGTCGGAGATGGAGTCGGGGTTGGTGTCTCTGTCGGAGTCGGACTCGGTGTCGGTGTCCCCGCAGTAGTCTCTGTCACATTTCCGCCATAATTTTCGCTGATTTTGGTTTCGGCGGAAAATGCACTGTCGGAAGTTTCAGATCCGTTCTTTTCTGTGTCACATCCGCCGAAAATTACAAGCAGCATGGACACCATCAGCAGTAAAGCAAGCAAACGTGTCTTACGCACCATCGGATCTCCTTCCTTCGAATTCTCTAACAGTTTACCAAACTCGTTCCAAAGAAGGAATAATATTTTTCCGCAAATATGTTTGAAACAATTCAGAAACCGATTTCGATTTTTTCCACTCCATTCATTTCACCCAGAGTATAAAAAAGAATTTACCTTATATTGTCAGCGTTCACAAATTAGAAACATTTTTTTTAGAAGTTATTATCAAAACCCACTAGCATTACAGTGAAAAGAAGTGCATAATGACTATAGAAACTACAAGAGAAAAGAAAGGGGCGATCCGGATGGCAAAAATTGACAGATTAACCGAAAAAATCGAGAAGCTTGGCAAGAAGCAAAATCTGGGTGCGCTGGTGAAGATGATTGATGATCCAGAGGACGAGATCCGTCTCGCAGTTGCGAAAGCGTTGGGGCAGATTAATACATACGATTCAGGTATGCACCTGATTCCCCTGTTCCGTGATTCTTCGCCGATGGTTCGTGCAGCCGCAGCTGAGTCCGCAGGATTGATTAATGCGAAGCATTGTGAAGAATATCTCAAGAAACTGGCCTTTGCTGATTCTGATCCGAGCGTACGGGCCGTAGCCAGAGAAGCTTACGATAAGATGAAGACACCGCTCTTCTGATAAGATGGCAAGCTGATTTGATTTGGGAAATGAGGGGATCGTTCCGAAAGGTACGATCCCTTTTTTTACCTGATTCTACCCTACCCCAGTCACTTTCTGCCCCGTGATTTCTTTTCACGGCGGTAGTGTGTATAATGGATAAGTAAAAAACGGAGGACAAAGCCTATGCGTATTGAACTGAATCCCGATGCAAAAGTTGTGGAGACCATCAAGAATGGACTTGAGCAAAAAGGTGGCTACTGCCCTTGCCGCCTCGAGCGTACCCCGGATACCAAATGCATGTGCAAAGAGTTCCGCGATCAGATCAAAGATCCTGATTTTGAAGGATTCTGCCACTGCATGCTCTACTATAAATATAAATAAGGAGAAAGAATATGGCTGAGATCAAGTTAACAAAAGATAATTTCGAACAGGAAGTACTGAAGTCCGACCTTCCGGTCGTAGTGGATTTCTGGGCGACGTGGTGCGGACCTTGCCAGATGCTGGCACCGGTACTGGAAGAAGTTGCCGAAGAACTCGATGGCCAGTACAAGGTCGGTAAAGTAAATGTGGACGAAGAGATGGATCTGGCTCTTGCACACCATATCTCCAACATCCCTACCCTTCTTCTTTTCAAAGACGGGAAAGTCATTGACAAGATGATGGGTTTCCTTCCGAAGGAGACTTTGCTAAAATTCATTAAGCAGGAATAATCCCACCGAAGGAGCACTTTTTTCATGTCAGAATCTACGGCCCCGTCCGTACCAAAGAAAACAAAACAGCAAACCGTTTCTTCTCAAAAGAAACAGAATCAGCGTATCATATTCATTCTGACGCTCGTGGAGATCATCATTATTGCCGGCATCTCTATTGCCACTGCAATCATGGTCCACGGGCTGTCTGTTTATGATTCCTATTATCAGCTCTACTATGCGTTCCCGATCAGCGGAGTGGTCATGATCGGCGTGCTGATCATCGCCTACTTTAAGAAATGGCTGCCGCTTCAGCTTTTTTCCGTCATCGTAGTACTCGTCTGGTCCACCTATGGCGGCGGCATCATCTACAGCTGCTGGCTTCTGACCCGCGTCAAGAAGATGGAAGCCCCCTACATGAACGCCGAGATGTATGTGGTATTTGACGGAAGAGTCTACACCTGGGAAGGAAAAACGATCATCTACGGCCTTCCGGCCGAATGGGAAGATCTCGAATCCAGAGCCAAGATCACCTCTAGAGATGACAGCAAAGTACCGGATCAGGAGCTCACCAGTAAGGGCGTTAACGCAGGATGCGAGATCTTCTATCAGGACGGCTACAAATACATCCTCGTCGAAGTCGTGCCCGGCAGCCTCTTCGAGTTCATCGACCCCGATGACCCGCCGGAAGACACAGTCTCCACCGCCACCACCACCCTCGGAATCGG
>CADCLV010000005.1 GCA_902802325.1 Oscillospiraceae bacterium | reverse complement strand
GATCTGCTTACAATCAATGAATCGGATACTTACGATCAGCTTTGGAATTCGCTGGATGGAATCTATCCGGCTATGAATACTGATTACGATAGTATGTACGACCAGCTACTGCCGAGCTATGTAGATGGCTCTGCGAGCGATTCTTTTACAGTGAAGAGCAATACATATGTTGTTCGCGCAGATAGTGAAGTCTTCTCTTTTGTTACTTGTCAGGAGGTATATGATAAGGCAAATAATTCCAGCTCAACTGTCTATCGAACATATAACTATCGTTCCGCTGATTCGATGGAATACAATTTGAATGACCTCATTTCCGACAGAGGCGGGTTTGCCAATTTCTTTGCAGAATACTTTCATGATGCACTGAAGTTCCAAGCACAATCCGCACAGGAAGTGGAATATCTGGCGGGTCTGATCAGCGATCCGGATGAAAATGTACCGTTCCTTCTTACTTATGACGGAATCATTTTCATATATACAGTGGATTCTGCATTCAATATGTACAAGATTCCGGCAGTGTATGCAGGTGATTACTTTGATATGAGTCTGTTCGGAGCTACCCCGGAATACTACGTCCTTCAATCTGATCTAAATCAACAAATCATCTGGGATATTGATGGTGATGGCGCTCTTGATACTATCAGTGCCGAGATCGAAAAAGATGAATACGATAGCCTCATCAGTTTAGGCATTTCAGTAAATGGCCAGGTAGAACAGCTTCCGAAAAGTGAATTGCATTATTCCTATATGGGGCTATATAGATTCTATCTGCTGAAGACTGACGATGGTTTTTATATTTACACAGAATTGTACATGGAAAGTTCGGATGCTGTTGTTGAAGTGTTTAAGTATGATGGTTCATCTTTTAAATTCCAGTCTTCTTTCATAGGAAATCTGCCGAACGTACATACTGGCGGATTCTTCTACGACCCGGCGAATTTTACGGTTACGAACTATTCCGACATTATGGGTTCCGGTTATGTAATCGACAGAGTCTCTGCCATGGGAAATGACGGCATGCCGAAAAAGACGGTCAATATGGGAAGAAGAAACCAGATTGCGGCTACCAGAAAGGAAATTACCGTAAACAAGTTTGATAGTAACGGAGCGGCGGACGGAACAGCCACACTTCCGGAAAATGCAGTATTCAATGTAATCGGCATTGATCTTGACAGCAGAACACTGCTTTGTGAGTATCTCGATGCTGACGAAACCAAAAACTTCTTCTTTGAACTCCAGGCAGATCCTGCACAAAGTGACAGTGATTGGAGCATCAAGTATAACGGTATTGACCAGGATGAGCTCTTTATGGGCTTTTACTATGCCGGCTAAGTTCCATGGATCCCCAGATTCCCTGACCGGCATCCACTACACAGTATAATTGAGAAGGGACTGTCTGATCGCTCAGACAGTCCCTTTTTGTATGCGCTGTATTCAGTTGTATTTCACAGAGAAATTACAGTTTCCAAACACCCAGCTCGTTCAGAAGCTCGTAGTACTCAATAGCGACATCGGCCTGCGGGAACTGATCGATGGCAACAAAGACCATGATAGTATCATCACGGTAGATGAACATATCGATGCTGTGTCCATTGTACGCACTGTTATTCTGACTATAGATGTGGTGCGTGTTTCCGTCCCATTCATCGGATACTGTCTCGCCCTTATCCATATGCATGTTGGTGTAAACAACCTGATTGATCAGCTGCTCGGCATATTTATCGCATGTGGCGGCATCTTTGAATTCACAGTAGATCAAGGCCATATCGTCTGCCGGAAGGCTGAGAAGATAGGTATCGTATTCATTTCCCTGAGACAATTCATAGGTAAAACCGTGATTGCCACAGGTGTCGAGGAAGTCCTGACCAACTTTGATATGACGATCGGTGATTCCCGGAGAGGGAAGTGTCTGCAAACCAGAAGGAGACTGACTGCCTGTTGTCGAAGAGTCTTCGCTTGTGGCTTCTGTAGTGGTCGTCGTGGTGGTATCTTCTGTTGTGGTGGGGACAGTTGTCGCTTCTGTTGTTGACATAGTTGTCGGATCAGTCTCAACCTGAGCACCACCGGAGATGTTCTCACAGATCGTGTCGAATTCATCCATCAGAAGATCATAAACGGGTGTATCATCTTCAATTTTCCACTCATCATCATAGACCATATCCAGTTCGATTTCTTCTTCTTTGGTCTTGGCCTTTTTAGCGTTAATGGCATCGATATATTCCTCAGCGTCATCGCTGTCGTCCAGATCTTTGACGATCGTCTTCAGATCAACATAGGTTACGGAAACAGTAGCAGAACCGGTTCCTTTTTTCTCTTTGCCGTCAGCTTCGGTTACTTCGATTTCAACCTTTTCCAGATAGGCGGAAAGAACATCGAATTCATCGGACTTGAGATCCAGATCGGCAAATGCGGAGTCCTCGACAGCTTTCTTTACCTTTTTAAAACTCATGTCGGAAAGGTTCTTGAAGTAGTCCTCAACGACCTCCACGATATCTTCGTTCAGATCTGAATCTGATTTCTTCTTGCTGTCCTTTTTCGAACAGGCAGTGGAGAGCAGAAGAGAGGCTGACAGAACAAAAGCGGCAGCGCCAGTAAATCTTTTTTTCATAAAACAATCTCCTCATTTCATCTTAAGTTAATTGAAACATCTTGATGATATACTGCCATCATTATAAAATAAACTGGAAAATACGCAAATTAGGAAAGTTTCGTTCTGATTTGGGAAATTTTTAGTTGACATGTCCTTTTTTTAGAAGTATCATTTAGAAGTTCGCAACGGGGTGTGGCTCAGGTGGTAGAGTGCTTGCTTCGGGAGCAAGAGGCCGCGAGTTCGAGTCTCGCCACTCCGACCAGAACAAAGAGCATCTGTGATTGTTTTCACAGATGCTTTTTCTTTTCAGCCGTATTCTTGTATAATGAGAAAAGCAACGAAGAAGAGGAAGAATAATGCAAACGATAATTGACTGGGTCATGTCCCCAAAACCATATGTATGTCTGGCTATACTGATCGTTACACTGGTGATCTGGGTCGCGTTGCGGCGTTTTGTCAGAAAAATTATCGGGCAAAGCGGAAAGAAGGATACATTCGCCTCTTTGATGCTGAATATAGTGAGATATATGCTGATCGTGATCTGTATTCTTCTGATCCTTCAGGTGAACGGCATCAATGTCAGCTCGGCTGTGGCAGGACTGGGAATCGTCGGTGCTATCGTTGGTCTTGCTCTTCAGGATGCTTTGAAAGACATCATTATGGGTGTCAATATATTGAGCGAAAGTTTTTTCCGTGTCGGCGATATTGTTGAGATCCAGGGTTATTCCGGCCGCGTGACACATATGACATTAAAGTCCACAAGGCTCACTAACCGCGAAGAGGGATACGAAGTCCGGATCTGTAACCGCAATATCGATCGGGTTAAGGTTCTTGGCGAAACATCGGTTATAGATATTCCGCTTTCATATGAAGAAGATCCGCAGAAGATCAAAGATGTATTTGATGAGATCATTTCCGTGGTTTCGGAATGGAAAGAATGCAAGAAAGCCGAATTTCTCGGCCTTCAGGCCTATGAAAGTTCCGCGATCCTCTACCGGATCCGCCTTCAGAGTGCGCCTTCAGACCGCTTGACATTGCGCCGCCGGGTCTATCAGGAAGTGGATAAGACGCTGAGAAAGAACAATATGACTGTTCCTTATATGCAGGTGGATGTACACCACATCGGCAAAGAATAACAAACGTCCGCATTATTCACAGTTTCGTTCACATCTGTTCACAAAATATTTACATTTCCTCTCGATTGTGCTATTATCAAAACAATTTAAGCGTGGGAGGTCCTGTATGAAAAAATCATATAAAGTATACTCGATCTTACTTCTTACGCTTGTTGTTGTAATGGTCGTCGGCGGGCTGATCCAGGATTACCGTTCAAAGAAAGCCAAGGTCAGAAAGGCGGCAGTCCGCACAATGGTGAGTGTGGGTGCTACCGAGGTCGATGAAGATTATATTCCGGTCGTTTCCGATGATGATTTGAAGAACAGTTCCCAGGAAGTAGATCTTTCTGCTCTTGATTCAATAGATCTGTCATCGATCACGGATTCAAAAGAAGAGGCATCGTTCCTTTTTAAGAAAGTTGCGGGCAAAATTCTTCAGGATGCAAGGTTTAAAATCATTAGCACAAAGGTCAGTGGCCGTGATGCGGAAGTTAAGATCCATATTTATTACCATGATCATGAGGGCGAACTTGAGCTGGAGTATTTTTACTATGACGGAGAATGGATGCTTTCAAATACCGTTGAGGCAGTAAAGCACCTGACTGTAGATGGCCGTGATTATGATGAAGCGGAAGTATCTGCTTTTGAACAAGTGGCGAAAGAGTTCTGATTTTTCTTTAACCAATTAAAACAGTAAATATATTGATACGAAAAAGGAGAAGAATAATCAAGGAAAAAACGAAAAGGAAAAAGGAAGAAGAAAAAAGGAGAAGGAAAAATGAAAAAGAGTTACATTATTGCATCCATCGCTATTGCGGTGGTTTTTGTCGCTATTCTTGGAGTTTATCTGTTTGATAAGTACGGACCGGGTAGTGATAAGGCGATGCTGAAGGGAAGGATCGAGTATATGCTCGAATCCTGTGGCTGCATCAATAAAGGAAAGGATACATGGTCCAATTACAAGGGAAATCCTAACCATATCACCATCAGTAATCCCCGGCTTATGGCTGAGTCTCTGCATAATGAGAAATTTGATTCGGATGACGCCGCCAGAGCGTCCCTTATGCTAGGAACCTATTTTAAGATCAAAGATACAACTCATAAGGACAATTATTATGTCTTTACTGTAGAGATCATTCGAAAGGACGGCTCCACTGGAAATGCACTCTTTGTATTTGAGAAGCAGGGCGGCTCGTGGGTCATGGATGATTATTGTCTGGAAAATGCTGTATATATCGCGAACGGACGCGCGGGGGATGTCACTTCCATAGGTGGGATACTTGATTTGGTTACGTCACTGTAAACTTCGATCCGCATTTTATAAAAGTAACAATATATTGAACCGGCCAATATGGCCGGTTCGTTTTTTTACTAAAGAAATTTAAAAATTTTGCTTTGTCATAATTGTTAAGAAAAACTTCGAAAGCGATTTCGGAAAAATCATTGAAGTTCGAAGTTCTTTCCGCTAATATGGAATGAGTAGTAAATTTGTGGATAAAAAGTCCGCAGAAAATGGAGGATTGTAACATGAAGAAGCAAAAGATGGGTGCGCTGGTTCTGGCGCTTGCCATGCTCTCTTCCGTTGCTATGACCGGATGCAAGAAGTCAGATGAATCCACATCTGTCTCTCTTGAAGGGTATCATCCGCCGGTAGCAACGACCACCGAACCAGAAGGTGGATTTGAGCAGGTAGAAGTCAGCAAACCGGAAGTACCAGACGGGGTTCCGTGTGTGTTGGAGGACATGGGTGGCGACGAGGTCAAGTATGAACCGCGTGGTGAAGACGTCCAGCTTTCTGTAGAAGATGCCAACAAGGCCAACGGCAAGGTGCTGCATTGCACAAACCGTATGGAGAACTGGAATGGTATCAATTTCCCGTGTAGTGAATTGGCCGGTAATACCGTACGTATTCAGACTGCGGTAAAGAGCGGCGGCGGAGACGTTATCGTATCGCTGCAGTTTGACGTACTTGGCAGCCCGACATATTCGAATCTGTTCCACATCACCGACTGTAAGGACGGTTTTGTAGAAGGAATCGGAACCACACCGATCCCGGAGACAGCAACAAACGTATACATCTATATCGAGAGTGGTGATACCACTGATATCTTTGTCGATTATATGTATATCACTGTTGAAGGCGATTACTTTGATCCGAGCAACGTTGGCGAAGTTGAGCTGGTAGACACTTCTTCCTATGAGTCCCTGAAGGAACTCTATAAGGATGATTTCCTTTTCGGATGCTGCGTTCCTGAGTCGCTGATCACCAATGAGCATGACGAACCCAGACAGCTCCTTATCAAGGAATTCAACTCTATCACTTGTGAAAACGAGATGAAGCCGGAGAATATCCTGGATGCGAAGACAACTCTGGCAGATCCGGCAAAGTACGATGAGTGCCCGGCGCTGGATTTCACCCGTTGCACAGGTATTCTGGATTTCGCAAAAGAGAATGGCTTTAAGATGCGTGGTCATACACTGGTATGGCACTCCCAGACTCCGGACTGGTTCTTCTATGAGGGTTATGACACCAATGGAAAACTGGCTTCCCGTGAGCTGATGCTGAAGCGTATGGAAAACTACATCAAGTCTGTATTTGAGTGGGTAGACGCCAATTATCCGGGCCTGTTCTATGCATTTGACGTAGCTAACGAGTGTGTAGACGACAACTACCAGCTCCGTGAGAGTAACTGGACCAAGACCATTGGTGAGGATTTCCTGCAGTACGCTTTCGAATATGCAAGAAAGTATGCTCCGGAAGGAATTAAGCTTTTCTACAATGATTACAACGAGTATGTAACCAAGAAGCAGGATAAGATCATCGAAGTTCTGAAGCCGATCGCTGAAGCCGGCAACCTCGATGGTATGGGTCTGCAGTCCCACATCACCATTTCTGATGCTCCGGTTGATAAGTATGCCGACATGATCAGAAAGTATGTTGATGAGCTGGGTGTAACAATTGAGATCACTGAGCTTGACGTAAATGCTCCGCCGGTTAATGCGGATTATGAGCAGGGCGTATACTATCAGAAACTGTTCGAGACTGTTCTGGCTCTCAAGGCTGAAGGTATCGACATTGATAGCGTTACCATCTGGGGTCTGACAGATGCCGGTTCCTGGAGACGTGAGCAGACTCCGGTAGTCTTCCGTGGTGACCTTTCTGCGAAGCCTGCATTCCAGGGTATCGTAAATGCGAAGAAGGGCGGCGAAATCGAAAAGCCGGCTGACTACGTAGAACCGCCGAAGGAAGGCGATCCGATCAAGGAGAACTATGATGACGGTAAGTTCAGCGGCGCTTCCCGTGCCGGTGTAACGATCTCTGTTGTAGACGGTGAACATGATTCTAAGTGCCTGGCAGTTACCGGTGCTTCTGAAACATGGGATGGATACACGATCGATGTTTCCCGCTTCATCGGCAAGAAGATCAAGTATTCCTTCGCTGTTAAGTCCACAGCTGATGTACTGGCATTTACTGCTGATATCAGTGATCTGTGGCCGCGTATCGAAGAAGTAGATACCAGCAGCCATGACTGGGTCATTGTTGAAGGTGAACTGGATATGACCGGTGCCAAGTGGACAACCAAAACCGGTGAGTATGATGTTCCTGAACTGACTACTCTGAGACTTTACTGGGAGACCGCAGATGTTACAGATGATTTCTATCTGGACGACGTTGTGATCGAACTGGCTGCGTAATTCTATAATCGAATTCGAGTCAATGAAAGAAGCTGTGTTTTCGGACACAGCTTCTTTTTTGCCATCAGCACCATTATGGTATACTGAATCCGTAGCTTTTTAGCTGAATATATCGGAGGAACAGGGACGACTATGAGTATTTGTGCAATCGTGGCGGTGGATGAAAACTGGGCTATTGGAAATCTGGGACAGCTTCTGGTACGGATCCCGGAGGATCTGAAACTGAACTTCAAGGTAAAGACATTAGGCCATCCGGTGATCTACGGAAGAAAGACTATGGAGACATTTCCCGGATCCCATCTTCTTCCGGGAAGAGAAAACATTATCCTGACACGTAACCCGGATCTCTCCATTGAGGGGGCCACCATCATGCACTCCGTGGAAGAAGTGCTCGATTATATGGCGAAAAAGCCTGACGAGACTTTCTTTGTGATCGGGGGAGAAGAGATCTATACACAATTCCTGCCTTACTATGATACCTGTTACATCACAAAGATCCACAGAAGTTTTGAGGCGGATGCATATTTCCCGAATCTGGATAAGCTCTCCGATTGGACCTGGACGAACAGAGAAGAGACGATCCATTCCGTGACAGGCGTAAGCTTTGATATCTGGACGTATACACGTATTTGACCTGTTTTTCGGCTGGTGAATATGCACAATTGGTTGATGTGCAATATGCACAAACAAAACGTTGTTCGTCTGTGCAACATCGACAATACATTCATTGACGCACGAAAATGGGAACGATATAATGAACACGCAAGGTAAGGGAATGCCTTGCGAGGGAAAAAGAAAAAAGGAAAAAGTGATTCAAAGGAGGTAGACACCATGAAAGCTTTTAACATGAGTAACGTAGACGTTCACCAGTTCATGCAGGCTCTGGATTCTTGCACAGGCGATGTCATGCTGATCACCGATGAAGGCGATAAGTTCAATCTCAAGAGCAAGCTCAGCCAGATCACAGGTCTGATGAAGCTGATCGAGGGTGGTAAGCTCGTAAGTGCAAAGATCTACTGCTCCAACATGGAAGATGAAGCACTGCTGTTCAGAATGAATCTTTTCGGAACAGTAGAGGATGTTGAGAACATCGGCTGATCTTTCCACCTAAAAAGCAAAGAAACAAGCGCTTTGCTTTTTCAAATGATTATTCCGGCTCCTGCCTCTGGCAGGAGTTTTTTCTTTACACTTTCTTAGTACATTCTTCCGGATGAAAGATTATAATCTTATCCGTGGGGGTATGCTACGTCATGATAAAAGAGTTTAAAGTAAATTTATACAGGCTTCTACGATCACGGTCTTTTCTGGTGATCTGTATCATTCTGCTTGTCACATCGATTATTTCTGCGGCAGAAATCATGTTCTGCGTAGATGATCCTCTTGGAGCCATCGAAGGTTTTTATTTCGGTCTGGAAGAAGGTGCCGAAATGGCATCTAAGACTACGGAAGGAATTCCTGACGGCGAAGATAAGACAGATGATGGCGAGAATTCGGATAGTGAACAGGCAGAAGAGGAGAAGAAAGAAGATGTAGAGGCAGATGAGCTCTTTTCGATGCTTTTTTCACAGTCGTATGAGTCTCTTAAAAACTCCAATACCTATGACGGTGTTCTCCGAATGACACTTCCCTCCGGTACGCTGTATTTTCTATATGCTCTTTTGGTGGCATTGTTTATCGGATCGGAGTTTAAAAGCCGGTTTCATGTCAACCGCTATTCTTTAAATGCGAACCCCATGATGATCGTTTGTGGTGAAGTCCTTACTATGTTTTTTGTCGTGATCGGCCTGGAGATATTGTGCTATTGTGTTTCGCTTGGATTTACCAGGCTTTTCTGTTCCACATTTAATACCGGTGATCTGGGTGTGATGATAAAGCATTTTGCCTTAACCACATTGATAGCTTTCGTCTATGTTTCGCTGGCCTTCATGATTGCCTATCTCCGCAGGGGAGTGGCGCTGGCGATTACAATTACTGCACTCTTTTCTACCGGGATCTTTGATGTCGTCTTTATGATCTTTTCTATCTGGTTTCGGCCTTTCCGGTATTTTGCCGTGACGACGGCTCAGTCGGATTTCCTGTTCTCATCAGATTACTCCATGGTGTCACTTGTCACATTTATTTGCGTTTTAGTCATGTATATCGTAGTTTTCCTGGGTACAACATTGCTAGTAGCGGCAAAACGTGATCCGTACTAAGCACCTCTTTTGTGGTATAATATTTACCCTACGAGAATGCTTTTGAACCAGGAGATTTTATGGTCAATTATCTGTATAACGCCAGGGATATTGCTGCCTACTTTAAGTGGGCCGGAGTTTCTTCGCATCAGGAGGAGGAATATCTTCGATACATATTCCAGATAGGTGGGGATATTTTAGCCAAGCCACTGACCTATAAGTACGAAGATCTGGCACATGCAGTCTACCGCGAATTGTATTACCTTTGGTCGGAAGGCTTCGAAAATGAATATTCGGATATCGCGACCATTGCGCCGAAAGGAGCGGTTTCTTTGATCTGCGATCAGGAGTTCATTACGTTGGAATCCTATATGAAGCTTCTGGCGCTGCACCTGATCTTTTCCCGAAATCTTCCTTATGTGCACGTAAATTTCAGCGGATTGATGCTGCAATTGGGATTAAAAGGCGAATTTACCGACTTTGAAAAGAATGTAGTGATGGCATGTGAGACCCTGCATATGACAACACAGGATGTTTTCGGCCAGCCTTTTGATCTGCATTTAGGAATCCCGGAAGAACTTCTGTGCCTTTGCCTGGAGCCGGAATTCCGTAAGAGCCTGGCGGCGCATGATGATTTCCGTAAGCGCTTCATTAAGCAGGCCGCGACCCGTCTTCAGGAATTAAAGAAGACTTCTGCGGAGATCCAGCAGAAAGAAGAAAAGAAGAAACTGCGTCAGCTGAAGAGAAAGCAGGCACGAGAAGCGGCCCGTGCGGAGAAAGTGGAGAAAAAAGCGGTAAAAGCCGTAGCGAAGGAAAAGAAAAAGAGAACAACGGAAGAAGGGGAAAGGTCTTCCGGGAATAAAGGAAAAAAGAAAGCGTAAGATAGAAGGAATCGTTCATGGAATCGATATTGAACATGGGCCTGGATATCGGCTCGACCACAATTAAGATCGTACTGACAGAAGGAGAGAAGGTCGTATATTCTGCATATCGGAGACACCATTCCGATATCGCCGGCGAACTTCTTGGTGCATTTGAAGAGGTAAACCAGAAATATCCGGATCTTCAGATCCGGGTACAGATCACCGGATCCGGCGGACTTTCGGTTGCGAAATGGCTAGGTCTGGATTTTGTACAGGAAGTTATCGCGGAAACGGTTGCGATCTCGAAGTATCACCCGGAGACGGATGTAATTATCGAACTTGGCGGAGAAGATGCAAAGATCACCTATCTGCATCCGGTTCCGGAACAGAGAATGAACGGAACCTGTGCCGGCGGTACCGGTGCATTTATCGACCAGATGGCCACACTGCTTCGTACTGATGCGGATGGTCTTAACGAATTGGCCAAGTCTTATACTACGCTTTATACTATTGCATCCCGTTGCGGTGTATTTGCAAAAAGTGACCTGCAGCCGCTCATCAATGAAGGTGCTGCCAAGGAAGATCTGGCGGCCTCGATCTTTCAGGCAGTAGTCAACCAGACCATCGCCGGTCTTGCCTGCGGACGCCCGATCCGTGGTCATATTGCTTTCTTAGGCGGTCCGCTGTTCTTTAACTCAGAACTGAGAAAGGCATTTGAGCGAACACTGGAAGAGCAGGTCAAGTCTTTCTGGATGCCGGATAATGCCCAGATCTACGTTGCCCTGGGCGCGGCTTTGGGAGCTAAAGGAAAGGTCGTGAAGCTTTCTGATCTGATCGCGTCCTTTGCGTCCCGTGAAGGTTTTGAGCCGGATATTAAGCGTATTGCGCCGCTTTTCGCCGATGCCAGAGAAAAGGAACTTTTTGATGAACGCCATCAGCGTGCGACATTGGATCTGTATCAGCTGGCCAAGCAAAAAGGCCCCTGCTACTTAGGTATCGATGCCGGAAGTACCACAACGAAAGCGGTACTGATCAATGACGAAGGGCAGATGGTCTATACCTACTATGCCAGCAATCAGGGAAATCCGGTAAAAAGTGCGGTAAATATCGTCAAGCAACTCTATGAGCAGATGCCACCGGAGACCTATATCGCCAACAGCTGCGTGACCGGTTATGGTGAGAATATTATCCGTGCCGCATTGGGCGTGGATCTCGGTGAGATCGAAACGATGGCGCATTTCCAGTCGGCCAAGTATTTCTGCCCGGATGTGGACTTTATCATCGATATCGGCGGTCAGGACATGAAGTGCATGAAGATCCGAAACGGTGTAATCGATTCCATCATGCTCAACGAAGCATGTTCTTCCGGCTGCGGTTCCTTTATCCAGACCTTTGCCGAGAACCTGAATATGGATGCCCATACTTTCTCTTTGGAAGCGCTGTCTGCCAAGAATCCTGTCGACCTGGGCACACGCTGCACCGTATTTATGAATTCTAAGGTAAAGCAGGCCCAGAAAGAAGGCGCCACAGTCGGTGATATTTCTGCAGGCCTGTCTTATTCTGTTGTTCGAAATGCACTGTATAAAGTTATTAAGATCCGCGATACGCAGGAACTGGGTAAGAAGATCGTTGTGCAGGGTGGTACATTCCTTAACGATGCGATCCTGCGCTGCTTTGAGCTGATCTCGGGACGTGAAGTCATCCGCCCGAATGTTGCCGGTCTGATGGGTGCATTTGGCGCGGCCATCATCGCGAAGAACCGGATCCCGAAGGGACAGAAAGTATCCGGACTTCTGGGTCTGGAAGAACTGAACCGTTTCGATATGACAACGGAAATGGCGACATGTCCGCTTTGCACGAACCACTGTAAGCTGACCATCTCCACCTTCTCCAACGGAGAAAGGTTCATTTCCGGTAACCGCTGTGAACGCGGAGAAGGAAAAGAGAAGGCAAAGGAGACTCTTCCGAACCTGATCAACTATAAATACATGCGTACTTTCCGGTATAAGCCGCTGGCAAAAGATAAGGCGCCGCGTGGCGAGATCGGAATTCCGCGTGCCTTGAACATGTACGAGAACTATCCGTTCTGGTTCACTGTTCTTACGGAGCTGGGTTTCTCGGTAGTGCTTTCCCCGCGGTCGAATCACGCACTTTTTGAAAAGGGTATGGATTCCATTCCGTCAGAGAGCGTCTGCTATCCGGCAAAGCTGGTACATGGCCATATAGAGAGCCTGATCGAGAAAGGCATCAAGACCATTTTCTATCCGGATATTCCTTATGAGAAACATGAGAATCCGAATTCCGGAAACCACTTTAACTGCCCGATCGTTGCGTCCTATCCGGAGGTCATTCGAAATAACCTGGAGAACATTCAGGATAAGGGAATTAAGTATCTCAATCCGTTCCTGCCGCTGGATAATGATGATGCACTGGCAGAGCAGCTCGCTATCGCTTTTTCCGATTATGGCGTGACGAAATCGGAAGCCGCCAAAGCTATAGAAGCCGGTAACAAGGAATACGACGAATATAAAGCAGATATCAGAAGAAAAGGCCAGGAGGTCATTGAAGATCTGGAGCGCACGGGCGGGAAAGGTATTGTGCTGTCCGGCCGTCCGTACCATACGGATCCGGAGATCAACCATGGTATTCCGGAGATGATCAACTCTTTAGGACTTGCTGTCTTAAGTGAAGACAGCGTGGCAGTTCCGGGACGACTGGAGCGTCCGATCCGGGTTATTGACCAGTGGATGTATCACACCCGTCTTTATGAAGCGGCGGCCTATGTCGCGACCAACGATAATCTGGAACTCGTCCAGCTGACTTCTTTCGGCTGTGGTCTGGATGCCGTTACTTCCGATCAGGTCCAGGAGATTTTGGAAGCGAAAGGAAAACTTTATACGCTTCTGAAAATCGATGAGGTCAGTAACCTGGGTGCGGCACGTATCCGTATGCGTTCCCTGAAGGTAGCGATGGATGAGCGTGAAACTGCCCGTGCGGAAGGCACCATGCCCAAGCGGGAGAAAAAGTCCTATACCATCAAGCGTGTGCCTTTCACGGAGGAGCATAAGAAGAGACATACGATCCTGGCTCCGCAGATGGCACCGATCCAGTTTGAATTTGTGGAAGCGGTGTTCCATAACCATGGATATAAGCTGAAAGTGCTGAAAGAAGCGACTCAGGCAGATATCGAGTGCGGACTGCGTTTTGTCAATAACGATGCCTGCTTCCCGACGATCATTGTTGTCGGTCAGATGATCAATGCGATCTTATCCGGAGAGGTGGATCGTGACAATACGACAGTACTCATCACCCAGACCGGTGGTGGTTGCCGTGCGACAAACTATGTTGCTTTCTTGAGAAAAGCACTGCGTGAGGCAGGATATGGAGATATCCCGGTCATTGCACTTTCTGTCCAGCAGTTTGAAAAGAACCCCGGATTTAAGCCGACACTTCCGTTTATTAACAGTGCGCTTCGGGCTGTCTGCTATGGAGATCTTTTGCAGACGCTGCTTTTGCGTGTGCGTCCTTATGAGCAGGTGAAGGGCTCTGCCAATGCTCTTTATCAGTTCTGGAACCGCTGCGCCAAGCTCTTCTTTAATCCGAAGGAGAAGTTTGAAGACATTACTACCGAGTACATCATGGCAAAAGCCTGTAAGAATGCTCCGCTGACGGAAGACGAGCAGAAAGAAGTAGAAGCGCTTCTTGCGAAACTTCACTGCAGTAAGATCGGCCGTCCTTCTTCCTACCGCCGTATGATCGATGCGACGATCGAAACATTCGATAAATTCCCGATGAAGGATATCCCGAGAAAGCCGCGCGTCGGCCTGGTAGGCGAGATCCTGGTAAAGTTCCAGCCGGATGCCAATAACCATGCAGTGGATGTAGTTGAGCAGGAGGGCTGTGAAGCTGTTGTTCCGGGACTTCTGGATTTCTTCCTTTACTGCACCATGGGTCCTATCTGGGCCGCAGAACACCTGGGAAGAAGTAAGAAATCGGCCTGGCTCAGTAACCGGGGAATCGATCTTTTGCAGTCTTACAGAAGTCATATCGTGAAAAAACTTGCCGAGACCGGTAAGTTCCAGCTTCCGGTGAGCATCCGGCACATGGCGCATAAGGCGGAAAGTGTTCTTTCCTGCGGAAATAATAACGGTGAGGGATGGTTCCTGACAGCCGAGATGATCGAGCTGATCGAGAGCGGTGTGCCGAATATTATCTGTGCGCAGCCTTTTGCGTGCCTTCCGAACCACGTGACCGGTAAGGGTATGATCAAAGAGCTCCGCCGCCAGTATCCGGAATCCAATATCATCCCGATCGACTATGACCCGGGCGCCAGTGAGGCGAACCAGCTGAACCGTATCAAGCTTATGGTCAGCACTGCCCATTACCGGGAACAGCAGAAGAGTCAGGATAAAGCAAAAGAATAAGTGAAAGAATAATCAGGAGATACGATATGTCCGATACCAAGCGTTTACTGCTCGTAGATGGGAACAGCATTATTAACCGGTCCTACTATGCCACGGCAGGAAGAAATAACCTGACGGCACCGGACGGTACGCCAACCGGCGCGGTGAATATCTATCTGAATACTCTTTCCAAGTATATGGAGGAGATCCATCCGACACATACATGTACGCTGTTTGATCTCAAGGCTCCGACATTCCGCCACAAGGCCTTTGACGGCTATAAAGGAACGAGAAAAGGCATGCCGGAGGATCTGGCCGCCCAGATGCCGGTACTGAAGGAAGTGCTGGATGCCATGGGCTTTCCCCGCTATGAGCAGGAAGGGCTGGAGGCGGACGATCTGATCGGAACATTAAAGACCATGGCCGTAAAAGAAGACTTTGAAGTCTTCATCCTGAGCGGAGATAAGGACGATTTCCAGCTGATCGACGAGAAGACCAAGGTCGTTATGCCGGTCACAAAAAAAGACGGCAGCAGCACGGACTATTACGATGAAGCACTTTTTCAGGAACGATATGGAATCCCGACCAGTGATTTTGTCACGGCAAAAGCCTTGATGGGCGACAGTTCCGATAATATTCCCGGCGTAAAGGGAATCGGCGAAAAGGGCGCCATGGATCTGGTCCGGAAATATAAGACACTGGATGGTATCTATGAGCATGTGGAGGAACTGACTCCGAAACTTCGGGAGAAGCTTCTTTCCGATAAAGACAATGCCTACATGTCCCTGATGCTTTCCAAGATCGTTACGGATGCTGAGCTTTCTGTTAAACTTTCAGATCTTGCCATTACTCCGATGGACATGGGAAAAGCCGCTTCCTGCTTCTACAAATATGGTTTCCGAAGCCAGATGAAAAAATGGAAGATCGATGAAGTGGCGGCAAAATCCGAAGCTCCTATGGTAGAAGAGACCGAAGAAGAGAAGACCTATCCGAAACTTAGCGGAGAGAAACCGGAGATCCTTTTCAATTCTGACATAAAGTCTTCTTTAGAGACGATCCTTCAATCTGTTTCTTCTGAAAATGCACTGGCGCTGGATCTGGTTTCTGAGCCGAGGACGGCTCTGGGAATTACAGTTGAACCTCAGAAGGTGTATATCTGGACAAAAGAAGAAGACATCGGGGAGATCCTTTCGATTTTAAAGGAGAAGAAGATCGGTCAGGATAAAGATCTGGCACCGGTCTGCTACAGCATTAAGAACAGAAGTAAGATCCTACCTGAATCCCTGCCTTTCGACCATGTCTTTGATGTGGAGATCGGCGCATTCGTTCTGAACTATATCGAAGGAGCCACGCCGTCTTTCGAAATGCTTGTGGAGCATTCGACCCGCCGGCCTTTTCCGGTTCTTTCCGGATATGAAGAGAATAAGGATGAAAAGACCGGGAAATCCCGCCAGCAGGATCTGTTTTCTCTGATCGACGGAAATACAATGCCGGATGAAGTGACAAAAGAGGATTTCCTGGATTTTGCCTACCGGCTTCTTCTGGTGCGTCTGGTGTCATTTTATCAGAAAGCTGAAATTGAAAAGCAGGGGATCCAGAAACTTATTTACGAGATCGAAATGCCGCTGGTCATGGAACTGGACCGGATGGAAAGAAGAGGCGTGCTGGTCGATGTTTCCAGGATCGATGCCCTGCATAAGGAATTTGATGAGAAAGTGAAAGTTCTGGAAAAGGAGATCTATGATCTGGCCGGCGAAGAATTTACCATCCTTTCTCCCAAACAATTGGGCCGGGTGCTTTTCGATACGCTTGGACTTCCTTCCGGAAAGAAACTTCCAAGCGGCGGCTATTCCACGAATTCCGAGGAACTGGAAAAGATCCGCGATAAGCACCCGATCGTGAATAAGATCCTGGAATACAGACAGATCCAGAAACTGGATTCCACCTTTGTTATGGGCCTGAAAAAGAGCATTTCCGAAAAAGACGGACGCGTGCATACCACTTTCAGTCAGGCAATGACGAATACCGGACGGCTTTCCTCGTCTGATCCGAACCTTCAGAATATTCCGATCCGTACGGATCTCGGCTCTCTGATCCGTGAGGCCTTTGTGGCAAAAGAGGGATATGTACTGATCGATGCGGACTATTCCCAGATCGAGCTCCGGCTTCTGGCCGCGATCTCCCATGACGAGGAAATGATCGAAGCGTTCCGCAGCGGTACAGATATTCATACCAAGACCGCCTGTGGTATTTTCGGCTGCCCGCCGAGCGTGATCGATACCGGTATGCGTGCAGCAGCAAAGCGCGTCAACTTCAGTATCGTATATGGTATCAGCGACTACGGCCTTTCCCAGGATCTGGGGATAAGCGTATATGAAGCGAGAAGATATATCGAAGAGTATTACCGGCAGTTTCCGACCATTAAACCTTGCCTGGAAGGCTTTAAGACAGAAGGTAAAGAAAAGGGGTATGTGTCGACGCTGTTTGGAAGACGGCGTATTTTGAAAGAACTGACATCAGCCAACTACAATATCCGGAGTTTCGGAGAACGGGCCGCCATGAATACTCCGATCCAGGGCACGGCGGCGGATATCATTAAGCTGGCCATGAACCGGGCAGCGCAGGCTCTGAAGGAAAAGGGTCTGGATGCGGCATTGATATTACAGGTACACGATGAATTGATCGTAGAAGCCAGAGAGGATATCGCGGAGGAAGCGGCGAAGGTGCTTTCCGAGGCGATGGAAAATGTGATCTCTCTGGATGTGCCGCTTCTGGCAGAAGCCCGGATCGGCAAGACTTGGGCAGAAGCCCATTAAGGAATAAAGAGGACGTAAAAATGTTTGTTTTAGGTGTGACAGGTGGTATTGGCAGTGGCAAAAGCACTGTCTCCGGTTATTTCCGGGATAAAGGCGTACAGGTACTGGATGCGGATGAGATCTCAAAACAGATAACGGATGTCGGTGGAGTAGCGCTTCCGGAGATCGCCGAACTTCTCGGTTCCCGTGCCATTAATTCCAAAGGTGCGTTAAATAGAAGTTATGTGGCTTCTCTGGTGTTTTCCGAGAAGAATAAACTGGATAAACTTTCTGCGATCATTCACCGCTATGTGCTTTCCACCATCGGAGAAGAGATCGCCAAAGCGGCGGAAAAGAAAGTGAAACTGATCGTGCTGGATGTGCCGATCCCGGTCCGTCACGGATTTGTGGATGTATGTAACCAGGTCTGGGTGGTAAGTGCCAGCGATCCGGTCCGTCTTGAAAGACTGGAAGGAAGAGGAATGGATCGGGAAGATGCCAAGAAACGTATGGCCATGCAGATGACGAGGGAAGAATATGAAGAACTCGCAGATGTGGTATTGGTCAATGACGGTACACTGGAAGAACTCTATGCCCAGATCGATCAAGCCGTGAAATCTGAATTGAATGAAAGAGGGATACGGATATGAATTTCGGTATGATCTTTCCGATCATAATGGTCGTGGTCTCCTTGATCTGCGCATTTACTGTGCCGGTCAGTATGAAAAAGAAAGATGCCGTCACGGCAAAGTTCCTTTTTATATCCGGGCTGATCTTTTCCTCGGCGGCGCTCTTTGTTATGATTATCGCCCTGGCCAGAAAAGGGGAACCGCTTCTGTTTTTTATTCTGGCGGAAATTGCCTGCCTTCTTGTTTATGTAGTATCGTTGATCATGATAATGAAATTATCGGCACTTTATCAGAAGCAGTCTGAGAAGACACAGACGAAAGAATAAAGGAGGACCCATATGGCGATGGGTGGTCCGGGCCCGATGCGATTCGGCCCACGTGGTTTTCTGACAGAGGAAGAAAAAAAGAATAAACCGAAGGTGGATAAGAAACTCCTTCGCCGGATCACCTCTTATATGAAGCCCTACAGGCTTCAGTTTGCTTTCGTGATCATATCGATCCTCCTTTCAGCCGTAGTAGGCCTGTTTCCTTCGATCATCACCGGAAAGATCGTTGATAAAGCCCTCCTCGGTGATGATATGGGACTTCTGATCAAGCTTTTGCTTCTGGCTTTTGCCGCCCTGACCGCATCTCAGGTCATCAGCGTGGTGGAAAGTTATATCAATGCCTGGATCTCTCAGCGAATCATTTTCGATATGAAAAACGAGATGTACAGAAAGCTCCAGTGGATGCCCCACAGTTTTTTTACTACAGAAAAACAGGGTGACATCATTACACGTATGAATACGGATATATCCGGTGTCAGCTCAGTCATTTCCAATACTCTTTCCAGTTGCGTGAATAACTTTGCCACAGTCATTACGACACTGGTGGCGCTTTTTACCATGAGCATCCCGCTGGCACTGGTAGGTATCCTTATTATTCCGCTTCTGATCCTGCCGACGAGAAATGTAGGACATAACCGGTATAAGCTTCTTACCAAGACGCAGGAAAAGAACGATGAACTCAATCAGGTCATAAACGAGACTTTATCCGTGTCGGGTTCCATGCTGGTGAAACTGTTTACCAGAGAAGAGAAGGAATATGAGAACTTTGTCCGCGTGAATGAACAGGTCACCAAACTTTCTTTGAAAGAACAGCGGAGCGGAAAATGGTTCCGCGTCATGATGGGTATGTTTACCCAGGTGGGTCCGCTTCTTATTTATTTCGCCGGAGGAATCTGCATTATCAAAAAGTATGATCCGACACTGACTGTCGGTGTGGTTACCGCTACCGTCGCTCTGATCAACCGGCTTTACCGTCCGGTGGAATCACTGATGAACCTGGGCGTGGACTTTACCCGTTCTTTAGCCCTTTTTACCCGTATCTTCGATTACTTTGACCGTGCCAATCCGCTGGTGTCTCCGGAAAACGGGGCAAAACCGGATGTGGCAAATCAGGATATCGTTTTCGATCACGTGAAATTTTCCTATACGCCGGAAAAAGAACTTCTTAAGGATGTGTCCTTTACGGTCCCCGGAGGAAAAATGTATGCCATTGTCGGTCCGTCCGGCTCCGGCAAATCCACTGTGGTGAATTTCATTCCGCGCCTTTATGATGTGGAAGAGGGAAGTGTGAAGATCGCAGGGGAAGATGTACGGGAAATAGATCTGACCTATCTTCGTCAGCAGATCGGCGTGGTTACACAGGATACTTATCTGTTTAATGGTACGATCCGGGAAAACCTTCTTTATGCCAAAGAAGATGCAACCCAGGAAGAAATCGAAAAAGCCTGCAAGATCGCAAGCATACACGATTTTATAGTCAAGCAGCCGGAAGGATACGACACCATGGTCGGAAACCGGGGACTAAAGCTTTCCGGCGGTGAGAAACAGCGTATCAGCATCGCCCGGGTCATCCTAAAAGATCCGAAGATACTGATTCTGGATGAGGCCACCAGCGCACTGGATTCGATTTCGGAAAATGCCATTTCCGAGGCGTTGGAAGTTCTTATGCAGAATAGAACATCTATAGTCATCGCCCATCGTCTTTCCACGATCATGAAAGCAGAAAAGATCGTAGTGATCGCAGAAGGACATGTGGCCGAGATGGGTACCCATCAGGAGCTTTTGGATAAAAACGGCATCTATCGGGATCTTTATGAGACCCAGTTCCGGCAGGTACTGGATATGCAAGGGGCGGAGAAAAAAGGCGATCCCGAATGGGAAGGAAAGTCCATGGTCCAAAGCGATGTATATTGATCCGGTGACGGATCTTCACTGAAAGAAAAAGGACTGCCGGAAAGCAGTCCTTTTTTGACTTCTGTTGATGTGTAAAGATCAGACATTGAAACGGAACAGTACCACGTCGCCGTCTTTCATCACATATTCTTTTCCTTCGGAACGGACAAGACCCTTTTCCTTTGCGGCCGCATAGGTTCCACAGGCCATCAGGTCATCAAAGGCCACCACTTCCGCACGGATGAATCCACGCTCGAAATCCGAGTGGATCTTACCTGCTGCCTGCGGAGCTTTCGTTCCGTTCTTAATGGTCCAGGCACGAACTTCCTGCGGACCGGCAGTAAGGTAAGAGATGAGACCCAGAAGCTTGTAGCTTGCCTGGATCATCTTATCCAGACCGGACTGGGAAAGACCCAGTTCCTCAAGGAACATGGCTTTTTCATCCGGATCCAGCATAGCGATCTCCTCTTCGATCTTAGCCGAGATCACGACACACTCTTCTCCGGAAGAAGCGGCGATATCCTTAACGGTCTTTACATACTCTATATCCGGGTTGGAAATATCACTTTCCGCTATGTTGGCAACAAAGAGGACCGGCTTTAAAGAAAGGAGAGCCAGGTCTTTTACAAATTCCATTTCTTCTTCGTCGAAGGTGAGGGAACGGGCCGGCTTTTCCTGCTCCAGCTGTGCGGCGATCTTTTCATAGCAGTCCAGTTCTGCCTGGAACTTCTTGTCGCCACCTTTCATCATCTTTCTGACCTTATCCAGACGACGGTCCATATATTCCATATCCGAAAGGATCAGCTCCAGTTCAATGGTCTCGATATCCCGCTTCGGATTGGCGCCGCCATCTACATGAACGACATTGGTATCATCAAAACAGCGGACAACATGAACGATCGCATCTACTTCACGAATGTTTGCAAGGAATTTATTTCCCAGACCTTCGCCCTTGCTGGCACCGCGTACCAGACCGGCAATATCCACGAATTCGATGACGGCCGGTGTATATTTTTCCGGGTTATACATTTCCGCAAGCTTGTCCAGACGGCTGTCCGGTACGGAAACAACGCCGACATTCGGCTCGATCGTGCAAAAAGGGTAGTTCGCGGATTCCGCGCCTGCCTTGGTAATGGCGTTAAAAAGAGTGCTTTTGCCGACGTTCGGCAGACCAACGATGCCCAGTTTCATGTAGAATACCTCGATTCTTCTATTTCTTTCCCGAATAATTTAACTAACAAGCCAATATTATAGCACAATTCGCGATTTTGTCGTCTTTTGTCGAAAAAAACACGAGATAGTCGCGGCGGAAAAGAGTAGAATGTGCCAAATCCTTGGAAAGCAGGTGCGATATGGAACAGGTCAAGATCCGAAATGCAAAGGTGAAAACGTTATATATTTCCGGTCTGGAAGGTAAAGTGGCGGAAGTAGAAGCGTCCATATTCCAAGGATTGCCGAGCTTTGAGGTGGTGGGCTTGGGCGACTCCTCCATCCGTGAAGCCAAGGAACGGGTCCGGGCCAGTATCCGTTCATGCGGGTTCCTCTTTCCCAATCAGCGGCTTCTTGTAAATATCTCCCCGGCATATCTTCCTAAGTCCGGATCCTCGTTTGATCTGGCCATTGCCATGGCCATTCTTCTGGCGACCGGACAGATCCGTTCGCCATATGAAGAGATCACGATCTATGGCGAGCTCTCTCTTACCGGACAGGTGAGAGCTGTCCCAGGAAGTATCTCGCGGCTTTTATCTCTTCCTAAGGAAAGGAAGGGACTTTGTCTGGTTCCGTCTTCCGACCAGAAAGAAGCTGCACTTTTGGGCGTTTCCGTTACGGGAGTAGACGATCTGACCGGCGCTGTGGAGATCGTCTCCGGATATCGCCCGAATTCTTCTGGAAATACACCTGTATCTTTTGATGAGGCGCTTCCTGAACCTTCTGCCGACATCTCCTGCCTTTGTGGACAGCCCGCAGCTTCCCGGGCTCTTGTGCTTTCTGCCGCAGGTTTTCATAACCTTCTTATGGTCGGCTCTCCCGGCACGGGAAAGTCTCTTTCCGCGCAGATCCTTCAAGGTCTTCTTCCGCCACTTTCAAAAGAAGAGAAGATCGATCTTCTTCGGGTGGAAAGCGCTCTGACGGTCCTTTCTCCCGAGACGCTCCGTTCCCTGGTGCGTCCGTTCCGGTATGTCCATCACACATGCACCAGCTCGGCCATGGTCGGCGGCGGACGAAGTGCCACACCCGGAGAAGTCTCCCGTGCACTTCACGGTATTTTGTTTCTGGATGAACTTCCGGAATTTTCACCTCATGTACTGGATCTTTTACGCGTCCCTTTGGAAACAGGAAGCATCACTATCTCAAGAAGTTACGGAAATCACGAGTTTCCGGCCCGGTTCCTACTGGTTTCGGCCATGAACCCCTGCCGATGCGGGAAATACCTGGAATCGCCATCGGAATGCACCTGCACCACATCCATGATCTCCAGCTATCAGGGACGGATCAGCGGCGCTCTTTTAGACCGGATGGATATCTACTGTGTTTTGGGACGGATCACAGAAGAATCTCTTCTTTCGACTATGAAGGATGAGAATAAAAAAGAGAGCGTGAAATGGCGTGAGCGGATAAGGGAGATCTGGGAGATCCAGTACCGCCGGTGTGATGAAGCCGGTATTCCACGCCAAAGAAACGGTGAGTGCAGGGAAAGAGGACTTGGCGAGATCTTCCGTTTTGGGAAAAGAGAAATGGAATATGCGGCTATGGTGGCCCATCAGATGAAGATGTCCGTACGCGGACTTCACCGTATGATCAGGCTTGCCAGGACCATCGCGGATCTGGAGGAAAGCAGGGATGTAAAAGAGGACCACATTACGGAAGCCATGTCTTTCCGTCTTCCGAAGTGGGGCGAAGCCCGGGGAGGAAATGATCATGCGTGAAAAACTGGAAGCTGACCTGTTCTGCTCGTTACTGATGGCCGGGAAAATCATGAATGGGACCCAGATCCGCCTCCTTATGGGAAGAAACGGATTGAATTCACTGGAAGAACTATATTATGCCAGGTCAGAACTCCTCAATGAAAAGGAGTTTTCATTAAAACAGAAAGAGAATTGGAAAAAACTTCAGGAGAGCAAGGTCTATAAAGAATTTCCGGAATATGTTGATCTGGCCGAATCATCCGGCATCGGCTCTTTTGACTTCTTTGATCCGGTCTATCCATCCTATTTGCATCATCTTCCGAATATGCCGCTGGTACTATACTACAAGGGTGATCTGTCCCTTTTAGACGAAAGCCGTTCCCGGGTGGCGATCGTCGGAACCCGAAGACCGTCCTATTATGGAAGACGAGTGACGCGGGAGTTTTCCAGAAATCTGGCTCTGCATGATGTCGTGATCATCAGCGGACTTGCCCGGGGAGTCGATGGTACAGCCCATATGTCGTGCCTGGAATGTGGAGGGAAGACTATTGCCGTTATGCCTTGCGGACTTGACCAGGTCTATCCCGGTGAACACAAGGAGCTTTTCGAAAGGATCAGCCGGGAAGGCCTTCTACTTTCGGAACTGGCGCCGTGCCAGCCGATCACGCGCCAGTATTTTCCGGCCAGAAACAGAATACTTTCTGCTCTTTCAGATTGCGTACTGATCACGGAAGCGGGAAGGAACAGCGGCACGTTACATACGGCCAGTTTTGCCGCTGCCCAGTCCCGGGAAGTATTTGCGGTCCCGAACACGGTGTATTCCGAGACGTCTGAAGGAAACCTGCTCCTTTTAAAAGACGGAGCCCAGATTGCAACGGAGCCGGAAGATATCATGGCTTATCTTGCTAATGTGGCATTTTTCCGTGAACTTTTGGAGATCAAAGAAGAATATGAACAGAATAAGCTGAGAAAAAAGATTTCCCAGGAACCGGAAAAGGTCACAGAAAACGAGATCCGAAAATTGATTTTGGAGATGATCGGCAGTATGGCCGTGTCCACGGATGATATTGTAAAGGAACTGGGACTTCCTTATTCACATGTGGCCAAAGTGCTGGGAAAGATGGAACTAGAGGGAAAAATCCAGAAAGATCGTCAGAAATATGTTTTGACAATTCGCCTTTAATGAATTATATATAAATACTGTTAGACGAATCACTTTCAGGGAGTAGTACGCAATGAGCAAGAATTTGGTGATAGTAGAGTCCCCGGCCAAGGCCAAGACCATCGGACGATACCTGGGAAAAGAGTATAAGATCACGGCTTCAGTAGGTCATATCCGCGATCTGCCCTCTTCGACGATGGGCGTGGACGTCAAGCATGATTTCAAACCGACTTATATCAATATGCGCGGCAAAGAGAAAGTGATCCGTGAACTTAAGGAACTGGCCGGATCTGCGGATCGTGTCTATATCGCAACGGACCCTGACCGCGAAGGAGAAGCCATTGCATGGCACATTGCCAAAGTTCTCAATATAGATCTGAATGAAGATTGCCGTATCTCTTTTAACGAGATCACCGAAAAAGCGATTCAAAATGCTATCCTTTCCCCGAGAAAGATCGATATCGATCTGGTCAATGCCCAGCAGGCCAGACGTATTCTGGACCGTCTGGTCGGATATGAATTGAGTCCGCTTTTGTGGAGCAAGGTCAGAAAGGGCCTTTCTGCCGGACGTGTACAGTCCGTTGCGACAAAGCTCGTGGTGGATCGTGAAAAAGAGATAGATGCATTTGTTCCGGAGGAGTACTGGAACGTAAATGTGGAACTGACTCCGGAAACGAACCGCTTCCCGTTCCGTGCCCGTTATCACGGTCAGAAAAAGAACGGTAAGATCGAAAAAGTAAAACTTGCCAACAAAGAGCAGACAGATGCGTTGCTTTCCGAGCTTTCCGGCAAGCCGTATTTCGTAGATACGGTGAAAAAGGGAAGAAAGATGCGCCAGCCGTTTGCTCCTTTTACCACGAGTACATTGCAGCAGGAGGCATCCCGCCGTATTGGATTTACTTCCAGAAAGACCATGAGTGTTGCCCAGCAGCTCTATGAAGGTGTGGAGATCAGCGGACAGGGCCAGGTAGCTCTGGTATCTTATATCCGTACTGACTCTGTCCGTGTCAGCACGGAAGCGATGGAAGCCGCCAGAGAGCTGATCATCAGTAAGTATGGAGATAAGTATCTGCCGAAGTCTCCGAGAAAGTATTCGAATAAGAATTCCGCCCAGGATGCCCACGAGGCGATCCGCCCGGCGCACTTTGAGCTGGATCCGGAAACCATTAAGAGTTCTCTTTCCAATGACCAGTACCGTCTTTATAAACTGATCTGGGATCGTTTTCTTTCTTCCCAGATGGCTTCTGCTGAAGTAGATACGGTATCGCTGGATGTACGCTGTGAGAATTCAATTTTCCGTACACAGGGTGAAACAGTTAAGTTCCAGGGTTTCCTGGCGGCTTATGCAGATATTACCGAGGATAACCCGGAAGATGACAAGAACGTGAAGTCAAAACTTCCGGAATTGTCTGACGGGCAGAGCCTGAAGCTTTTGGACCTGAAGCCGGAACAGAAGTTTACTATGCCTCCGGCGCGTTATACAGAAGCAACTCTTATCAAGACACTGGAAGAAAAGGGAATCGGCCGTCCTTCGACCTATGCTCCGACGATTTCCACTATTCTTGAGAGAAATTATATCGATAAAGAAGGAAAGGTCATTCACCCGACGGAACTGGGTAAGGTGGTTACCGCCCTGCTGTCCGATAACTTTGAGGAAATCGTGGATGTGTCCTTTACTGCTGATATGGAATCCAAACTCGATGAGATCGAAGTCGGAAAGAAGGATTGGGTCAAAGTTCTTTCTGATTTCTACCCGTCTTTCCACGAACTGATCGTGAAGGCCGGCTCCTCTGTATCAAAAGTGAAGATGGAAGAAAAGAAGACCGGTGAGACCTGCCCGGATTGCGGCGCAGATCTTGTGGTCAAGGAAGGCCGTTTCGGTCAGTTTATTGCCTGCTCGAATTTCCCGGAGTGCAAATATACGAGAAATATCGAAATCACAGTCAAGGGGGCCTGTCCTCTTTGCGGATCCGGTCTGGTATCCCATCGCTCCAACAAGTATAAAGGACGTGTATTCTATACATGTGACAAGAAGGGAACAGATCCGAACTGTGAATTCATCAGCTGGTATCTGCCGGTAGAAGGTCAGAAGTGTGACACCTGCGGCAGTTATATGATCTGGAAGCGTTTCCGCGGACGTGCTTATCCGAAGTGTGCGAATCCGGAATGCCCGAAGAACACAGCTAAGAAGAGTGCGAAAACTGACGATACAGAATCAGAAGGCACGGCGGAAAAGAAAACGACCCGCCGCAAATCTACGAAAGAGAGCAAGAAAGAAGAGTGAGTGACATGACCGGGCCGCAAATCGTGATCATCGGCGCTGGATTGGCCGGATCGGAAGCGGCATATCAGGCGGCGCGCCTTGGTGTGCGTGTGCGTCTTTATGAAATGAAAAAGGTCAGAAAGAGTCCCGCACATCACAGTGACCAGTTTGCAGAACTGGTCTGCAGCAATTCTCTCCGTTCCAATCAGTTGGAAAATGGTGTGGGTCTTCTGAAAGAGGAACTGCGTATCCTGGGTTCTCTTATTATGGAATCGGCAGATAAAGCTCAGGTTCCGGCAGGTGGCGCTCTGGCCGTTGACAGAGAAGAGTTTTCCGGGTATATCACGGATAGAATCAAATCCGATCCTCTGATCGAAGTAGTGGACGAAGAGATCCACAGTATTCCGAAAGATGCAATCGTGATCGTGGCTACCGGTCCTTTGACTGACGGAGATCTGTATGATGATATCATGCAGAAGATCGGTCATCAGGACATGCATTTTTTTGATGCGGCAGCGCCAATCGTAATGGAATCCAGTATTGACCGTTCCATTTGCTTTGCCATGTCCCGCTACGGAAAAGGCGGCGACGATTATCTGAACTGTCCCATGAATGAAGAGGAGTACCGGAATTTCTACGAGGCTCTTGTTTCAGCAGAACTTGCGGATGTGAAAGGTTTTGATAAAGAGACGGTTTTTGAAGGCTGTATGCCGATCGAAACCATGGCCAAGCGCGGATATGATACCATGCGTTTCGGCCCGTTAAAGCCGGTAGGCCTCATTGATCCCCGTACGGGAGAAGAGCCGTATGCCTGCGTACAGCTTCGTCAGGATGACCGCATGGCTTCGATCTACAATATTGTCGGATTTCAGACCCGGCTGAAATTTCCGGAACAGAAACGTGTATTCAGTATGATTCCGGGCCTTCAGAATGCAGAATTTACACGCATGGGCGTGATGCACCGTAATACATATATCGAGTCACCGAGACTCTTAACTCCCACATATCAGATGAGGGAAGACCCGAAAGTTTTTTTCGCCGGGCAGATCACCGGTGTGGAAGGATATATCGAGTCGACCGCTTCCGGATATCTTGCCGGTTATTTTGCGGCTCTTCTTGCAAAAGAAGAGGAAAGCCCCGTAGAGTTTTCCGATCGGACCATGATCGGCGCCATGGCCAGATATGTGTCTGATCCCGGCGTCAAGAATTTTGTCCCGATGAATGCCAATTTCGGATTGATCGCACCTTTGGGGTATCGCGTCAAAGGAAAGAAGAAAGAAAAGTATCTGGCCTATGCCGAACGGGCGCTGGAAGAGATCTGCGCCAATAAAGAAAAGATGGAGACGCTCTGGAAATGAATCGTAGTTTGGGGAAATCACAAAACTGGCAGAAAGGGTTTGCCGAGAAGGGATTCTGGAAATCCTTCGGTCACAACTGGGCGAAGGTGCTGGCAAGTAACAGCATTTTGCTAGGCGCCAATATCCTTGCTTTTGCCATCAGCCTCTGTCTGGTCCTTTTTGTATTTCCGATGATCTTTTCATTCTTTACACCGGATGGCCTTCGTACTTTTATTCTTGAAAACAAGATGGCTGCTGAGGCAGATGTCACTCCCGAAGCGGTAGACAGTATTTTCTATCTGATGGCGATGCTGGCCTCTATGTTCGTCAGTGGCATGATGCTGATCGTGAACGGACCTTTTTATTCGGCGCTCAGCTATTACTACAAGGGGCTTTTGACCGGTGACGCGTCGTTTAAATCCGATTTTAAGCGGGGTTTGAAGGATAACTGGAAAAAGTCTCTGGGAGCTATGTTCCTGTCGATCCTGGTGACGGCCATCCTGTTTTTTGATATCGGTTATTTCCAGCTTGCGGATATGGGCATGATGTCGGCATTTGCCAACGGTTTCTTCCTGTGCCTTCTGGTTTTCTGGGCGGCGATGCAAATCTTTGTATACCCTCTGATCGCAACGGTTGAACTTTCTTTCAAAGAAGTATACCGGAATGCGGCGATCATGACTGTGAAGAATTTCCCGGCGTGCATGGGTGTAGTCTTATTTGAATCCGTGATCTTCGGAGTGATCCCGTTTGTGCTGATGTTTGCTTTCGGTCAGACAGGCTATGCCATTACGATGATCCTGTACCTCATATTTTCCTTTAGCTTTATCTTGTTCCTGAGCGTGTATATCACCTGGAAAGCCGTGCAGAAGATCGTGCAAAACGATAACTGAGGCAGCATCACAACCCAAGATATATCCTTCTTTTGATTTGTTTATTGTACTTTTATAGATAAATGCGATAGAATAAGGAGAAATATTATTTTTTGAGGTGTGCTGTATGATCCAATGCGAACGTGGTCACTTTTATGATGAGAATCGTTTTTCCGGCTGCCCATACTGCAGTCAGGTTTCCAGCCAGCCAAAGTCGGTCCTTCCGCCAGTGGCTCCGGCAAATATGGCGATCCCTCAGCCTTCATGCGGTAAAACGGTAGCGATCGAGGGAATGGAAACGGAACCGCAGATCAGTAAGACCGTGGCAATCGAGAACTTTGAAGAGAATACACCGCACGTAAATAAGACTGTTGCGATTTTTGAGGAAAGTTCCGGCCTTCCTTCTGTAGGTGCTCCACAAGCTTCTGTGTCTCCTTCAGTACCGGAAGCACCGGTCATTCCTGTTCCGGCCGCATCTTCGGCTCCGGAAATCCCGGCTTCTTCTGAACCTGCTTCTGTAGAAGCACCGTTACCGGCGCCTTCCGCGATCCCGTCCATGCCGGATCCATCTGTTTCGGATCTCCACACGAATATACCGTTCAACGGTGTGTCCGAAGAGCCGGAACGCATACTTACCGAAGATATTTCCGTAGATATTCCTACATCGCTTCCTGTTACAGGATTGGGCGTGACCGAGCATCCGGAACCGCTTGCGAAAGAAGAGAACTTCTATACACCGTCTGACCGTCCTTACGCGGTGACAGGTCTGGGTGTGAAAGAGAATCCGACACCGATCCCGAATGACATAGGCGCTACTTTCCCGATTCCTGCGGAAGGCGGAAACGCAGCTCCGGCCGCTCAGCCGGGACAGGCAGAAGCAGCAGCTTTTGCTGCATTCGGTTTCCCGGGCGGACCTATGCCGGGCATGATGCCGGGTATGCCGGCACCTGGTGCACCGATTGCACCTTCGGCTCCGGTAACAGCAACTGCGGGAGAGGCTTCTGCGCAAGCAGTTCCAACAGAAGAGACTCCTGTGGTTACTGAAGAAGCACCTGTGGCACCTGTAGAAGAGGTTTCCGCTGCTCCTGTTGAAGAAGCTCCTGCGGCTCCTTCTTCGATGTTTGTAGAGCAGCAGGCTCCTCGTGATCCAAATGCTACTGTTTCTTTGACTGAATCAGACATGGATTTTATTCCGCGTGTACATGCGCGTGCTTTCCTGGTGTGCATTGATGGTCCGATGACCGGTGCCAGCTTTGTTTTCCAGGAGAAGAAAGCCATCATTGGACGTCAGAAGAATTATGAGATCGCATTGTTCCGTGATAATTCTGTATCCAGAAGCCCGCACGCGATCCTTTCTTACGATAAGGATGCGATCCGTTATACTGTTTCCTGCGGTGACGCGGAGAAACGTGTAATGGTAAACGGTGCCTTTATTAATGGAGAGACCGAACTGAAGCTGTATGATGTAATTGGAGTCGGTCAGTCCAGACTGATGTTCATTCCGGTTTGCAGTGATAAGTTTGCGTGGTGAGTATGCTGGGGGATTTCTGGAATAATTTCTCCCATATGGTTTACCAGACGCGTTGGTTTTATATCGGCGTGGCATCTTTTCTTCTGATCTTCTTGATCCTTGATCTTACCGTCTTTAAAAAGAAAGAGTCGGATGCGGCTGACGTTTCTTCGGAGAACTTGGCTGAAAAAGAAACCAAGTGCATGGATAATGGAAGATTCCGGATCGAGATCGGAAATGTCCAGGGTATCGGTGAAAGAGAAGAACAGCAGGATGCTTTTGGTTTTTCACCCAGTAATAAATGGGCGAGCAAAGGTTTTCTGGCCGTGCTATGTGACGGTATGGGCGGACTTGATTCCGGTGCTGCGATATCCAATAAGCTGGTTTCCGATGTTATTTCCGAGTTTCCTTATTCTTTCGATAAGCTCAAGGACGGATGGATCCTGGATTCTCTTTCGAAAGAGATCTATGATGTCTATCGCGGACGCGGCGGAACGACTTTGATCATCACATTTGTGAAAGATGATAAAATGTGGTTTGCATCTGTAGGAGACAGCGATCTCCTTCTTCTTCGAAACGGACGCATTTATCCTATGAATGTCCGTCAGGAATATGGAAATACACTTTTGGCACGTGCTGCGGAAGGAGCTCTTTCTGTGGAACAGGCGCTGACTAATAAAGATGCGCCTGCACTGACGGAGTATATGGGAGCGAATCAGGTCAATCCTGATTTTTCCATTACACCGTGGCAGGTAAGGGATAAAGATGTCTATCTTCTTTGCTCCGATGGCATTAGTGATACACTTTCTTTTGATGAGATCCGGGAGGCAATGAAGCATGATCCCAGCGAATGTGCAGAGCTTCTGGAGAAGGGTCTGATGCAGAAGAATAAGCGTTTTCAAGATAACTACACGGCTATAGTTTTTGCTGTGCATGATAGTTTAGGAGGTACAAACGTATGAAGTGGGTTAGAAGGATCTTTATGCTCCTGCTGGTGATTGCCATCGCAGGATCGGGATTTATGGCATTCCGGAATTTCAAGCCTTGGCGTGATGCCCAGGATGAGCTTTCCGAAGTAAAGGCAGAGTCTTTTCAGCCAAGTGATGTGAAGCGCGGCCTTACGCCGGCGGAGAACCAGAATTCGGTGGCATTTGTTTTGTGCACCAATTCTTCACAGGGGATGCTGGCCTGGGGATCTTCCTATGCGATCGGTGAGATGGACGGGGAAGTCCAGTATCTGGTTACCAACGGTCACGTTGTTCAGCCGTTTATGGAAGATGGCTTTGATATCTGGGTTATCTTTGATGATGATGTACGGGTTGTACCGGAAGTTATCTTTTACCAGTTCGATAAGGACCTGGATATGGCTGTATTGAAGCTTCCTGAGCCGGTAGATTACAGAGTCCCGGTTATTGTTCGTGATTCTTCGGAGATCCACGCAGGTGATAAGTGTACGGCAATCGGATATCCGGATAAAGCATCGGAGATCGACTCTTCTTTCTCGGGCGACCGTTCCAGCCAGAGTGTAAACTCGGGTGTAATCTCTAAGGTCGATGTAGTACCGCAGGGTGAAAACTTCAAGACTTTCCAGCATGACTCTTTTATTTCCCATGGTAACTCCGGCGGACCGCTCTTTGATGAGAATGGTTTCTTTATCGGTATGAATACTCTGGGACGTGAAGATACGGACAGCGTAAACTTTGCTATCACCGGTAAGACAGTTACTGACAAACTGGATGAACTTGGCCTGGAATATGCCAAGGCTGAAGATTATAACAAGACTATCGATAAGAAGATTTCATCTGAAGAGAAGAAATTCGATAAGAAGCATGATGCGGCAGTAGAAGATGCTGAGAGTGAAGTAGCAGAAAAGAGAAATCAGTTCCTGCTCTTTGTGATCATCGCTGCTGTTTGCGCCGTTGTTCTTCTGATCCTCTTTATCGTTGGTAATAAGAAGGTCGTTATGGTCGGCGAGCAGGACGATGGAAAGAAGTCTTATCTTGTCTGCACAAAGGGTGTATTTGCCGGACAGAAATTTGAGATCACCGGTAAGACAATGACGATCGGCCGTGATAAGAATTCCTGTACATTCGTGTTCCCGGAAGATACTCCGGGTATCAGCTCCAACCATTGTTCTGTATATTTCGATGCAAGAACAAAGGCCTTTATGCTGACGGATAACGGTTCAACATATGGTACTTATCTCAGCGATGGAAAGAAGCTGACAAAGGGTGTACCGGAGCAGCTGACACCTGGATCCACTTTTTCGCTCGCTGACAAAGCAAACGAATTTAAGGTAGACAGAGAGTAATATGGATCATTACACGTACACACATGTCGGAGGACATGAACCGAACTGTGATTGCGCACAGGTCGTCGAACATGATGACCAGGTGTTTATCGTGCTGTGTGACGGCTTAAACGGCCTGCCATCCGGCGATGAAGCAGCCAGGATCATTTCCGAAGCGGCGATGGAGGCTTTCCTTCAGGGACAGTCTCCTGCCGAAGCGTGTGTGACGGCCAATACGCGTTTCCGCGATATGCAGTTCGATAATGTTGATCTTCGGCGCGCGGGTTCCACGATCTGTGCTGTACAAATTAAAGATCAGC
Organism: Oscillospiraceae bacterium; assembly: GCA_902802325.1. Taxonomy (GTDB): domain Bacteria; phylum Bacillota; class Clostridia; order Saccharofermentanales; family Saccharofermentanaceae; genus Scatonaster. The sequence continues at coordinate 29,687 of CADCLV010000005.1, read as the reverse complement.
ACGTCAGCTGGGCGAGCGTTGGAGATTCCCATATCTACCATTTTTCCGACGGATGCCTTGCGCATCATTCTGTGGATGACACGCATACCTATAAGGCTTTTATGCGTGGCGAACTGGATTATGAAGGAATACGGGAGCAGGAAGACCGGACCGGTCTTTCCGTCTGCGTCGGCCAGAAAGAAACGATTGAACCTCATGTTGAAGAGTTTGATATGAAAGAGGGCGATGCTCTTTTAGTCTGTTCTGACGGGTTCTGGGAAAACGTCTATGAAACAGAAATGGAGATCGATCTGCATAAGTCCTTTAATGCGAAGGACTGGGCACAGAAAATGATCCTGCGTGCGGTACAGAGAGGCCGTCTGGCAGGCGATAATACTACGCTGGTAGCGTATATGAGAATGGCAGGGTAATGAAAAATGGACACCAGTAAACTTTGTTTCGGATGTTTTAATGAGCACGACGGGAACGGACCATGTCCCCGCTGTGGCTTTGATTTGTCTAAAGCCAAGCATCCGTTTGTAGCTCTTCCGATCGGGACGATCCTGAATGGAAGATATCTGACTGGACGGGTACTGGGTGTAGGCGGATTTGGTGTTACTTATCTTGCCTTTGACATGACACTGGAGATCAGTGTAGCGGTAAAAGAATTCCTGCCATCCGGTATTGCTCTTCGAGAATCCGACCGGTATACCATGACGGTCAGTTCGCCTGAAGAACAGCCGAAGTTCGATAATGGTGCCAGCAAGTTCATGGATGAAGCCCGGCTTTTGGCGAAACTTCGTGATGTGCCGAATATTGTTTCGGTACAGGATTATTTCCGGGAGAATAACACGGCTTATTTTGTTATGGAGTATGTCGAAGGTGTTGACCTGATGAAGTATACCCAGATGCGTGGAGGAAAGCTTTCCTTCGAGGAAGCCCTCCGCCTGATTCTGCCGGTAATTGATTCTCTGGCCCATGTACATGCGCACAACCTTTTACACCGGGATATCAGTCCGGATAATATTGTAGTCACGAATAACGGCACCAGCCGTCTTCTGGATTTTGGCGCCGCCAGGCTGGCTATTGATACAGAAAAGAGTAAATCGATCATCTTAAAGCATGGCTTTGCGCCGGAAGAGCAGTACCGTAAACATGGTAATCAGGGCCCCTGGTCAGATGAATATGCGCTGGCGGCCACCATGTATCTGATCATCACCGGAGTGATGCCGCCGGATGCAATCGAGCGTGTTCACGAAGATACATTGGCTTCTCCGATCTCTCTTGGCGTTGAGATGCCCCAGTATGCTAATGATGCGCTTATGAAAGCACTGGCGGTCAAGGCGTCAGACCGCTTCCCGGACATGAAGAGTTTTTCCGAAGCCATTACCGGAAAGGTGGCGGTTACCCCTGCTTTATCGGCAGCTGAAAGCACAGAAGGGGATAACGATGATCCGAACGCCATGGTTGCGGGTAAGACTGTAGCTATGGAAGAAGAGATTCCGGAAGATTCTTCTTCTGAGAAAGTACTTTCTCCATCGATCCTTTCTGAAGCGAAATATAAACCGACAGAAGTCCGAACCGGTGTGACCATGCCGGAAGTGAAGAAGAGTATCTGGAAGAAACCGCTTACATATATCCTGGCCGGAATAATTCTTCTTGCCGGTATATCTATCCCTGTAGGTATCTATATCTCCCAAAACTATGAGTGGGGAGAGGTGGAAGTGACTACCAAGAAAACGAAGAAGACAAAAAAGCCCACTGCTACCACTTCGGAGACGCCTTCGGAAACAATGCCGCTGGTGGTGGATCCGGATATCAGCGATGATGGAGAAGTAAGAATCTATACTGATAATGTTCGTGGTATCGTCGTTTCGGCGCCGCCATACTATGAGTTTTCTAATAAAGACGGATTATTCAGTTTTACCCGCAATGACGGCGAGTGTGTGGTATATACGGATTTCTTCTCTGAAATGGATGAAATGCGTGTCGCGTCTTTGAATGATTTTGTTGCCCAGAGCAAAGAACTGATTGAGTATTATCTTAATGATGTGCTCGGCTACGAGTCAACTGAAATGGGTTCATCGATGACTAATGTTACGATCAAGAACTCTATGGCGGTGGCTTTTGATGCGTATACATACAAGGCAGGCAGGAAAATGGATGTAACCTTTGTTGTCCTTGAATCCAAGGAGAGGGAAGGGGTATATATTCAATGCGGTCTGATGCCTCTGGATGATTATGGAACGTATAATTCCGATTACTGGAATGAGATCGAGTCGATCCTGCTTTCTTTCCAGGAAAACTCACAGAAAGAAAGCGATTATACTTTGTTTTCTTCGCCGGATATCTTCAGCGGCAGTTTCCTGTTCCGGAATAATGATGTGGAATCACTGGAACCGATCGATATCTTAAACAATCGTGCGATCAATCTGGTTCTGAAGAATGTGAAGGATCCGAACACGAGTCTGTTCGTGATCAGTCTGGGGAATCAGCAGTCTATCACTACTGCATGTACTGCTGCGGAACAGGCTATGGGCAGCCGTTATAAGTTTGGCGGATATACTTCTGTTACGCCGATTGTCCGTACTGGTGATGCGGAATTACGTATCCGTAATTACCAGCTGGCCCTGATCGATGATGAGAATGTGACTTTTCAGGGTACAACCTGTGTTATCAATCTGAGTGGCCAGTATTTTGCTGTTGTGGCCACATGCGGAAACGATAAGGATCTGGAACAGATTACATTAGACTTTACGATGCTGGTCAGATCTTTGAATGCAAATTGATTCGAATCAGATGATTCATAGAAAAAGAAGCGGTCCATACGGACCGCTTCTTTTTTGCTTCTTCGTGTCAAATCACTTTTTATAGTATCTGGCGTAGAATTCTTCCTTGAAATCGAGAAGGCGGTCTTTTGAGATCGCATCTCTGACCTCTTCCATGAGATGGAGAAGGAAGTGGATATTATGCCAGGAACAAAGGCGAAGTCCGAACATTTCCCCTGCTTTCAGAAGGTGCCGGATATATGCCCGGCTGTAGTTCTGGCAGGCATAGCATGTGCAGCCTTCTTCGATCGGACGGAAGTCTTCGGCGCTCTTGGCATCACGGACGATCAGACGGCCGTCGTGAGTCAGAACAGTTCCGTTTCGGCCGATACGTGTCGGAAGAACGCAGTCAAACATATCGATGCCGCGGATGGCACCTTCGATCAGGTAGTCCGGAGTGCCGACACCCATGAGATAACGTGGTTTATCTTCCGGCATCAGAGGAACGGTTTCTTCGAGCATCTCGTACATCAACTCCGCGGGTTCTCCGACAGAAAGGCCTCCGATGGCATAGCCCGGAAGATCAAAAGAAGTGATCTGTCTGGCACTTTCTTTACGAAGATCGGCATAACAGGAACCCTGAATGATACCAAATAATGCCTGGGTCTCCGGTTTCTTATGGGACTTGATGCAGCGCTCCAGCCAGCGGGTGGTGCGTTCAAGCGATTTCTGGGCATAGCGGTGTTCCGTAGGCCAGGCACAGCATTCGTCAAATGCCATGATGATGTCTGCTCCCAGATCATTCTGGATCTCCATAGAGAGCTCAGGTGTCAGAAGGTGAGCAGAACCATCGATATGTGATTTGAAATGCACTCCTTCTTCCTTAATGTCCTTCGGGCGTGCCAGAGAGAAGACCTGAAATCCGCCGCTGTCGGTAAGGATCGAGTGCTTCCAGTTCATGAACTTATGAAGACCGCCGGCTTTCGCGACGATCTTATTTCCGGGACGCATCCAAAGGTGATAGGTGTTGGACAAAATGATCCTTGCGCCCATGCTTTCTACTTCATCAGGAGACATTCCCTTAATGGTCGCCTGTGTGCCTACGGGCATAAAAGCAGGTGTCATGAAACTTCCGTGAGGAGTATGGACCCGGCCCAGACGGGCGCCGGACTGCTTACAGGTGTGGATATGTTCGTAATAGACAGGATAGTTACTCATTCTTCTTCCTCCAGAGGGCTGTGAAGACGCGGCTTTTCCGGGGTGATGAACATGGCATCACCGAAACTGAAGAAACGGTATTTTTCTTCCACAGCGGTCTTATAGGCATTCAGTACGTGCTCTTTTCCGGCAAATGCGGAAACCAGCATGATCAGTGTCGATTCCGGCAGATGAAAATTGGTGATCAGTCCATCAATACAGCGGAAGGGGACACCTGGATAGATAAATATATCGGTCTCACCGGAGCACGGGTGCATACCCGGGTCCTTAGCGGCGACAGTTTCCAAAGTGCGGCAGCTGGTCGTTCCAACGGCGATCACGCGACGTCCTTCACGACGGGCTTTTCGAAGAATGGAAGAGGCTTTTTCATCCAGACAGTACCATTCACTGTGCATATGGTGTTCAGATACATCGTCCACTTTAACGGGACGGAATGTTCCCAGACCCACATGAAGTGTGACTTCGCAGATCTCGACCCCCATTTCCCGGATCTTCGAAAGAAGTTCCGGAGTAAAGTGAAGTCCGGCTGTCGGAGCCGCCGCAGAGCCGGTCTCTTTGGCATAGACGGTCTGGTAACGGGTCTGGTCCTCAAGCTGTTCATGAATATAAGGCGGAAGCGGCATGGTGCCGGCTTCGTCCAGGATCTCTTCCCAGATACCGGAAAAATCGAAACGGATGATCCGGTTTCCATCGGGAAGTACGTCTTCGCACTCCGCTTCCAGTTTTCCGGGAAGGAATGTCATTCTTTTCCCGGGACGGATCTTCTTGCCGGGACGGGCCAGTGTCTCCCAGTGGTTCTCATCGATCCGGCGCAGTAAAAGCAGCTCGATGGCTGAACCGGTATCAGATCTTACGCCGAGAAGACGGGCAGGGATGACTTTGGTATTATTAATGACCAGCACATCTCCTTTGTGAAGAAGTGTGGTAATATCCGAAAAATGCATATGCGAAACCGCGCCTGTCTTTCCGTCCAAGGTCATCAGCCGTGAGCTGGAACGGTCGGAAAGCGGGTGCTGGGCAATCAGTTCTTCGGGTAGATCGTAGTAAAAATCACTTGTTTTCATAGCTTCATATTATAAATGCAATTGACGTTGATGTATAGTAGGTGGTATGATTTTATGAGGTTTTCATCGCACCAGGATGTGCGAGAAACCGTTGAAATCTCAAAAGAAATGGAGGCATGAGTTATGAAAAAGCCCGTTTTTGTCGGTTCGGCAGTTGCCCTGATCACACCCTTTAACGAAGGAGGTGTTGATACGAAAAAACTTCATGAGCTTATTGACTTCCATTTGGCACATAAGACAGATGCTATTGTTGTGGCTGCCACAACAGGAGAAGCAGCAACCATGCCGGATGAAGAGCACTTGGCAACGATTCGTTCGGTCGTTGAGTATGTAGATGGCCGGGTTCCGGTCATTGCCGGAACAGGAAGCAATGATACTGTACATGGTATCAAGCTTGCCCGTGAAGCAACAGCAATAGGAGCAGACGCGTTGCTCGTTGTTACACCTTACTACAATAAGACATCCCAGGAAGGACTTTTCCGTCATTTTGCTGCGACAGCTGAGGTAACGAAGCTCCCGATCATTGTTTACAATGTTCCTTCTCGTACGAACTTGAACATTGCACCTTCCACCTACCGGAGACTTTCTCAGATTGAGAATATCGTTGCGGTAAAGGAGTGCAATATTAACCAGATTCCTGAGACTGTTAATCTTTGTGGTGATGATCTGCTTTTATATTCCGGTGAGGATGGCATGGTCGTACCTTTGCTCTCTATGGGCGGTAAGGGTGTGATTTCCGTTGCCTCTCACATCGTTCCGGAGACGATGCACAATATGGTTGAGTCATTTATGAATGGCGATGTGAAGACTGCTGCGAAGCTTCAGGCGGATATTATCCCGCTGGTAAAAGCACTGTTCTCGGATGTGAGTCCGATTCCTGTAAAGGAAGCATTGAACATTCTGGGATGGGATATCGGTTCTTGCCGTATGCCGCTTTGCGAAATGAGCGAGGCCGGAAGAAATGCGCTGGCAGAGACTTTGAAGCAGTATGATTTGTCTTTCCATCCGAAGGCATGAGAGTAATAGGAGAGTAGTATGTCTCAAGTAAGAGTTTTTCTTAGCGGCTGTATGGGCCGTATGGGCCGTGTTATCACGGAAATGTGTGAAGAGTATGAAGATACGGTGATCGTAGCGGGTTCCGATGTGGTTTTAAATCCCAATTCGGCTTTCCCGATCTACGATGATCCGATGAAGTGCCAGGAAGAATTCGATGTGATCATCGATTTTTCCCACGTCAGTGCTTTTTCCGGCATCACAAAACTTGCCGAAACAAAAAATGTACCGATCGTTATGTGCACCACAGGTCTTTCCGATGAGCAGAAGGAAGAGCTGAATAAGCTTTCTGAGAAGGTCGGTGTATTCTATTCCGGCAATATGTCTCTTGGTATTAACGTACTGATCAAGCTGGTACGGGAAGCGGCTGCCAAATTGTATCCGGATTTCGATATTGAGCTTGTGGAAGAGCACCACAACAAAAAGCTGGATGCTCCGTCCTGTACTGCGCTGATGATCGCAGACGGTATGAATGAGGAACTGAACGGACAGCTGGAATATGTTTACGAGCGTCAGTCCAAGCGGGCAAAGCGGGATAAGAAGGAACTGGGTATTCATTCCATCCGCGGCGGCAACATCGTGGGTGAACATAAAGTCATGTTCATCGGCGGAGAAGAGATACTGACGATCTCTCACAGCGCCCAGACCAGAAATGTTTTTGGAAGAGGCGCAGTGGCGGCAGCGAAATTTATGTGCGGTAAGCCTGCCGGCAAATACGATATGCAGGATATGCTCGGGTAAATCCCGTCTACATAGGAAAGAGAAAACGGAGGAATGAAAATGTTTGATTTTGTAAAAGTAGCGCTGAGTTCTGATGCGGCCGCGGCAGGTGGTGCCAATCCGCTTATTATGGTGGCCATCTTCGGTGGCTTTCTGATCCTGTGGTATGTGATCGCGATCCGTCCGCAGAGAAAGAAAGAGAAGGAACTGCGTGAGAAGATCGATAAGATGCGCGTCGGTGATCAGGTCATCACGATCGGCGGTCTGGTCGGAAAAGTTGCAAATATCCGCGATGATGAGGTCACCATTATGACTTCTGCGGCAAATACACTTGTCACCTATAAGAAGTCTGCGATCAATTCGATCATTTCCCGTGATGCGAAGCCGGAACCGAAGAAGGAAGAAGCTTCTGAGAATAAGAACGGGAAGCTGACTCTGAAGAAGAAGGAATCTTCCGAAAACACAGAAGCAGCAGAAGAGAGCGAGAAGACAGAAGAATAATCAATTCTTGATCAAAGGGGCAGGTAGCGATGAGCAATGGCCGCGGCGGCATCCCGAATGAAGTAGTGGAAGAGATCATCTCCCGAAGCGATATCGTTTCGGTCGTAGGTCAGTATGTCCAATTTACGAAGAGCTCCGGGCAAAACCAGTTCGGGCTCTGTCCGTTTCATTCAGAGGATACGCCGTCTTTTTCTGTCTCGGTCAATAAGCAGATCTACTACTGCTTCGGCTGCCATAAAGGCGGCAATGTGGTCAATTTCATTATGGAGATCGAGCACCTGACCTATGTCGAGGCGCTGAAGTTCCTGGCCGAAAAGGCCGGGGTGACGATCCCTGAATCCAACGATGCCAACTACAGAAAAGAAGAGCAGTTCCGCAAGCGCATTAAAGAAGTGCTTCTGGAAGCAGCCCGTTACTACTATGCCAGTTTCAAGTCCCCGAAAGGCGCCCCGGCAAGAGAGTATCTTCGGAAAAGACAGATCTCTCCGGCGATGGCTACCCAGTTCGGTCTGGGCTATGCGCCGGACGAGTGGAGCGGGCTTTATCAGCATCTTCAGGCTAAAGGCTTTCATCAGAATGAGATCACCCAGTCGGGACTCTTTGTTACGAAAAACGGTAAGACCTTCGATCTTTTCCGCGGAAGACTGATGTTTCCGATCTTTAATGCCATGGGCGAACTGATCGCTTTCGGCGGGCGAATCATCGGTGACGGCCAGCCAAAATACGTGAATTCACCGGAATCTCCGGTTTATTCCAAGCAGAGAAATCTCTATGCACTGAACTTCGCCAAAAAATCCAAGATGAAACAGATCATCGTGGTGGAAGGGTATATGGATGTCATTTCCATGCATCAGGCAGGCGTGAATAATGCGGTGGCGTCTCTGGGTACCGCACTGACGGAGCGGCAGCTGGATCTTCTGGAACGGTACTGTGAAGAAGTGGTATTGTTCTACGATTCCGACCGTGCCGGCCAGAATGCGGCTGTACGCGGCTTAAAGATGCTCATGGACCGGAAAAAGAAACATACCGGTATGACCACTCAGGTGCGGGTGGCGAAAGTGCCGGACGGAAAAGATCCGGATGAATTTATCCGTACATACGGGAAAGAGGCATTTGCCAAGGTCGTGGATCAGGCTGTGCCGGTACTGGATTATCTGGTGGAATCCGCTCATCAGCAGAGCCTTCAGAGCGGACGGTTTGATTCCGTTTTATTCCAGCAGCTGATCTCAACATATCTTTCGTGGGAAAGCAACCTGATCCTGAGAGAAAGAGCGGCCCATCAGGCGGCGCAGATCCTGGGGGTATCGACGGCATCCGTCATGGCGGAAGTCGGAAAACTCTCGGATTCTTCCCATAAAGAAGCGATCACCCGTTCCCAGCGGGAAGTGCAGAAACAGGAATCGATCCTGCCCCGGAAACAGCCCGGCGAAACTGCCACACGGGATGAACTGGTACTGATCTGCCTTCTGGCCTCGCTGGGTGACAGTTACCGTACATTCCAGGAAAAGTATCACGATGCCCCGCTGGTCACGGACTTTACTATGGGCACCATGCGTACCATTGCCCAGGAAGTATTACCGCTTCTTTCTGAAGGGAAACTTGATGCCAACCGGCTTTTGATGGCCGGAGAGAATCTGATCCTCAACCAGCGTTCCGCTAAAGACACACTTTCCGAGGCACTGATCAGCGTCAAATACGGCGATGATCTGGACACGCTCATGAAGCATACCATCGATTATCTCTACCGGGTCAGAATGACTGTATATTCGAGACAGAAAGATGAACTGGCGAAAAGACTTGATGTGATGCCGGAAGGACCGGACCGTGAAGCTACGGAAGAAGCACTTCGAAATACTTTGAAGTATTTGAAATTCCTTAAGGAGAAGACGGGAAAACGATGAGCATTGAAAAGAATGAACTCCTTTCCCGACGGCTCTTGAAAGTGTATTCCCTGATCCCATCCTGCGAAACGGTCGTTGATGTGGGATCCGATCACGGAAAACTCGGTGCCTTCTGTCTGATGACAGAGAAGTGCCGGAACCTGATCGCGACGGATATCCATGAACAGCCGGCGCAGCGGACAAGGCTCTTTTTGGAAGGGGCGGGCTTTGGGCAAAAGGCACAGGTCCTTCACACCGATGGATTAAAGGGAGTCGATCTTTCAAAAGATGCGACGGTAGTGATCGCAGGTATGGGAGGACTTGAGATGATCAAGATCCTCTCGTCGGCAAAAGACGAAGGAAAGATCCTTCCCGGAATGTATATGGTCCTTCAGCCGCAGAGATCTTTTGAGGTCCTTCGGGCTTACCTGTGCGAGAGTGGCTTTTCCATCGAAGAGGAAGCCATTGAACTGGAAAAAGGTCACTTCTATGTGGCGATGAGAGTGATGTACAAAGGAAAGCCCTATGCGCTTTCCGATGCCCAGCTGTTTCTGGGACCATATATACTGGAAAAGAAACCGGATCTCTTTTCCGAATATATGGAGCATGAAAAGAAACTATTGGAAAAACGGGCACTGGGAGATCCCAGATGCCGGGAGATTCTACTTAATTGGGAGAAATGGATATGAAGAAGAAATATCTTGTACAAGATGTGATCTCGGTCATGCAGGAGATCGCGCCGCCGGAACTGGCTCTGGATTATGATACTGTGGGCCTGATGATCGGTGATACATCTTCGGAAGTAAAAAAACTCGTGCTGGCGCTGGACATTTCCAGAGAGTCCGTGGCTTTTGCCGTGAAGGAAAAAGCGGACATGATCGTTACTCACCATCCGATGTTTTTTCATCCTGTGTCCCGCATTGACTATTCGACGCCGCAAGGCGCGAATATCCGCACCCTGATCCAGAATAACATCAGTGTCTTTGCCGCCCATACCAATCTGGACCGTGCCAAGAACGGTGTGAATCAGGCTTTAGGGGAGACGCTGGATCTTGTTATGCCGATCCTTCTTCAGGATACGGAAGTGGGGATCTGCGGAAGCGTGGGAAATGATTCCATGAAGCTTTTTGCTTATGCAGATATGGTCAAAGAAAAACTCGGCGCAAGCGGTCTTATTCTGAATACCGATCAGGATAAGGAAGTCAGCCGCGTATTTCTCCAGGGAGGTGCTTTTGACGAAGATGTGATCCCTGTGTTAAAGCAATACCGAGTGGATGTGGTAGTGACCGGAGAAATGAAGCATCACCATATGCTGGAACTGGAGGATGCCGGCATTGCGGCGATCGTGGCCGGACATGAAGTGACGGAACGCATAGTATTACCAAGCCTTCAGGAACAGCTTTTGCGCAAATTGCCGAATTTGGCCATTACGGTCTATGAAGGGCATAAATGGTAAGAAATCTTACTAGAACAAACCTGATTGTTAGATTATAATGGGTATGTTTTCTGAGCTGGACCGGATGATCGCGGGCACATGTGCTGAAAGGCCGTGCGTGAGGAAAGTCCGGGCTCCATAGGACAAGGGTGCCGGGCAGTTCCCGGTGAAGGTAACTTTAAGGAAAGTGCAACAGAAAAGAAAACCGCCTTTTTCTTCGGAGAAAGGTAAGGATGAAAAGGCGAGGTAAGAGCTCACCGGCGGTACGGTAACGTATCGGCCTTGTAAACCCCACCCGGAGCAACGCCATGGAAAGACACTACTGTGGTCCGCAGGTCTTGAGGAGGCGGCTTGAGCCGGAACGAGATTTCCGGTCTAGATAGATGATCATCCACGACAGAACCCGGCTTACAGGTTCAACTCGGAAAATGTTTTATATAGTGATCTCTGCCTGTTTTGGGGCAGTAGAATAGAAGATACGATACATCATTAGAAAGAAGGGTATTTACCATGGCAGAATCGTACTTAAGTCGCGGCGTCTCTCCTACGAAGGACGATGTAAAGAAGGCAGTAGCCAATCAGGACAAGGGTGCATTTCCCGGCGCGTTCTGTAAACTGATCGAAGATCTGGCAGGAGATCCGGACTATTGCACGGCGATCCATGCGGATGGTGCAGGAACGAAGTCTTCCGTTGCCTATATCGCCTATAAAGAGACCGGTGACCTCAAGTGGTTCAGAGGTATTGCGCAGGATTCCCTGGTCATGAATACAGATGATCTGGCTTGTGTCGGCGCTCTGGAAAAGCTCTCTCTTTCTAATACCATCGGAAGAAATGCCCATCGTGTGGACGGCAAATGCATCGCCGCCGTGATCGAGGGATATAACACGATCGTCGGAAAACTTCAGGATATGGGATTCGATATTTCCATGTGCGGCGGCGAGACCGCAGACGTGGGCGATCTGGTCCGTACCCTGATCGTTGACTCGACACTGGTAACCAGAGTTGCCAAGAAAAATGTTATCAATGCAGCCAATATCAAGCCCGGTCATGTAATCGTCGGTCTGGCTTCCTTTGGTCAGGCAACCTATGAAGATTCCTATAATTCCGGTATTTCCAGCAACGGCCTGACAGCTGCCCGTCATATGCTTCTTTGCAAAGATTACCTCAAGGAGTTCCCGGAATCTGTTTCCGAGACGATCCCGGAGGATAAGGTATACTGCGGTAAGTTCCGTCTGACAGACAAGCTGCCGAATTCCGAGCAGACTGTTGCCGAGGCGATACTGTCTCCGACACGTACATATCTGCCGGTAGTCCGTGATGTACTTTCCCAGTACCGTTCTTCCATCTCCGGTATCATCCACTGCACAGGTGGCGGACAGGCCAAGTGCCGTGATTTCGGTAAGAATATCCGCATCATCAAGGACAATCTGTTCCCGTTCCCGCCGATCTTCCAGGCGATCTATGAGTCTTCGGAGATCCCGATGAAGGAAATGTATCAGGTATTTAACTGCGGCCACCGTATGGAGTTCTACTGCGAAGAGTCCGTGGCTCAGGGTATTATCGATATCGCCGGCAAATACAACATCGACGCTCGTATTGTGGGTCGTGTCGAGGCTATGCCGGATGGATCTGAAAACCAGGTCGTGATCCGCGCCAATGGCGAAGAGTTCATCTACGGCTGATGCATTTCATGTTCGGACGAAATCAGAAAAATCAGAAATTGGCAGTAAGGCTGGTATGTATGCTGACCTTACTGTCTTTTTTGACGTCTTGCGATATGGGAAAGCCCCCGACGCGTGCGACGCAAATCTCTTCGATTCCGTCGGATCTGGTTACGGATACCACGCCGGTGTCTGAAGGGTCGAGTGGAGAAGAGGGTGAGAATTCGGAAACCGAAGGGGATCCGACGGTCAAGGCGGAGCTTTCTTCTGAAGCGGATTATTTCATGCAGATTTTAAAAGACGGAAATATCGAAGAGACATCCCGCGCTTTCAGACTGAATCAGGACGAGATGCTTCCGGAGACCTATACCATCGATAGTGAGATCTATAAACTGCTTTATACGCATCTGACATATAATTACGGTATTCTTATGAATCAGGACTATACCGACTATATGCTGGATGTGACGATGACACTTCCGGATCTCCTTTCGTGCGTGACCGTGGTCAGGGAAGATGTGGATTTTATGAATCAGGCGGCAGAAAACTGGATCCTTGCATTGGATAGCGGGAATGCGGAAAACGTCATGGTCTATTACCGGATGATGCAGGAGGATATTATCCTGGAGGCGATACGGCGTATCGAAGAAGGGGAGTATGAAGAGACAAAACTGTATACGGACTATTTTACTTTCCACGACAACCAGGGAGCCTGGCTCGTCACACATTTTCCCGCTTTTGCCGACATCTGCGCTCAGGACCGTTTTTTAAAGAAACTGGGTTACATGGATCCGATAACGGAGTTCCAGATCCTGGAAAACGCATCCCAGAAACTTGTGGATGACGGAAAGCTTTCTGCGCAGAAAAGGGACACGCTCATTAATGCCTATCGAAATGCACTGGCGACAGAGTGACCTTTTGTGAAAATCTTTTTTGGATTTTACACTTTAGACACAATTATCAATTTAATTTATCTTTTGAACGTAGTACAATATAATTACTTCTTTGATTCAGAGTTAGAAGAAGTGGTGTGTGGGTAAATAGATCAGACGGGGGGTGGCCTCACTGATTTCTTTATCGAAAGAAGAAAGCGGTTTGTGAGCGCGTCATTTACTTCGTGAAATACACACGACGAGAAAGGGCTTTTCTATATGGAAGAGCCCTTTTTCCAGCTTTCGTGATTTTTTTGAAAAATGGTGTTGACATTCCATTTGCGCATCGTTATAATAATCAACGTTCGCTAGAGGAAATCACCTCGGATTTGCGGCAAATGTACCTTTAGCTCAGTTGGTAGAGCAACTGACTCTTAATCAGTGGGCCCAGGGTTCGAGTCCCTGAAGGTGCACCAGGAAAGACTGTTTCAGACGAAACAGTCTTTTTTCTTTTCTGCGGAAAATGCACTGTGCCTTTCTCTTATCCGCATATTGTTGAATACCATGAATGTGCTATAATCTTTATTTATAGCGACTTATATCGGTGAGAGATCGCCGGAACATAGGAGGAAGTAATTCATGGAGAATCAATTCAAAATTGAGACGAATTGTGTACAGGGTGCGTATCAGCCGAAAAACGGTGAGTCCAGAGTCATGCCGATCGTACAGAGCACGACCTGGAAATATTCTTCGACTGAGCAGATGGGCCGTCTTTTCGACCTGGAGGAGAGCGGTTATTTCTATACCCGTCTTGCCAACCCCACAAGCGACCTGGTCGCTGCCAAGATCTGCATGCTTGAAGGCGGTGTGGCAGCGATGCTGACTTCTTCCGGACAGGCTGCGAATTTCTTTGCGATCTTCAATATCTGCCAGGCCGGTGATCACATTGTATGTTCCTCTGCTATTTACGGCGGAACCTATAATCTCTTTGCCCACACCATTAAGAAGATGGGGATCGATGCGACATTTGTTTCTCCGGATGCGACAGAAGAGGAGATCCAGGCTGCCATTCAGCCGAACACCAAACTGGTATTCGGTGAGACCATTGCTAACCCGGCACTGAACGTTCTGGATATTGAGACATTTGCCAAGACAGCTCATAAGAATGGACTTCCGTTCATGATCGATAACACCTTCGCTACACCGATCAACTGTCGTCCGATCGAGTGGGGTGCCGATATCGTTATTCACTCCACCACCAAGTACATGGATGGTCATGCCACCTCTGTCGGCGGCTGCATCGTAGATGCCGGTACATTTGACTGGGCCAAGTATCCGGAGAAGTTCGCAGGACTTGTCGAGCCGGATGAGACCTATCACGGTGTATCCTACACAGGCCGTTTCGGTAAGTCTGCTTTCATCATGAAGGCAGTGGCTCAGCTGATGCGTGACTTGGGATCGATCCCGGGCCCGATGAATGCATTCCTTCTGAATATCGGTCTGGAGACACTGCATCTTCGTATGCCGCGTCATTGTGAAAATGCACTGGCCATTGCCCAGTATCTGCAGAATCATCCGAAGATCTCCTGGGTTTCTTATCCGGGACTTCCTGGAGATAAGGAATATGCCAAGGCACAGAAGTATATGCCGAACGGTACCTGCGGCGTTCTTTCCTTTGGCGTGAAGGGCGGAAGAGAAGCTTGCGTGAAGTTCATGGATTCTCTGAAGCTTGCAGCGATCTGCACCCATGTTGCTGACTGCAGAACCTGTGTACTGCACCCGGCTTCCCATACTCACCGTCAGATGAATGACGAAGAGCTTCAGGCAGCAGGCGTAAGTCCGGATCTGATCCGTTTCTCTGTCGGTATCGAGAATAAGGATGACCTGATCGCGGATATCGAGCAGGCTCTGGCTAACGTTTAATTTCCGGAAGTAATTTCCCGAAAGCGATTTCGAAAAAGCATTTCTTTTTACGCTCCTTTTATGTAGAATAGAAGGAGCGTAAATATTTCTCTTAAGGAGGATCAAGACATGAAAATTTATAGCGTTTTGGACAAGGAATTTGCTCCGTACGGTAAGGTACTGACAGGATATGATGTATCCGATCTTCTCAAGGCACTGGATGAGAAGACACCTCTTCCGGAAGGCGTAGAGTATGTAATGAGCTGCGCAGATCTGGAATACACCAAGGCTTTCGGTCAGCTGCAGAACAATGCTTACGGCGGAATGCCGATCCAGCTGGGTTACTGCAATGGTCACAACACCAAGCTGAACTGCCTGGAGTATCACCGTGACAGTGAGCTGAATATCGGTTCTACTGATTTTATCCTTCTGCTTGCCAAGGCGGATGATATCATCGACGGCAAGCTGGATACATCCAAAGTTATGGCATTTAAGGCAGAAAAGGGCCAGGTAGTGGAAGTATATGAGACATCTCTTCACTATGCTCCGTGTTCTGCAAAGAAGGGCGAAGGCTTTAAGGTTGTGATCGTTCTGCCGAAGGGCACCAATGGTCCGGTTCCGGCTCTGACACCGGCAAATGAGGAAGATAAGTGGATGACCGCCTGCAATAAGTGGCTCCTGGCTCATGCGGATGCTTCTGAAGCGAAAAACGGCGCGTATGTCGGACTGACCGGTGTAAACCCGGATATTGCAGATCTCATTTGATCAGCTGACATTTAGATTTCAACAAAAGAAGAGCTTTCTTGTGCTGTCCTCGGACTTCGTCCTGCGGAGGCACGTCGAAAGCTTTTCTTTTTGTCGATTATCTTTTTGTATGGAAGAGAAACTAATGACAATGCTATAATGAAATCAGTCATGTGGAATAGGGGTATTCGGCATATGGGTAAAGCGTTATTTGATGAGAATTCGGTTTATTTTGAAACACTTCCTGACCAGGCATATCCGAAGGTGCTCGATGTGGATGTGAATTCGATGAAAAAGAAGTCAATTCAGCTTCTTTGCGTAGTCCTGGTTTGCGGTGTTTTGTTAACTGTCATCGGGTTTGGTACCAACTACTATCCGATTTCGAAATACTTTGGCATCGTTATTCTTCTGACAACACTTGTATACGCTGTCATTCTGTTCTTCAACGTAAGAAGGGCAGTGAACCGTATCGTGATTGAAGAAAATGGCATTTACGTCAATAATGATCACTTTATCAATGACGGTACCATGAAAGTGACCATCGAGCCGTTTCTTCCTTTTGCCGGCCTGGCGGACAATATCTATATGAAAGTGATCTCTTCTTCGGGAGTGAAGAAATACTGGTTTGGCGTAAAAGGAGATGAAAAAGCAAATGCTGCACGTACTGCTGTGAAGAGTGCGCTGTCGATGCTTTCTCCTTCGATCCGACTGAAATGATATTCGTGTTTGATTTCTGATCCATAGAACAGATCAGAAGATATTCACTGCATAAGAAAAAGAAAAACTCTCCGGAATTTTTTTCCCCGGAGAGTTTTGTTTTTCCGATAGAATTGATAAACCGATCAGCCGAAGAATTCTTTGTAGAGAGTTCTTACTGCATAAGAGCAGTATTCTTCACGTACGCCGAACATAACGGAGATCTCGGAAGCGCCCTGGTTGATCAGCTCGAGGTTGATACCGGCTTTGGAAAGAGCGGTGGCGGCACGGGCTGTGGTACCAACGGTATTTGCCATCGCTTCACCGACGATCATAACGATGGCCAGATCACGGTTGACGGAGATGGAATCCACATTCAGTTCCAGGCTGATACGCTGGATAATGCGGCGCTCTTTCTCCGGTGTGAAGTCAGCGGAACGAAGGATGATGGATACAGAGTCGATACCGGAAGGCATATGCTCGATGGAAAGTCCTTCGTCTGCGATGATGGACAGTACTTTTACAACAAAACCAACTTCGCGGTTCATCAGGTACTTGCTCATGTTGAGAGCGCAGAATCCTTTCTCACCGGCGATACCGGTAACCAGAGAATCATAGTGGGTACGCTTTGCCACGATCATAGTGCCCTTGCTGGAAGGGTTGTTGGTGTTTCTGATATTTACCGGAATACCGCGGACGAAAGCCGGGTAGAGAGCCTCCTCGTGAAGTACGGAGAAACCGGCATAAGCAAGCTCCCGCATTTCATCGTAGGTGATCTCGGTGACCGGGAAAGGATTGGAAACCAGATTCGGGTTTACGGCGTAAACATTATCCACATCGGTCCAGTTTTCATAAACAGAAGCGTGAACGGCAGCAGCCAGGATCGCGCCGGTGATATCGGAACCGCCACGGGAGAAGGTGATGATCTCGCCGTCTTTGGAGTAACCGAAGAAACCCGGGAAAACGCAGATCTCACGAAGCTGGGCAAGGTCTGCCAGATTATCGTAGGATTCCGGAAGAATCTTAACGTGACCGCCTACCTCTGTCTCCAGAAGAAGTCCGGCAACTTTCGGGTTGCAGTATGTGGCCTTATGACCGGTCTTAGTAAGATAAGTGGCGACGAGTCTGGCGCAACTGTCTTCACCCAGTGCTTTTGTCGCAT
Organism: Oscillospiraceae bacterium; assembly: GCA_902802325.1. Lineage (GTDB taxonomy): Bacteria > Bacillota > Clostridia > Saccharofermentanales > Saccharofermentanaceae > Scatonaster. The sequence continues at coordinate 12,031 of CADCLV010000005.1, read as the reverse complement.
CCATATACCGGCCGGCATCCTTGATCGGAGCGGAAATCGATTCGGTGATGTTCTCTTTGATGGAATCCATGCATTCCGGAATATCCAATTCATCACAGATGGAAGAGAACCGGTCGAGAACGGCCTGAAGTTCTTTTTCACCATCCTGACCTGCGATCTTGGCGTCCGCAAGTGCGATCAGAAGGTCCGTGACTTTAATGTCGGAAGAGAAACGCTTACCGGGTGCGGATACGACGATCACACGTCTTTCCTCATCACTTAAGAGAATGTCGCAGACCTTCTTGATTTGAGTGGCGTCTGCCAGGGATGAACCACCGAATTTTGTTACTTTCATATCTTTCTTCAGGAGATTTCCTGATCCTCCTATAATTATCTTCAAGACATTATATAGTCAGAGAGCGCGTTTTTACAAGAGAAGGAGCGAGAGTTGCACAATTTCACCATGATTGGTATGCTACATACGTTATTTAGTGAGGTTTTTGCATGAAGAACATTTTCCGCCCGGATCTTTCCGTAAAGAAAGTCAGTGACATTGATTTTGAAAAGCTCTATTCGGAGGGCTTCCGTTTTGCACTCCTGGACTTTGATAACACGCTGGCGCCGGACCATTATACAGAGCCTATTGACTATTCCTATGAAATGGTCAAAAAGATGCAGGATGCGGGTTTTTCTTTATGCCTGGTCTCCAATGCCAAGTCCGACCGTTCCAAAAAGATCGCCGAGATGCTGAAGATACCGGGAGTGTCTTATGCAAATAAGCCGGGCACCTCAGGAGTTCTTAGGGCCATGGATCTGATCGGTGCGAAAAAAGAGAATACGCTCATGATCGGGGACCAGCTTTTTACCGATGTGGCCGCCGGAAACCGGGCCGGTCTTTATACTATTTTCGTGGAGCGTTATTCGAAAAAAGAAGTTTTCTATGTGGTCTTAAAGCGTTTTCCGGAGTGGATCATAAGAAAGATCTGCCGTTTCTGATTCTTTGGAAAATGCACCGGATATGGGAGAAAGAGCGAGTATATGGCGGTATGACAGTGCTTTTGCCAAGAAAGCTTTTGTGAAAAATAGACAAATTCATGTTTTACAAGGCTTTATGCTTGCAGATTTGAAGATGTTCATATAAACTATTATAGCGTAATTATTTAGTTAATAATTTTAAATGGATATTTCGGAGGAGTTTTTATGATTAGCGCTGGTGATTTTAGAAACGGTATGTGCTTTGAGATGGACGGTCAGGTTTTCCAGGTTGTGGAATTCCAGCACGTTAAGCCTGGTAAGGGTGCCGCTTTCGTACGTACAAAGTATAAGAACGTAAAGACAGGCTCTGTAGTTGAGCGCAGCTTTAACCCGAACGAGAAGTTCGAGCAGGCTCAGCTGGAGAGAAACGATATGCAGTACATCTATTCTGATGGTGATCTTTATTACTTCATGGATCAGGAGACCTATGAGCAGCGTCCGATCGCGAAGGAGAACATCGGTGAGAACATCCGCTTCCTGAAGGAAGAGATGGTCTGTAAGGTTCTTTCCTACAAGGGTGAGATCTTCGGCGTTGAACTCCCGATCGTTGTTGAGCTCGAGATCACCGAGTGCGAGCCTGGTGTTCGTGGTGATACCACCAACAACGCGACCAAGATCGCAACTCTGGAGACAGGTGCTACTGTTAAGGTTCCGCTGTTTGTTAACCAGAACGAAATCATCCGCGTAGATACTCGTACGGGTGAATATCTCGAACGTGCATAATCTCACGTTCTGATCATTCTTCGAGAGGGGAATGCCAAATATGGGTGAGAATCTCGTATCAGAATCGATCAAAGGCGAACGCTCGATGTCGCAAGGCTTTGTTGCACAGTATGCAGCAGAAGCCGCCTTGCGTGCAGAGGGCGTTGCTCGTCTTACGGCATCCGTACCGGTCGTCTTGAAAGAATCCCTCGGGTTTGTTCATGAGGGCAAGGGTGTCCGTGTCGAGTTTTCCGAGAATGAGGAAGGTTTCGTATCAGTCACGGTCTATCCGATCGTGTATTATGGTATGATTATTCCAGAGGTTGCCTGGTCCATTCAGGAACGCGTTAAGGAAGACGTAGAGAAATACACGGGCCTGGTCGTGGAATCGGTCAACGTCCATGTTTGCGGCGTGGTATTAAGAGAGGAGAAAGACTCATGAATCGTCTCGTTCGTTTTGTGCTGATCGTTTATTCAACGATCCTGGCCATTTTGTCGCTGCTTTTGCTTTATGCACTGGCCGATGATGGTATCTTTGCCGACCTTCTCTCGCCGCTGTCGACCATCGTTACCGATCCGTATAAGAAGTACATTTATCTGGCGGTCCTTCTGGTCCTTCTGATCTCCTGTGTCATTACAGTGACCTATTGCCTTTTGAACGGGCGTCTGAGCAAGACCCGTATCCGTCAGACGGAGATCGGTTTTGTGGAGATCGGTGTAGATGCCATCGAGAGTATTGCCTTAAACTCTGCCAAGAGCGCCCAGGCCGGTATCAAGACGGCCCGTGCCCGCGTTTCTTCGGCCAAGAATAATTCGATCCGCGTATACTTAAGTGCGGTCCTGTATTCGAACGTAGAAGTTCCGTCCACCATGGGTAAGGTACAGGAGCGTATCAAGAAAGATATCGAGCGGTATACCGGTATTACGGTGGAAAATGTCTCCGTCAAGGTCAGCCGTGTCGAGCCGGTTGTGGCAAAGGTGGAGCGTTAACACATGAGAGCCCTGATCGTCAAATTTTTCGATATGCTGAAGGACAAGAACTCCGGTAAGATCGGAGCGGCGATTGCTTTTGTCCTGGCACTCTTTTTGGTGATCTTCGGATTCTTTAAGACATTGTTTATTATCATCCTGACCGTAGTCGGCTATGTGGTAGGTGCCCTGGCTTTCTCGGATAAGGATAAGATCAAGGACTGGATGGATAAGATCCTTCCGCCCGGGAGGTTTAGATGAGTAGAAGAGAAGCGCGCGTAGCCGCATTTGAACTTTTGTATCAGCTGGGATTCCGGAATGAACCCCTGGAAGAGCAGAGGAAGATGTATCTGGAAGTACATCCGCTGGAAGATGCAGATGTTGCCTATTTCGATGCGATCGTCGATGGCGTTTCCAAAGAGCAGGAGGAGCTGGATACGATTTATTCCAAGTACCTGAAAGACTGGAAGCAGAGCCGTCTGCCGAAGGTGGACGTGGTACTCCTTCGTATTGCTGTCTATGAGATGCTCCATATCGAAGATGTCCCGGTAAATGTATCCATAAGTGAAGCGGTCGTTCTCGCCAAGCGCTACAGTTCCGAAGAATCCAAAGGATATATTAATGCTGTTCTTGGAAAAGTCGGCAATGAACTTGAAAAGAAATGAGTATTACGACTTTTACCGTATCGCAGTTAAATGAGTATGCAAGCACACTGTTAAGTTCTGACAGTGTGCTTTGTCAGTTATGCGTAAAAGGTGAAGTCTCCGGCTTTAAAAGATATCCTTCCGGCCATTCCTATTTTCAGCTGAAGGACGATAAAGCTTCCGTCAATTGCGTGCTCTTTAAAGGAAATGCCGCCCATATGGACTTTGTACCGGAAAACGGCATGAAAGTCAATGCCTATGGTCATGCGGCATTATATGAAGTGGACGGGAAATTCCAGTTCTATGTGTCTTTCATGCAGCAGGACGGACTGGGAAAGCTTTACCAGGAGTTTGAGCGCCTCAAGCAGCGCATGGCTTCCGAAGGCCTTTTTGACGAAGACCATAAAAAGCCCATCCCTTATCTTCCGAAGCGGATCGGCGTGGTGACTTCTCCCAAAGGAGCGGTCATCAAAGATATTATCAACGTACTTTCCAGAAGATATCCGAACTTCGATCTTCTTTTGGCACCTTCCTCGGTACAGGGAAAAGAAGCGCCGGCGGAACTGATCTCGGCTCTTCAGATGCTGGACGCAAGAGAAGATATTGATGTGATCATCATCGCCCGTGGCGGAGGTTCCATTGAAGATCTCTGGTGCTTTAACGATGAAGCACTGGGCCGGGCGATCTACGCGGCAAAAAAACCAGTCATCTCGGCAGTCGGACATGAAACAGATTTTACGATCTGTGATTTCTGCGCGGACCTTCGGGCTCCGACACCTTCTGCTGCGGCGGAACTTGTGATGCCGAATAAAGAAGAGGTGCTTCTCCGTCTTCAGAAGAACCGTCGAGATCTATCTGTTTCCATGGAGCATTTCCTTCGGATCAAGCGTCATCAGTGGGAGAGCCTGACAAAGCACAGAGCACTTCTTGCGCCGCAGTTCCGTCTGGAAAAAGAGATGCAGCGCATGGATATGATGAGACAGAGTCTTTCTGAAAAAATGAACCGCATCCTGGAGAAAAAGACAGGTGCATTTACCACGGATATAGCCAGACTTCAGGCACTTGACCCGATGGCGGTACTGCTTCGCGGGTATGCCCGTGCCACAGATTCCAAGGGACATACGGTAGATTCCGTAAAATGTGTTAATATAGAGAGTGATATTTCCATAGTCGTGGCAGATGGTGTGATCCATTCTGTCGTCACTTCAATCGAAACCAAAGAGGGGGCAGAACATGGAAGAGAAGAAAATTGACCTTACCTACGAGCAGGCCGTGTCAGAATTAGAAGGGATCATCGGGAAACTGGAATCCGGCGAAGCCACGCTGGATGAATCGATCTCGATGTATTCGCGCGGCATGGAACTGTCCAAATTCTGCAAAGAGAAACTGGACGATATAGTTAAGAGAATCAATATGCTGGGAGAAGACGGGAAATCCGAGACCCCCTTTACCGAGTAAGGAAACTGCCCTATGAGTGAGAAAATATCCTTTTTTATGAAGAAATATCAGGACCGCATTGAAGAACTTCTGCTTCATGTTTTTCCGGAAGAACTGAAAGATGACCCGACGGTCAAAGCTTCCATGTACAGCCTTCTGGCCGGTGGAAAGCGGATCCGGCCGGTCCTCATGTATATGGTGGCAGATATGCTGAAAGTCGATCTGGAAGTGGTAGATGATTTTGCTGTTGCCATGGAAATGATCCATACCTATTCTCTGATCCATGACGATCTTCCATGCATGGATAACGACACCCTCCGTAGAGGCAAGCCGACCTGCCATATCGCCAACGGTGAGGCATTCGCCCTCTTAGGCGGCGACGCGCTTTTAAACCGTGCATTTGAGCGCGTTCTTTCCGCTGTTGCCAAATCTCCGGAGACCGCAAGAGCCGCTGTATGCTTTGGCGAAAATACAGGTATCCTCGGCATGATCGGCGGACAGAGCATTGATCTTGAATCGGAAGGAAAGAAGATCGATACAGGAAGACTTTGCGAACTTCATGAAAAGAAGACAGGCGCGCTCATTAATGCATCGTGCCTGATCCCTTACTATATCTATGCTGCGAAAAATGGTGAAGATAAGGAGCTTTATGATCTGATCCACCGTTTCTCCGCCGGCACCGGTCTGGGCTTCCAGATCAAGGACGATCTTCTGGATGTACAGGCGGATGCTTCTGTCCTCGGTAAAAGCACCGGCAAAGATGCCAGAGACCAGAAGTCGACTTTCGTTACGGTCTTCGGCGAAGCAAGCGCCCAGAAGATGCTGGACGATACTTATACAGATGTATTTGAAGCTTTGGATGAACTGACGAAGAAGGGCTATGATTGTTCCGACCTTCGCGATTTCAGTGACGTGCTTCAGAATCGGGTGCAGTGAGCTATGATACCGACCCCGATACTTGATAAGATCCAGACACCGGATCAGGTAATGCAATTATCTGCCAAAGAGAAAGAGGCACTGGCGGAAGAACTCCGTCAGACTATCATCGACCGGGTCAGCCAGAACGGCGGGCACCTGGCATCGAGCCTGGGTGTGGTCGATCTGACGATCGCTCTTCTTTCCGAATTTAACCCTCCTCACGATCAGATCGTATGGGATGTGGGTCATCAGGCCTATGCATATAAACTTCTGACAGGAAGAAAAGATCAGTTCCATACGCTCCGTCAGTATGGCGGAATTACGGGCTTCCCGAAGATCAGTGAAAGTAAGTACGATGCTTTCGGCGTCGGACACAGTAGTACATCCGTGTCTGCTGCTCTGGGTCTTCTTCGTGCCAAGAAACTGAAAGGTGACGATGGACATGTGGTGGCGGTGATCGGCGATGGTGCCATGACCGGCGGTATGGCCTTTGAAGGCTTAAATGATACCGGCCATTTCAGTGAGAACCTGACGGTGATCTTAAACGATAACCAGATGTCCATCGATAAGAATGTCGGAGGCCTTTCGACGGCCCTTGCCAACCTTCGTTCTTCCACCGGATATATTAAGGCAAAGGGAAGAGTGGAGAAATTCCTTCTGAAGATCCCGCTGATCGGAAAACCGATCGCGCGGATGTTGCGTGCCATTAAGACCTGGTTCCGTCTTTTGATAAGAAGAAATACTCCGGTCATTTTCGAAGATCTGGGATTCCGTTATTTCGGACCTTTTGACGGACATGATATCCCGCTTCTTCAGAAAAAACTGCAGATCGCCAAGCAGATCGACGGTCCGGTCCTGATCCATGTCATCACCCAGAAGGGAAAAGGCTATCCTTTCGCTGTGGAAGATCCATCGAGTTATCACGGAGTCTCGCCTTTTGATATCGAAAAAGGTGTACAGCCTTCTGAAAAGTATACTTTTACTCATTGCTTCTCGGATTCGGTTGTCCGCGTCGGGGAAAAGTATGAGAATGTGGTAGCCATTTGTGCAGCCATGATGACCAGTACAGGCCTGGTGAATTTCCGTAAGCATATGAAGCTTCGTTTCTTTGACGTCGGTATCGCGGAAGAACATGCGGTAACGATGGCAGCCGGTATGGCGGTAAACGGATTCGTCCCGGTGGTGGCACTGTATTCGACATTTGCCCAGCGTGCCTATGACCAGCTTCTTCACGATGTATGTCTTCAGGATCTGCATGTGGTGCTGGCACTGGACCGTGCCGGTATCGTCGGTGCGGATGGTATGACTCATCAGGGGATTTACGATATCTCCATGATGCTTTCCATGCCGAATGTCACGCTTCTTTCTCCGTGCAACTACGCGGAACTGGACCGTATGCTGGAGTGGGCTGTGGCAGAAGGAAAAGGACTGGTTGCAGTCAGATATCCCCGTGGCGGCCAAAGTGAGATCCTGGAAAAGATCCCGTCGGAGGAAGGAATCGGTCCCCGCGTGATCCGGGAAGGATCCGATGTGGCGATCCTTGCACTTGGTGTGATGTGTGAGCAGGCACTGGTGGCTGCAGATGAATTGGAAGAAAAGGGCATCCATGCGAAAGTTATCGATGTCCGCTGCGTCAAACCTTGCGATGTGGAAAGTTGGAAGATCCTTCTTTCCGGAATTAAAAAGGTGGTAACCATCGAAGACGGTATCGCCCATGCCGGATTTGGTGCCTTCCTCATGTCTCAGCTGGAAGAAGCCGATGCCATGAAAGACATCGAGCATTTCGAGATCTTCGGTGTCTCGGATCACCCACTGATCGCCGGCGGAAGAAATGTCCTTTTGGAAAAAGAACACATGGATGCAAAGAGCATCGTCGAGAAGATCGAATCCTGGACATGATCAGACATAGTTCAATTGTAAGAAATTGCCCCTTACGATTAAACGGAGTACACTAAGTGTATACAGAAGTTTAGTAAGGAGGGGTCGATCATGATGTATGATTCCAAGCGGTTATTCCAAGCGGTTATTCCAATCCTCCTCTGTTTTCTTTTGATACTCGTTCCAGGTTGTAAAAAGGATAGTAAACCGGAAGAACCACATGAATCCGAGTATGTGTTCAATCAGGATGAGAAATTGTCTGATTCGGAACTGAGGGATATCATGAAGAAGATCGGCAACGAGAAAAGCTTACATCCGTTCGATGAAGAGCATTGGTCCAGAAAAATCATGGGGATCGGTTTAAACTCGAAAGAACATTGCCTGGATGTTACGGTCATTGATTGTAAAGACAAGATCTTCCAGAAGGTATTGGACAATTTGAAAGAGTATCCGGTACATATCTTTGTCACAGAGTATTTTGTAATCAAAGATAATCGCATCGTCGAGGAGCATAAGTATATCCGGAAAGAAGATGGTTCGGTCGAAGAATACCACTATCGACGTAAAGAAGCAGAGGAAGCCACCGGTACAAGTGCGACTTATCGGATGAATATTTGATCAGAAAAAACGAATTTAAAATTGTGCTTATATCATAATGCATAATTGTGCAGAATTCTGTATAATTAGTAAATCAGATATTTGCGCAGGTGAGAGTATGCTTTTTCTTCCGCGCATGGAAGGAGCTCCTTACGATGAAGTTCGGATTCGTGATCAATGGAGAAAAAGATCCGGAATTTGCCTTTTCGCTGCATGCCGCAGAGGTGATCCATGCCAAGGGCGGCAATGTGATTCTGGATCAGTCATATGCAGGTTCCGTTCTGGATGGAAAACCGGGTGTGATCATCGGTTCCTATTCCGACTGTGATATTCTTCTTTCTTTGGGTGGAGACGGAACATTTCTCCAGACGGCTCATGCCCATGTGCATCGCCGGATCCCGATGATCGGTGTTAACTTAGGAAGTATCGGATTTCTGACTGAGATACATAAGGACGATTTCGAAGACGCCGTTGAACGGCTCATGACCGGAACGTATACCCTGGAGAATCGTACACAGCTGGATGTGACGCTTTTGTCCGAAGATGGTACGGTGAGAGAACAGGGTGTGTGCCTGAACGATGCTGTCATTGCACGCGGTGCCAATCTCCATGTGGTTTCTTTGGATCTTCTGATCGACCATGACCATGTGGAATGTCTTTCCGGAGATGGTGTGATCCTTTCCACCGCTACCGGTTCTACCGCATATTGCCTTGCTGCCGGTGGCCCGATCGTTAAACCGGAACTGGATATCTTTATGGTGACACCGATCTGTCCCCATACACTTCATAACCGGAGTTATATCGTTTCCGGAGATAGTTCCATTGAACTTGTTGTCGAGCGTTTCTCGGATCCGCCGATCCTTTCTCTGGATGGCCGTCCGAATATTGAACTTCGGTATCACGACCATATTCTTATCAAGAAATCCGAGCAGCCGGTCGTGGTGGCCAAGCTTGGTTATAAGAATTTCTATCAGACCGTGCGTCAGAAGATCCGTGCAAGAGGTAGTTTCTATGAAAATGGCGAAAAATGAAAGACAGGAATGTATGCTTCGACTGGTCCGTGCCAAAGAGATCAGCACCCAGGAAGATCTGGCCAGAGCATTGGAAAATGAAGGCTGGCAGGTAACGCAGGCAACCGTTTCCAGAGATATTAAGGATCTGGGAATTATCAAAGTGACGCTTCCTTCCGGAGGAACTAAGTACAGTGTGCTGGACCGGACCGGGGATGTGGCACCGGGAAGACTTCTTTCTGTATTTGCCCACTCTGTTCTTTCAAGTGAAGTAGCCATGAATCTGGTCGTCATTAAGACACTTCCGGGTATGGCCAATGCGGCGGCGTCGGCATTGGATTCCATCCATCTGAATGGCGTTGTCGGATCAATAGCCGGTGACGATACGATCTTTATTGCCACGCCAAGTAACGAAGATGCCCTGGCGATCAACGCCACCATTAAAGATATGAATAACCGCGCCAATGCGGATTTCTGAGGAAAGAAATAGTGCTGGTTTCCCTTACGATACAAGATTTTGCCATAGTGGAACATGCGTCCTTTACACCGGGGGCGGGACTGAACATCCTGACCGGTGAGACCGGCGCCGGAAAGTCTCTGATCATTGATGCGATCGGAGCGCTATTGGGTCACCGGATCGGACGGGAGTATGTCCGTAAAGATTGTGATAAAGCCATCATTGAAGCGGTCTTTGATGATGTTTCTTCCGTGATCCCTTCGGAGATCATTTCCGAGTACGGGATCGAAGTCGAGGAAGACACGCTGATCCTTTTGCGTGAGATCTCCAAAGACGGACGTTCACTTGTTCGTGTGAATGGACGGACGATGCCGGTCTCTGTTTTAAAAAGTATTGGCAGTTTCCTGGTGGATATACATGGACAGCATGACCAGCAGACGATCTTTGATCCGTCTACCCATCTTTCCATGCTGGATGCGTATCTGGGAGAGGAGATCAAACCTCATCTTCAGGCATTTCAGGATAAGCTGGAAGAATATAGAGCAGTACTGACAGAAAGAAAACAGTATGAGACTGATCCGCAGAAGAGTCTTCAGATGCAGGATCTTCTCCGTTATCAGATCAAAGAGATCGAAGACGGAAATTTCAAAGAAGGAGAAGAGGAGATGCTTTCCGAAAAACTTCGACTTCTTAAGACCGCCGAGAAGAGAAATCTCCATCTGTCATATGTACTGGATGCGATCTCCGGAGAAGAGTCCGATTCGCCGATGAGTGCGCTCCAAAATGCCGCAGCCCATCTGGATGAACTCTCTTCGATGGATGAGAAGTTTAAAGCTCCGGCTGAACAATTCCATTCGATCCTTTTGGATCTGGAAGGCATGCATACGGATCTTCGGAAGGAAGAGATCTCTCAAGAGGAGTCCTACGATGAAGTCGAGGCAAGACTGGAGAAACTTCGTAACTGTATGGCGAAATACGGCGGTACATTTGAAGGTATGCAGTCTTTCCTGGATGAAGCTAAGAAGAAACTGGATCTGTTAAGTCATGGAGATGCCAGATTAAAAAAGTTAAATGCAGAACGTGTCCGTATCGAACAGGAACTTCTGGTCCTGGCAGATAGGCTTCACGCAATCCGGGAAAAAGCCGGGGAGAAGTTATCTTCGCAGATCGTAGAAGAACTTTCGGGACTGGAGATCCCGCATGCTTCTTTCCAGGTATGCTTTACCAAGCGACCGAAAGAACGGTTCTTTAGTAGAAACGGATATGATGAAGTGGAATTCCTCTTTACGGCAAATAAGGGTGAGGATCTGAAGCCGTTGGCCAAGACGGCGTCCGGGGGTGAAGCCGCCCGTATTATGCTGGCAATCAAAACGATCCTTGCCCGGGCAGATAAGACCTCGGTACTGATTTTTGATGAAGTGGATGCAGGTATTTCCGGAGAAGCTGCCAAGGCGGTATCTTTAGCTATGAAGAAACTAGCCAAGTATCACCAGGTGTTCTGCGTAACGCATATGGGACAGATCGCGGCTGCGGCGCAAGCACATTTCTTTATTTCAAAGGATCAGAGCGGGGAACGTACCAAAACCCGTGTGCAGAAACTGGACGAGGAAGGACGGATCACAGAAGTGGCCAGACTTCTTTCCGGTAATTCCGGTGATGCCATGTCCCGTGTCTTAGCAAAGAACCTGATAGAAGAGAGAAGATAAGACTGATATTTAGCAGAACTGCTTATCCGTTAATAAGGTCCTGCATATCCTTGGGCATATCAGAATGAAACTCCATCCACTCATTGGTGATCGGGTGAAAGAAGCCGAGCTTACAGGCATGAAGTGCCTGGCGGGAAATATGTTCCTCATTTTCGATATGCGGCATTTCGGGATTGGGGAAGTCATTAGATTTCGGACCATATAGACCGTCTCCGACTAAAGGGTGTCCCAGGAAAAGGGAATGAACACGGATCTGGTGGCATCGTCCGGTCTCCAGTTTGTAGGAGACGACAGACATATTCTTTTCAGGAATCGTGCGGATCGTCTTATAGTGGGTGACGGAAGGATGGCCATCCGGACGGACGATCCGGATCATGATAGAGTTCTCGTCTCTTCCGATCGGCTGGTCAATGGTGCCTTCCGGAGGATCGAATTCTCCGTATACTATACCTACATATTCCTTTTCCATCTTTTTCTTGGAGACCGTGTTATGCGCGTAGCCGTTTTTGGCGATGACGATCAGTCCGGAGGTTTCCCGGTCAAGTCTCATGATCGGATGAAGCCTCTGGTCGCAAAGCCGCTGAAGAAGCGAGTCGTCCATATGCTGCCAGGAAGGATGGGTGACCAGGTTTCCGGGCTTTTCACATACGATGATCCAGTCATCTTCAAACAGAGTCGGAATATCTGTATCTTGTTTTG